>NZ_QAJQ01000026.1:0-190118 GCF_003852395.1 Pedobacter sp. KBW01
GCTATTTCAGGACAAGACAATAAGCTTGAAATTCACCGTCTGAACTATACCAAAATCCCCGCTTTTAAGGTCTTCTTTTCAGGTTTATTTACCTCCTAGACTGATCACCTGGAAATTATTAATCAACGGGGAGGCTCCCGCTTTATCAATTCGAAGCCGGACAGCATCAGCGTCAGGGAATTGAATATCTTTTGCCGATGCACGGCCAGCAAGAATGATGCGTTTGTAGCCAATTTTTTTTCCGGTGAATACATCTTTCCACTGTCCATTTACACGGCATTCCAGGCTGTATGCTTCTACCCGCTGCCCCAGTGGAATGTATTCCTGCAAAATGAATCCATCAATTTTTTTGGTCTGCCCAAGTTCAATTTCAATTGTTGCCGTGGTTACCTTGTCATCAGTAGCAAAATAGCTGTTGTAATTGCCATCGTTTACTTTGTTAGCTGCATATCTGGAGTTATTATCCCTGCATGGTAATAAGGATTTTGCTTTTTTTAATAAGGCTGGATTTTGCTGATGAACCTGATCTACCCATTGCTTAAAAGCACTGAGCTTTTGGATAGTTTCCTTATCAATCAATCCATCGCTGTTAGGTGATATATTCATTAACGCAGTGGTGCCATAACCAACCGAACTAAGATAATAATCCTGCATCTGTTTCAATTCTATAGCAGGTTTTCCGTTATGAAACCAATTGCCCTGCAGAATGATTGAGGGTTCGTTAGGATACCAGCGTAGCGTATCGTTTACCAACTGCCGGTAATCCTGATCAGGAGTAATGCCTCCATGTCCGCCAGGCCAGGCCAAACAACGGTCTGGAATAGTATTTACCAATACCTTTGAATCATAAATTACTGCGCCGGGTTGGTTTTTTGCGATCATCTTACCTATTCTCGGGTAATCCATTTTCAGTTTATCGGCATTAAACCCATCAAACCAATATTCATCAATTTTTCCATAGCGAGTGCTGAGCTCTTTAATTTGCGCATAATAGTAATCACCATATATTTTATATTCAGGTGATCCCTTTTGTTCAAAATGCTTATCGATAATAGAAACATAGATACCAAACTGAATCCCAGCTTTTCTGCAGGCATCCGATACTTCTTTTACGACATCTCCTTTGCCATTTTTCCAGGGCGAAGCTTGTACACTATGATTGGTTGTTGCTGTGGACCAGTTACAAAAACCATCGTGGTGTTTGCTTGTGAACACAATACCTTTAAAACCTCCTGTTTTGGCTGCATCGGCCCATTGGTTGGCATCAAACTTTGCGGGAAAAAACCGTTTAGGGTCTTCCAGACCATAGCCCATATGATCATCGCTTGGATAAAATGTTTTCATTCCAAAATGCACGAACATCAAATACTCAGCTTTATGCCATCGCAATTGGGCTGCATTCGGCAAGGGAAAAAAAGGTTTTGGCGCTTTTACGATTTGTTGTGCAACAACAATGCAAGAAGCAAACATCCAGCAAAACGTGGTGATCAACATCCTTAGTTTTAAGCTATTCTTTCTTTTCATACCAGTATTTACAATTTTGAAAACACATTCATTGAACCATTCTTCCAGACGATATTTCCTCACCACAATTTTAATTTCTGTTTACCGCTTTCTGTTATTTCGAATGGTCCAGGTGATGGATTATTTGCATTTCTTTTCTTACCGAAATAATCGGTATCGATTCTCAACACTGAACCGTCTGTATTTTCGAAAGGCAAATTGGGCACTACAGCACGATTAAGTGAACTGCTTGTAACCAGTTTTCGGGCTTTTTGGGATAACCAGCTTCTATCCAGATTAATTTCTAAATAAAAATGATCTTTTTCTGCAGATAAATTGGCCATCGCATCAAAATCTGTTTTCACCAAAGCATTGTTTTCGGAGGCTGCTTCTGGTTTATATTTTTTAAATTGTTCCTGAGCTTCCTTACTCATTTCTCCAAACTGCATCGCCTTATCGTTGTTTACAGCTCTTATGGTTCCTTTGGTGTATACATTACCTTCAAACCTTACGGGCAACAGGGCTTTACTATATTGACTCGCATTGCCTGCAGCAACAAAAAGATTATTTACAAATTGAACATCGCCTCCGGGGTTATCATGCAAATCAGTAACAAAAGTAGAATGCGGTAGATGGAAGGGGGTTAATCGCCCATCGTAATTGATAACGCTCATTCCGCCAGCGAAAATATTATGTACAAATGCCACTCCGCTGGAATTCATTAGCAGATTCGTTTTGGATAGCAAAACATTATTGCTTACCAACATCGGTCCATGATCTACCTCCAAAAAGATATCGTGATCGTTTTCGTGCATCAGGTTGTTTTTAATCTGAGCACCCTGTGCCATCCAATCGAGCCAAATCCCAAAATTACTGCGGTAAATATGGTTATTGCGAATCTGCACATCCACCGCTCCATGAAATTTTATCGCTGCCTGCTCTGCGCCATTAAATAAACGATGGATATGAATATCATGAATGCTATTCCCTTCTATCACACTAAATGAGCAGCCCATGCTTCCCACAATACCAGTTTGCTCGCAATTGGTAATGGTATTATTGCGTACAATATGCCCGCCAATTGTTCCCTTGTTCCAGCCAAAAGCCAGCGCCCGGTTAATGGTGCCTACGTAGCCTTTAGCTGATTCGGTATCTTTATTATCGTACTCATCACCATATTTACCCAATGCAATGCCCACACATTTTGAATAGCGGATGGTGTTATTTTCGATCACCCAACCACGGCTCCAATGCGTGCCAATAAGTCCATGCTGTTCGGCTGTAGGCGGCGCCCAATTGGTTGCCGCTTGCTCAAGAGTGAAACCTCGGACAGTAATGAAATTGATAAAGGGTTTATCAGGATACAATACAGTTTGGCGGACATTAATCTCTACCAGAGATTGATTAGGGTCTGTATTTTTAAATTGCGCCCAGATCGTTGTACTGTCGCTATCTACCGTAGCACACCAAAGTTGATTGTTGACATCGGCATCTTTATCTGTTACCTCTTCTTTTTTTGAGGCTTCCATTAACCAATTGCCATTAAGATATACCGCGCCTCGCAAATATTTTCGTTCTTTGGGCTTCGGCCAAAACCAATCTCCATGAATCAGCTCTTTATAGGGATTAAAAGATCCAAAAAAGTTGTTAGGCAGCTTTAATACCCAGGTATCGTGCTGCTGTCTCTTCCATCCTTTTGCTATTTCCGAACCTTTTACAGTAACGTTTTCGCCTTTAGCCGCCTGATAGGTAATGCGCTCCTTATCGGAGTTTCCACCACGGGGAGGAACAATTGATTCTCGATAGATACCACCATGTACGGTAATTACATCCCCGGGCATAGCTTTATTAGCCGCAGCCATAATGGTTTTATAGGGACTTGATAATGTACCTGTATTTGTATCGCTACCATTAACAGCGACATGATATTCGCGTTGGGCTGGAAGAATTGGTTTTTGTGCGAAACTTATACTGCAGTAAAGCATAATGCAAGCAGTAAAAGCAAAAGCTCTTTTCATTTGTATTGTTATTTTATTCATGAGGACTTATAGATATCTTTTTTTCAACAATTGCATCATATACACATTCACCTCCCATTGATTGGTAATAGGCGTTGTACTACCTGGTAAATAAACCATATAGGGATATGGGCCAAATTCAGAAGTAATGGTAAGGGTTTCGCCATGCTGTTTTTTCCGTTCTGCGATTCCGTCCCACCAGGCTAAATGGGCTGCTACAGCAGGCTGCCATTCCTCTGCACGGGGATCTGTTACCTGGGGGCCTTCAGTATAACCCACCCGGGCATGAATATGCCCTGCATGTGCAATGGCCAACTGTATGGCTTCTGTTTGATCTTCCAGAAATGATTCGCCAACGCAGACCCAATGGGAGACATCAAGGGTAATTTTCATCTCTGGAATTTTCTGCAAATAATCTTTAGCTATGTGCGCAGCAAATAAACATTTATGCCGATGCGTTTCATGCATGACCTCTATGCCTGTACGACTGGTAAACTGTGATGCCGCCAATATTAATTTCTGGTTTTGTTCAAAACTAAAAATGTCCCTTCCCGTTTGCGAATCAATTTTCACACAAGGATATGATTCTATTTTTTCCAGCCATGCACCATAAATATCAAAATGTTTCGAAAATTCAGGATTAGCACTGTCATAAAACTGAGCAATAAGTTTCAGCTCGTGCTTGTGGGCTAAATTCCATATTTCATCCATTTCTTTTTGACCGGCACTATTGGCTATGCCAACTTCAATACCATCATATCCTTCAAGCTTTACCCTTGCACAAAAGTCTTCCCAACTCAGTTGCTCACTTCCCCAACGGGGACAATAAAATTCTGCTAACATCCCCTATAAACTGGTTTTAATTTGTAATACTTCTGGACGAAGATAAGGTTGGTTTGCCTCTAGGGTTCCTTTCCATGCATAAGGATCCTCACCTGAAATCATCACAATATCCCTAAGGTCTTCAGTTGCAGGTAACTTACCATCCTGATCCCAGGGCAACATCGATTCAGCGCTCATATAATGATTTACCAGAGCAGTGCGAAAACAATCTTTTGTCTTATTTCTTTTAGAGCTATGCAGGGTATATCCGTTAAAAAATACCACTGAGCCCTTTTTAACTGCTATAGGTATTATCTGATCAGTACTGTACATAGATACATCAATCGTATCTACATCTGCGTATTGCGTATTCTCATTTTTTATACGGGGCATCATGTATTTGGGGCGCCCAGGAATTATCCATAGACAGCCGTTATCAACTGTGGCATCATCAATTGCAATCCACACACCAATTAGCGATTGATCTCTGGTTGGGATATAAAACTCATCCTGGTGCCATGACTGTCCAGCTTTACCAGGCCCTTTTACAAACAACATAGACTGCATACATTTTAGGTTTGGGCTTACTACATTAGTTAACACTTCTACTATTTTTTCATGAAACAGGTATTCTTTGATGAGCGGGGAGATTTTGTGGGGAAAATGTATAGCCACATATTGCTTCATCACTTCTGCATTACTCTTACTTTTATCGGCCGGTAACAAGCCCTCTACCTGCCCCCTATCGCCGCGGAAAATTGCAGCAGTCTCATCTTTAAGTTCTTCTACTTCATCTGCAATTAACAATTCCGGGGCTATCAGGTACCCATAGGTTTGGTAGAACGAAATATTTTCTTGAGTTAGACCTTTTCGGTCAACAAAAGCATTTTCTTTATTCATCTTGACAATTTTATTGTATAAATAATGATTCGACTTCTTCTAAGGATTTCCCTTTTGTTTCTTTTACTTTAAACAGCATGTATACAAAGGCCACGGCACAAAAACCAGCATAAATAAACATGGTGCCAGCGATCCCCAACTGCTTGGTCAAAACCGGAAAGGTGAGTGTTACCACAAAATCTGCTAACCACAGGGCCAATGTTGCAACAGACAAGGCTATGCTTCTTATCCGATTAGGAAAAATTTCGGCGAGATATACCCAAACAACAGCTCCCAATGTACTACCAAAAGCCGCTACATAGAGCAACATAAAAACCAGGACGATGTAATTATCAAAATACCTGTATTGAAAACACAAACCAACAGCGATCAGTGAAATTCCCATTATCACACAACCTGAAACCAATAATTTCTTTCTCCCGAGTTTATCAACCAGTGCAATAGCACCAAACGTGGCAATCACGTTTACCACGCCTATGATGATGGTCTGCATTAACGACGAAGAGCTATCATTGGCAGTTTCTTTAAAAATAACAGGCGCATAATAAATAATTGAGTTAATTCCTGTGACCTGTTGAAATACAGCCACCAGTATTCCAATAAATAAAACAGGCTTATAGGTTTTACTAAATAAAAGTCTCAGAGATATTTTATGATCGTTTTGAAAACTTTGTTCAATTTCGTGCACTGCTGCGTTTATAGGCATCTCTTGCGAAATTTTAGCCAGAATTTGAGCTGCTTCATTTTTCCGCCCTTTCATAATAAGCCACCTTGGCGTTTCTGGCACCACAAATAGTAGCAACAGGAAAAAGGCGGAAGGCATGGCCTGAGAGGCAAACATCCACCTCCAGTTGTTAGTACCCCAGCCATCAAATAAATAATTAGAGAAATAAGCCAGTAAAATCCCAATTACGATCGCCATTTGGTAAAAGGCAACCAGGCGGCCCCTCAATTTCGCAGGAGCTATTTCAGCAATATACATTGGCGATACCATTGCGGCTGCCCCCACGCCCAGCCCGCCAACTAAACGGAAAAGTATAAAAAGATACAACTCATTAGATAAACTTGCACCAAGGCCGGAAACGGCAAACAGTATGGCACAGATCATCAGCGTGATGCGACGTCCATACTTATCTGCAGACACCCCGGCAATGAGCGCTCCCAGGGCACACCCTATAAGAATGGAACTAACGGCCCAGCCTAACATGTATTCATTAAGCTGGAAATAAGAAGTAATGTAAGGAATGGCACCGGATATAATAGCCGTATCAAAGCCAAATAATAATCCGCCAAATGCAGCGACAAAACTTATTAAGATGATAAAAGACTTATTTACGGCAACTTTTTCAGGCATTTCTACTGCAGCGTCCCGCTTCAGAATTGAGTGGTTGGATAACATAAATGGTTAGATTTGTAATTACTTTAAATTTAGATGTTTCCAAAAAGAAGCAGCACTACTTTATTATCAAAAAAATAAACTATCATAAACTAAATATTGCACACCAATGGTAATTATTGAATAACTTAGTTAACTTTAATCCATTATTCTTTTAATGCCACATCCAGATGCAACCATTTACCCAGCGGCTATTACCAGATGAATCCAGCTCATTTATAGCAAAGACATTCCGCACGCCAAACTTTGAAGTTGGCTGGCATCAGCATATCGAATATGAACTCATTCTTTTTACGGAAGGTTCTGGTATGAGCTTTGTTGGAAACCATATCGGCGAATTTGAAACAGGTGATATTTACTTAATTGGAGCTAACCTACCTCATACCTTTCAGAAAACCGGAGATCAAGTAACCAGTGCAATAGTCGTTCAGTTCCGGGAAGATTTCTGGGGTACCAGTTTCATTCATCTACCAGAAAACCGTGTGATAAAAGCTTTGTTTGAAGCATCAATGCTTGGCTTGAAAATAAAAGCTGTGATAAAAAACCAACTTGCATCAATAATCAAAGAACTGGAATACGCGAACGGCGTTAAACGCATCGTTCTTTTACTTGAAAGCCTCTTTTTAATCGCCAACCAACGGGAGTATATCTCGGTTTCTACCCAGCAGGCCAAAGCATATGATCAGAAGGGTATGGATATTATGGGCAAAGTTTTCCAATTCACTATCGACTCCTTCCGGGAGCAGATTACCCTTTCTGATGTTGCAAAAAAAGCGTGTATGAGTATTCCTGCTTTTTGCAAGAACTTTAAACGCAGCACGAAAAAAACCTATAACGATTTTTTAAACGAAGTGCGCATTGAATATGCCTGTAGCCAGTTAATTGAAACCAACAAGTCTATATTTGATATCTGCTATGAAAGCGGATACAGCACCCATGCCAATTTCCATAAACAGTTTCAGAAAATAAAAAATATCAGTCCACTCCAATACCGAAAATCATTTACGCTTGATAACATTAGCAAAGGCGGCAAAATCGGTATCGTCGAAACCATTTAAACCAGCGCATTACATCTACCAAAATGGCCGGTATGCCTTTATCGTCTACTACTTTTGAGCTGGTCTTAACCTCAAATCCTGACCCAACAAAAAAAAACATTTATCCCCCTTTTCAGGACATATGTCTCCCCCCTACTAAGATTATTAAGCATATTTTAGACCATTAAAATATTATCTATTATGAAAAAAATCTTTTATTTGTTTCTATGTAGCGCTTTATCGCTCTCTTGTAGAAAAAACAACGACCCTGAGCTCCCAAAGCTAGCAGAGGTAACAACAAAAACCATCGCTTTGGATAGCGATCAGAATTCATCATTGATGTTTCAGGACAACGAATCGCCTGATGTCATGACCTCGGATGCCAGACGGTATAACATTGCCCATGTGCTCCGTGTAAGGGCTGTTGACGAAAAAAACATCGAAATTTCCAATTTCGCGCCCATTGATATTGAAAACGCAACCATATTGGCAACTATTTCAAACGGTACGGATGCCACAAACAAACAGGTCGTTAAACTTATTAAAATCAGTAAAATAAGGGCTCATGGGAAACAAACAATAAAGTACCCATTTATGGAAGGAACTGTTTTATACTTAGATACCAACAATAAAGTAACCGACCTTTCCCAATACAAAGGAACTGGAATCGATCCAGCCAAAATATCCTTCGATTTCACCGGTGACAATCCCATCATACTCAAACTTAAAAAACTTGCTGTGCTCAAATGGGATATACAATACCATGATTATGATCCTAATAATGATGTAACAAATAATTGGGCAGAAGACATAACTGCGAAAGATATCCGCAGATATACCGGGTTAATGATTAACATGGGCACAGTTTTCATATCTGCGGACTTTAAAACTGAATTCCTAAACGAGCGGATTGTAGCCAACGATGGAACAACTGTTTTGACAGATGCACAAAAATTAAAAACCTATAACGATATTTTAAATCATAGCTTTTTCCAGTGCGGAGTAGTGACCAATGTATCTGGATTAGGCGGTGGATCCACTTTGGGATATGCAAACCATGTAATAAGGGATTATATAAATGTTGCGGGGGCGGGAGATGTCTTATCTCATGAAGTAGGCCACTGCGTAGGCTACGGGCATTCCTCCAACATGACCTACCCCATTAAAGTAAATAATGTAAATACTGGAATCAGTCCGGTAACAATCAGGGTAATGCAAAAATTATTCAATGAAAAAATGTTTCCTGTAACACTGGAGAATTATTATAAGCCTGCTGACTTAAAATAAACCTTTATCTATAATACATTTGCATCGGTGTTCATATATAACACCGATGCTTATACTAAGCCTAACTTTAATGAATAACTGACGATTTCAGTTTCAGAAACCCCTCACAGCAAAAATCCTATCCCCGAAGTAAGCATCTCCTATGTTTTGCTAATAAATTCCTCCTGCAATTTGCAAACGACTATATAGTTAAACAATACCCATAACTAAATCTAACGCTACAACCATTTCCCTGATATAATATCTCCCTTTTTAATATCTATTCAATCACAAGTGTTACTATGCCATATGGCGCCAAATGAATGGTGCTTCCAACTTCTTCGCCTGGAGTTTCGTCTGCAACACAGGTCCGCACGGATTTCGGCCTGATGCCTGGAAATGATAAAATTGCTGTTTCTTCTTTCTCTGATAAAGAGCGTAGTCTGATAACCTTGGATTTACCATCTGCTGAGGTTTTTATGACTGATATAAAAACATTTTCATTATCTATTTTAACTACAGGTTTAAGTGATATTTTTTCCTTTAGCAGCACCGCAAGCAGTGGACGAGATTGTTCCAATCCAAAACGATTTGTTTTTACCGCGTTATACCCATATTTATGAGGTAATATCCTATAACGAAAATTCAGTTTCCCCTCCTGGAACAAGGGGTAATTGGTATGCCAATGGTTGTTAAGTGCCCAGGAATAAATGGTTGAATTTAGTGGTAGATTTTCAATCCATTGTGGTGAATGGAAAGCTCCTCCAATAATGTTAGCTGTCATATTACCGCTTTCGAAAGTAGGTGCATCAAGCGCACACCAGGAAACTCCCTTATTCTCATTGGAAATATCCAGCCAGCGCTGGAAACTCATCCAATTGCGGTTTGCTGCAGGAAGTTGGTTCTTTTCAACCTCTACAACACCCCAGGGAATATCCATTCTGGTACGTCCATTTGGAACGTCAAAAGCAAATCCAAAATGTATCCCTTCTTTTTTTATCGTTGCTATTTTGTCTACCAAATTATCTATTTCAATTTCAGGTTTGCCAGCAACAACACGGACTTCACGGGTTAGCTTGTTACAGCCATCGGCTTTTGATGTGACCAGTATTGATGCGACAAGAGGTCCGTTCTCTTTGATAACGACTCTCACTTCCGTTGGACCAGTTGCTTTTACGATTTTCACAGCATCATTACTCAAAACGGTGTTTGCATTTGCAGCATACTGAGGTCCTGCTGATGCAGGTTCGCCACTTCCCAGCAGATACCTGAAGCTATTAATATTGGCCGGGTCATTCTTATTTACAAATTCAGTACCCGATGCATCTGTTATATGAATGACATCTCCCGAAACCGTATCTATTTTCACCTTAAATATTCCGTTATCCAGGGTATTTCCTTTTGCTATCTTAACATCAGGCTTCTTTCCAGAGCTATTGCTCAGATAATAGTTTTTGGTTCCAAAAGCGGGAATTTCAGACACCAAAAATACCAGTTCTCCTGTGCTCAGCCGCTGAGAAGTTATGATCTTTTTATACTCATCCCTTACAATATTAAAGCCTTTACTCTGCTCAGGGGTCAGTGTTATCAGCCCACCACGAGGCCACGACAAAGTATTAAATACCCCTACAATATTAGAGGTTTCACTGGCAATAGGTTTTAACATATTAGAAAGTATTTGCTGACTACTATGTTCAGCTGTTTTAAAGAAACCCTGCTTTACTTTCCATATAACATCCTGCATATCAGCCTGAGCTGGATTCATGTAACACCAGGTATGCTCTGACCCCATCAGGACATTTCGCCATGCTTCATCAAACTCAGTTCGGGGTGCCTTTTGATTTGGATAAAGCATTGACCAAAGAATATCAGATTGAATTAACCGCTCTTTCGAATTGCGGTTCATTGATGTCTCTTTGGCCGCCGTCCCAAGGCCATCGGTCCAGTACTCCGTAAAATCCCCTTTATATGAAGGAATGACCTCACCATATTTTTTTTCAAAAGCTGACATGATATCCGTTGAACTGGAAATAACCAGACGGGGAAACGCATATTCTTCATTCCAGCTTTTTACAGCCTCAGGCAAGTCCGCATCAATAGGTGTATTATCTGCCATTGCCCATGTCATTGGAAATAAATCATATGGATATTCTTTGTTGTTTTCCAATTCCTTTAGTTTTCCCCATAAATAACCATCAATAAAATTTTCACGGGGATGGGCTGTTTTAACAATTTGCAGTAATTTATCAGGATCCTTTTGGCCAGCCATTATAGGCCAATATTTAAAGCCCTTAGCTCTGGCACCGGGAGTATAATCCCCTGGCTGAAGAAACAAGACCTTTGAGACTCCATCCTGCCCAATCCACCAAAAGGGTTTAAAATTGAGTTTATCCGCCAACCCAATGCGATCAGACCCATTAAACGGAGCAAAAACATATTTTATCCCAAACTGAGCGGCCATGGGTACGATTCCCCAGGTCATACCCGGAACATCAACCTGAACAATTGTGTTTACAGGTATTCCTGTAGCTTTTTCCAATTTCTTTGCATCACCAAAATATCTTGGAAATTCCTCATCTGCAGTAATGCTTGTATTGTCATTGATGTAACCGGCATCAAGATGGATATACCCTTTTCGAACCGCATCCAATAATTCTTCCTTTTCAGTTGGTGTTGCATTCTTTAAATAACGCTCCACTGGCCAAATCACCTCCGGATTCCAGATATACCGGGATCCTACAGGATAATTTGCTGTTTCTTTGGCCAGCTTCATTCCATTAAGAAGGTTACGTTTATGAATAATTTCAACATTGGCCTGCGTGTTGGTATAGCCTATATCTACATGAGAATGCGGATAGATATATACCGTCCATTGCCTTTGTGGTTTCAGCGCAAATGATTTTTTTAGAATTTTACTTCCTGATCTCAATGTGACCAGTATGGACACTTCCTTATCAACACCTACTTGGGATGGCAGGGTAATCTTTGTTGATGTCCGTCCCTGTTGTTGGAATGGAACAGCAAAAGTTTCCGTTCGCCCCTCTGCTGAAACTTCAATAGTGGAAGCCTGAAATAAATTATTGCCTTTAAAATTCAGTACGACCTCTCTCCCCGGCTTCCCATCTTTACAAAATCGATAAATACTTGTTGAAGTACATTCCAAATCGTTGGGAAAAGGAAAATTTGATTTATCAACCTTAAGCTCAGATAAAAACCTAACTTCACTTAATCCATAAACGTCACCTCCCCAATTGGATTCTGCAGCAATGATTACTGCCTTGAGCTTTTTTTTCTCCCCAATGGCGATTTCAGTTGCCTTTCCACTCGTCGTTTTAGCATTTGGCAACTCCAATGCACTTAACTGAGTCCAACTAACCCCATCAGTTGTTCCATAAATCTTAATTAAACGAAATCCACGGTTAGTCAGATTCTCCTGATTATGGTTCCATATCAAAACCCTATTAAAAGATTTTTGAGTTGAAAAATCAAATCTAAGCCATGCCTTGAATGCGGGCAATCCTTTTGAAGGGATACTTGCAGCAGGATTTTGAATAGTATGCCACATGGTAGTAGCGCTACCATTATTGTCATGTACTTTGTTTCGAACGCCAGAACCGTCTATTAAATGACCAGCACTTTGATCCGGACTAAAACTAGTAGATGCTGACAAGGTAATTTCGTTTGCAGGAATCTCCTGAATAATACTATTTACTTGTTTTTGCGCGGACGCATAAAAGCAAATAAATACTAGGACACTGAATGAGGCAATGATTTTTAATATTTTCATTTCTAATTATCTATAAATGACATGAATAATAATTTTTATGGCGCATACAAAAGATGGAACTAAAATTTCTTTGAATAGTTATATAATCATCACTGCGGCTATAACAAATCACAGAGCCAGAAATGGGCGATAATCTACACTATCCATTCAACTGAAATTGCACTAAATCTTGCAAAAGGCCACTAAGATTCCACTTCATGGCTTTGTTTATTTGCATCTTCCATATTCTATTTTATTACCAATTCCATTATAGTATTTTTTAACTGTTGTTTATCCTCGTTTGAAAGTGTATAATAAAAAACGTCACCCAAATGAGTATTGTTTTTTTCGACAATGATAACCTGAGCATCTTCACTCATCGCAATCGTATGCCAGCAGTTAACCGGAATATTATACGTTACGCCCTGTTCCATCTGCATACATTCAAAACTCACCTGGTCTTGCTCAATTGTTGCACCGATCAATACGGCCTGACCTTTTGTTAATACAAAAATTTCATCCGTAAGCGCATGCCGTTCCACCTGTTCAATACAGGTAAAACATAAGGATGGCAAATAATTCAATTGTGCTACCTGCCATTGTTCACGAATAAAAAAAGGATGGTATCCATTCTCTTCTTTGTAATATTTTTCTATCAAATTGTTCATCTCTATTATCTATTATTGATAATTATCATAAAAATGATTATACTATATCTCATTTAGCTTCTATCATCAATAACAAATGCTAATTCCCTGAAATTCTCTTTTCTGTTTATTGCAGCATGGTTTCCCTAACTGTTCTATCAAATTCCTGAATAATTTTTGCCGGCAAAACAGCTAATTTTTTCCACTTCTTATCACCAGTAACCCCTGCCCTTGTATAATCAAATGGAATAAATCCTATTTGCCTTAGCAAAGATTTATTCCTGATCTTAAAATCATATTTCTCAGGATCCTTAAAGTGCGGGTTAAGGAATATGCTGTTTTTGTCTCTACCACTACTCTCCGACCACTGTTTAAAAGATAAAGTGTCAGGTTTACTTCCATATTCACTCGTTGAAATCATAAAAAAATTCTTTTTATCATGCATGTTCCAATATGCATTGCTATCAATATTTACACTACCTTTTTTCCAGGTGCCTTGAAAAAAGGTTTCTCCGCCTGATAGCAAAATATTATGCTTGAATTCAAAACTTTGGTGTTTCTCAATTCTTGAATTTTGAGCTAAGAATTGCTTACTCCAGGCAATGATATTATTATTGATTATATTGTTTTTCCCATAATGCTGGTGGAAGCCACCCGTTTTGGTACGATAAACCAGATTATTTTCCATGTGAATATCTGATGAACCCTCATCAGTATACAGCCCCCAGCCACCATAGCTGTAAGAATACACATCATGAATGATATTGTTGTTTATTTCGGTGCCCGGAGAAATACCAAGTGTATAGATGCCTGCCATATCACTTAAAATCCCCCACCCGATGTGGTGTATTTGATTGAATAACACTTTATTGTTAACACTTGGGCTGTAGCCGTAGCCCCAAACCCATCCAACCGATACACCACTATACCCAAAGTCAGCAATATCATTGTGTATGATGATGTTATTAGCAGCATGAGCAACTAACACCCCTACGCCATGTGCATAGTTTTTTCCACCCGATTGAATAATACAATTTTCTATACGGATATTGGAAGTAGTTTTTAGTGTATCACCAGGCAATTCAGTAGGCCCGATACGCACACCACCCGCACCTAAATCGTTGATATAACATTTCCGCAAACCGCAATATTTGACATTGTTTTTAAACCAAATAGCATATTGGCCAGTATGCATGATCCGGCAATTTTCAAACTGAATGTTTTTCGCATCATTTAGCATAATAGCGGCATCAATTGCAGCGGCCGCCTGACCATATTTAGAGGCGATAAATGGTTTATTTGCAAAACAAAATGAGATACCTTCAAAAGAAACATTGGTTACCAAATTTTTACTATCGCCTTCAATAACCAATAATTTCTCAATTACGGGTACGACAGCTTTTACTTCCTTTATTTTTCTATCTTCAGGAATATATTTCACCACATTATTTTCATCGATGACCCATTCATTTTTCATATCCAATGCATAATCTGCATTCTCAAAAAAGAAAAGCGATGACTTATCAATTTTGTTATGGGGAGCCATGGCTTGACCTGTTGAATAAAAACCTGGACTGCCTGAACTTAATGAATCAATCGTGCGGCTTGTCGCAATCCATTTGTGATAGGCATTAAATCGTATGTTCTTTAATTTCTCTGCAGGTACCTTTTTTAATTCATCATAGGTTTCTGAAGGGATTTCAAAGTATTGAACAGAGTTTGTTTGGCTCCATGGCAAATCTGAATTCTTTTTTTCAGCAGTCTTTTTAAAATTCAAATAACCACTATTTGGCATTCTGGCACGTATGGCTCTTTTTCCATCAACATAAATATCCTGAAGCATTCCCTCCTTCCCTTTCTGCAGTAAAGAAAGATCTGCAGATAGAACTTCAGTACCGGCAAGGGTGATTGTTCTGCCTCCGCTAATAACGGGTTTCGAATTGCCACTAGCCTTAAAGATTATTTTTAAATCATTGGTCCCTCCATTCTCCGGGCTAAGGAGAAGAGGACCGTTTAATTCATAAGTACCATCCTTTAAAAGAATGGTAATACTTCCAATTTTGCTTTCCCTTTTCAACCTCGGCAACATTGCGACTGCCTGTTCGAGTGAGCATGGCGATATTTTAGTCCCGTTTCCAACACCTTTGGGAGCTACATAAACTACTATATCTTCTGCATATGCAAATTGAATAACAGCAGTAAAAAAAAACAGGAGTAATAGTAATCTTTTATTCATATTTTAATTTTATGAGTATAATTGTTAAAGTCTTTTCATTACTGCGAAGGCTTTTAGTAAATGTGAAGGGATTCCTTTTCCCTTACTTCATTATCAGATTTGAAGTGTAAATTGAGCTTCACAAATTGATTTCCCCCCGCATTATAACACTCATTTTTTGGTTGCTCATATTTAAGCGTTTACTCCAGAATAAAACTTGCCGGTCCAAATGCTTTAATACCATAGCTGAATTTCCCTTGAATGATGTCGAGGGGTTTTCCACTTCTCTCACCACGGAGGTTCACTGGTGTCGCTTTACGAAATGGTCTACCTCCTATAGGCAGCGTAATACTAACTATACCGCTATTGCCGCCTTGCTCCCATAACCGAAGCAACGTACCTTTGTTACCATCAGGATCTTCACCGAAAGCAGTAACGAGTATACCTTTGTGCGAAATAACAATACCGCTTTGCCGTGAAGGGAGTTTTGTTCCCATGCCGCTCGCCTTCACTGTCATAAGTGGCAGCCTTGCTTCCCAGGATTGTATTGCAAGATTTTCATTAGTTTTTACACCTGCCTGAATTCCCCAGATCCTTACTCTTTCAGTCCACGAACCTTCTGTCCAGTAAGGAAAATTGACATTCCACATGTTATTGTATAGATTTACAAACATGGTAGGTTGTTTGGGGAAATAACTATAGTCATATTTCCAAAGTCCAGGCTCACCAAAGCTCAGCAGTGGGGCGTCGATTGCACAAAGGCCCATACCTGAGTGATCCGGAGCAATAACGGATGCGCCGTTTTGCACAGCATAGAGATATCTATTTCCGCCTACAAGCTGATCTTTAGCCAGATCCATTGCTCCTCCAAGACGGCCCAGAATATACTTAGGTTTGTTCACATTAAATGGAAAACAAAGCCATCCTCCTTCTGGTACTGTGTTAGCTACCTTCCCATCAATCTTCCATTCTACATCTACAAAAGGTTGAGCGGTATTAAAGGTAAACACAACAGCAACTGATTTGGACAGAGGGCTGCTATTTTTTGAGGTAAGGGTTACCACATCTGCAGCGGAAGAGTGCTCTACCTGTATCTCCCAGTCATCAGGAGTGATCGCAGCATAAGTTATATCCTTGGGCATGTTAGGCTTTGTTGTATTGAAAGAATTATTGGTATTACAACAACGGTTGTAATATTCAATAGTCTGCGCGTAACTGAATCGTTCGTGAAGATATTGCCCTAGTGCATATTTGGAACTTTGATCTACCATTTCTTTACCACTGGCCTTCTCTATCATTGATGCGATCCCCCCTCTTTTAACATCAAAGCGAACAGTATAAAAACGGGTGTTTAACATCGAAGGATTGCTAAGCCGGGTTGGCGCGGCTTCTTTTGGCAAAGAGATAGTTTGATAACCATTGGCCGGAACATTATCGACCCATACTTTTTTACCGCTTACCACAACCAAACCACTGCGTATCCAGGACAATGGGTTATATACAATGTATTCATCTGAACTAGCCTTTACCGAATTAGCCAATAGGTTAAGCCGCCGATTCAGCTGCGTTGAGACAATACTATCGGTAGTATTGATGTATGCCGCCTTATCTGTAAAACTGGCTTCGAATTTTTTATAGAAACCAGCTTCCCTTGCTTTAACAAAAGCATCATTGTATAAGTAGCGTTCAATTCCCTTGGTTTTACCATCCATTGAAAAGAAACCCCAACCTGGTGATTTTGCACCCCAGGTATGCTCACCAAACAGAATGCTGTTTTCGTAGGCAACCCCAAGTTCTTTTAACAGGGAACCCGCGGCTACCCCCCAGCCATTCAGCTGTGTATTGAAAACATCCAACGCGCTTTCAAGTGGCCGAACATTCCTTGCTGTTTTGGTTGCCTGTGGCATCGCCATCACACCGTGTATCCATGGATCAACCATATCACCCTTTACTGTTGGGATTGCAGGATTTTCAGCTAATACTGCTTTCGCATACTCATCCAAGGTAGCAAAATGCAATTTTACACCTTTTAGTTGTGCTACCTGTTTTTTAACATCCTCAATTTCTTTAGCGGAAGGCGGCCCTTCGTTGTCAGAGGTCATAAAAACCGCGAGATAATTTTTTGACGGCCAGTTGACTGGTGGTTTTGCCGAAGAACCATAGTTGGTAGTATAATTACATAATACCTTTGATCCATCAGGGCCAATCCACCAAAATAGTTGTGGTAGTAAGGGCGACCGGTATGAGCCATTACAACCAATTTGTATAAACTTAATTCCCGCATGATGAAGCAAAGTAGGTAAAAACCAGCTGTGTGCAGGCACATCAGTCATTTTTGCTGCAATAGGTAATTCATGACCGTAAGCTCTGGATACCTGAGAAGAAAAAATCAATCCCCGTACATAGTCTTCCTGGTCCATAGCGTCCGATTCTAAGGTAACTGGTAAGGCATGTACATTTATTGTCCCTTCCCTAAGTGCCTGTTCCACCTTCAGTTTTCGCTCGGGAGTTTGTAATGGTCCAAGGATAACACCTTTCATCGGCCATCCTGCAATCGTCCATTTAAACCGGTCATCTACAGGCTTTTTTCTATCTGCCTCAATTAAACCAAGGGCATGGTCCATCATGTTTTCCCGGTATTCCTTAAATACCTCCCTGGCAGAGGTGGTATAACCTAAATCACAGTGGGTTTTAAATACCACCCAGACATCAGTTACAGTTGGTGCTTTTTTACCAGGCAATAAATTAGATGGGCGTTCAGGCACTGGTATTGGGGACACCGGCCCATTTTGTGCGGATGCCTTAATCATCCCCCCAAGTAACAAAGCGAGTAAAATATATTTTAAAGTTTTTATTTTTTTTGTTTGCATATCAATTATTCTAGTATAAAACTGACCGGTCCAAATGCCTTGATCTTATAGCTGAATTTCCCATGGATGATGTTGAGTGGTTTTCCACTTATCTCACCACGGAGATTCACCGGTGTCGCTTTACGAAACGGTCTACCCATAGGCAGCGTAACGCTAACCATACCACTATTACCACCTTGCTCCCATAGCCGGAGTAATGTACCTTTGTTACCATCAGGATCTTCACCAAAAGCAGTTACCAGCACGCCTTTTTGTGATAGTGAAATTCCTGTTTGCGATTGCGGAAGTTTCACCCCCTTTCCACTGGCTAATACAGCCATAAACGGTGTTCTTGCTTCTTCGGACTGTACAGCAAGATTTTCGGCAATTTTCTCTTCTGGAGCAATACCCCAAATCCGTACCCTTTCGCTCCAGGAGCCTTCTGTCCAATAAGGAAAATTGGTATTCCACATATTGTTGTATAGGTTTACAAAAACACTGGGTTGCTTTGGAAAATAATCATAATCATACTTCCAAAGTCCCGGTTCACCAAAACTTAACAATGGTGCATCTATAGCACAAATACCAGCTCCTGATTGTTCAGGAGCTACAATAGATGCACCACTTTGGACTGCATATAAATACCTGTTACCTCCCACAATCTGATCTTTGGCCAAATCCATAGCACCACCTAAACGCCCCAAGAGATATTTTGGTTGATTCACTTTAAAAGGAAAACAAAGCCACCCTCCCTCAGGCACTGTATTAGGCGTTTTGTTTATTATCTCCCATTCTATATCCACCCAAGGCAATGTTTTAGGAAAAGAAAAACTAATCGCAACTGCCTGGGCAATCGGGTTTGCATTTGTTGCGGTGAGTATAACCCTGATGCCGGCTTGTGATTGAGTGGTTTGCATTGTCCAATCAGCAGGCGTGCTCGCCTGGTAGGCAATATCATCGGGCATATTGGGTTTCAACCCGGCGTGTGGGTTATTCCTGGTATAATTTCGATCATGGTAATCTTTTGTTTGGGCATAACTAAAGCGCTCATGCAAAAATTGTCCAAGTACATATTTCGATTGCTGATCAACCAGTTCTTTGCCGGTACGTTTATCAAATAATGATACAATGCCACCTTTTTTAAGATCGAACTTTGCAGTATAAAAAGGAGTGGTTAAAATTGTGCTGTTTTTGATTTTAACTGATTTTGTATCACTCAACTCAATTACTTTGTATCCGTTGGCAGGAACATTTTCGGCAAGATACTTTTCTCCATTGAGCTCAAATAACCCACTGTGCTTCCATGGCAAAGGGTTATACACAATAATGTTGCCTGCTTTGGTTCTTACATTATCAGCCAATAATTTAAGCCTTGAAGTAAAATTGTCGCGAACAATACTGTCAGTAACATTGATGTAGTGTGCCTTGTCTCTGAAGCTGGACTCAAACCTTTTATAAAAACCTTCTTTTTTTGCACTTAAGAATGCCTCATTATACAGATAACAATCTTTATCAGCCAGGTTTGTTTTTCCATCAGGTGAAAAATAACCATTGGGTCCCCAGGCTCCAAAAGTATGTTCGCTGAAGAGCATGCTGTTTTCATAGGCTTGAGCTAAAGGAGATGCGAGCGGGCTTACCCCAATACCCCAGCTTTTAAGCTGGGTATTGAAAATATCCAGAGCAGGCACCAGCGGGCGAACTGTTCTTGCTGTTTTTGACTCCTGTGGCATGGCCATCACGCCATGTATCCAGGGATCTACCATGTCCCCCCGGATGGTCGGCACTTCAGGGTTTTCTTTCAGTAGTACTTTTGCATACTCATCCAGATCTGTTAAATGCAAACGTACACCTTTCATCCCCGCAACCTGCCTTTTAACATCTTCAATTTCTTTGGGTGAGGGTGGTCCTTCGTTGTCATGGGTCATAATTACAGCCAAATAATTTTTCGAAGGCCAGTTTTCCGGAGGTTTTACCCCCGAACCGTAATGAGGCGTATAGTTACACAGTATTTTAGATCCATCGGGACCTTCCCACCAGAAAAGTTGGGGAAGCCGCATGGGCTGCACGGTATAATTACAGCCAATTTGTAAAAATTTTATACCTGCGTGGTGAAGCAATGTAGGCAAAAGCCAGCTATGTGCCGGCACATCGGTCATCTTCGCTGCAATGGGTAACTTATGCCCATAGTCCCGTGCAATTTGTGAGGAAAAAACCAAACTACGGACATAATCCTCCGGCTCCATTACATCTGATTCTATAGTGGCGGGTAATGCATGTACGCTGATAGCACCTGATCTGAGTGCCTGTTCCACCTTCTGTTTTCGAACAGGAGTTTGCAAAGGGCCAAGTATAACGCCTTTCATCGGCCATCCGGCAATTGTCCATTTAAACCGGTCTTCCACAGGTTTCTGTTGATCGTTTTCTATTAAACGAATCGCATTGTCCATCATATCTTCGCGGTACTTCTTAAATACCTTCTCAGCTGACATGGTGTAACCTAAATCGCAATGCGTTTTAAAAACAACCCATACATCGGTTACCGCAGGTGCTTTTTTTCCTGGCAATAAATTGGCAGGCATTGGGGGTACTGATATTGGCGATATGGGCACATTGCCATTAATATATTGTGCACTCCCCCTAACAGGCCCAATTAATAATAAAATGGGCAAGATACATTTTATAATATTTATTATTTTTCTTTCCATAGTTTACCTGACCTTCTTTAGAGTAGCGTTGTAATGAGCCAAAACAATTACATCAAATATGCCTCTATGCATGGCTACTGATAATAAATTATAAACAAATTAATTATTGCAATACAAAACTAACCGGTCCGAATGCCTTAACTGAACAGCTGAAATTACCATTAATGACACGGATTGCTTTTCCTTTTACTTCTCCACGCAGATTTACTGGCGTAGCTTTACAAAATTGTTTAGCCGAAGGCAGGGTAACATTCAGTACACCACCAGTACCTGATTGTTCCCACAAACGCAATATAGTACCCTCACCATCTGGATTTTCGCCAAATGCAGTAATTAAAACACCTGTCTTTGAAAGGGAAATACCAGTTTTACTTACAGGCAATCCTCCTGGAGCACCATCAGCTATACCTGTTAATAAAGGTACCCGTGCTTCCCACCCATAATGGGTCAGGTTCGCAACTGTTTGCGTGCTCTTATCAACCAACCATAAACGTACATTTTCATCCCATGAACCCTCTTGCCACAAAGCGAAATTGGTATTCCACATGTTGTTATAAAGATTAACAAATACGGATGGAATACGTGGCACATAATCCATCGAATATTTCCAAAGTCCGGGCTCCCCAAGACTAATCAATGGAGCATCTGGTGAGGCTAGCACTACACCAGATTTGTTGGCCGCTGTTAATGCGACTCCAGTAGTAGTCGCCATGAGGTGCCTGTTGGTACCTGGAATAATATCTTTTGCAGGATCAATTGGCCCTCCTAAACGGCCCACGGTGAACCTCGGTTTTTCTACATTAAAAGGAAAACAAAGCCAGCCTCCTTCCGCCTGCTTGTCTGGTGTTTTTGAATCCACAGCCCAATTAACATCGATATAAGCCATATTGCGCGGAAAGGTAAATCTTAAAGTATATCCTTTTGCAAAACCATCAGTTGATACGGCTGTTAATGTAGCAACATCTGCAACTTGTGTGTGTTTGACATTTATTTCCCAGTCATTTGGTGTAAAATTTAGATATGGAATTTCCGATGCTTTAGGCATACCAGGTTTACCAAGATCATTTAAGCCCCAACCAGTTTTTACACGACTGTAAGCATTAAACCAGGTATCTACTTCATTAGAACTGAATCGTTCGTGTAAAAATTGTCCGACAACGTATTTCGAGGATTGATCTACCCATTCACGGCCGGTAGATTTTTCAACTAAAGAGGCAATCCCACCTTTTTTCAAATCAAAAACTACTTTGAAATATGGCGTACTAAAGGTTGAAGCTTCATCGTTTGTAAAATTTCCTTCATTTAACTCATTAGCGCCGTAAGAGCTATAACCAGAAGCGGGTATGTCTTTTACATAAAAATACGTTCCTTTTACCCAGGGATTTTCAATCACTCCGGATCTTTTCCATGGCAAGGGATTATAAACTACAATACGCTTGCCTTTCTTGTTAACTGATGCAGCCAATAGATTAAGGTCTGTATCTAGTCCTTTACGGACAATATCATTCGTGTTGTGGATATACTGGCGTTTATCATCATATGAACGTAACCATTTGCGTTTACTACCACTTTCTATCCGGTAAGCATTACTATTTTTAAGGGCGGCATAGTTATCATTTTCAGGGAGCGGTTCTGCAGCTGCCGCTATCATCCATTTTTTCCAGGCATCGCCATAGCTATAGCGTGGACCATATTCGGCGTTCATTCCCCAGGTATGTTCAGCATATAACAAACTTTGCTCATAAGCTTTAGCCAGCTTTGAGGCAACAGACTTAACCGGGATACCCCAAGCTTTCATTTGTGTATTTAACCCATCCAGGGCTGATTCAAGTGGACGGATATTTCTTCCGGTTTTTGCTTCCTGTGGATTGGATTGCAGGCCGTGAATCCAGGTATCGGGACAATCCCCCTTTACGGTTGGAACATTCGGATTCTCAGCAAGTACAGCTTTAGCAAAATCATCAAGTGTTCCAAAATGGATTTTCACACCTGGCAACTCTTTGGCAGCGTAAGCCAGGAGCTTATCTATCTCCGCTGCTGTTGGTGGTCCATGGTTATCGCCCGTCATTTGCATAGCCAGGTAATTTTTACATGGCCAGTTAGGCGTTGGTTTGATATCAGAACCATATTCTGCTGTATAATTGCATAATACTTTCGACCCGTCAGCACCTTCCCACCAAAAAAGCTCTGGAAAACGTGGGTATTGGCTGGCTGGGTTACAGCCCAATTGCAAAAATTGTATGCCTGCATTTTTTAATAAAGTTGGCATAATCCAGGAATGACTGGGTACATCAGTCATTTTGGCACTAATGGGCAATGGAACACCGTATTTCCTGGCTACTGCAGAAGAAAAACCAAGACCCCGTACGAGGTCTTCATAATCAAGCGATTCTGTATGTGTAGTAAAAGGAAGGCCATGAACCACCAGTGTACCTTCTTTTATGGCTTTTTCAATTCTTGCTTTTCTTTCGGGCGTTTGCAGCGGCCCCAGTATTTGCGCCTCCAGTGGCCAGCCCGAAACAGTCCAGGCAAAGCGCTTTTCTTTTGGTTGTGTTTTACTTTTTTCAATAATGCTTAATGCATTATCCATCATTTCTTCCCGGTATCGCTTAAAAACGTTTTCAGGGAGATCAGTAAATCCCAGATCGAAATGCGTTTTAAATACTACCCAGATATCTGTTACCATCGGCACTTTTTTAGCAGATAACGGATTGGTGTACCTTACCGGTATTGGCGAATTAGCTACACTGCCATTAATATACTGCGCAGAAACGTTGGCTGAGCTTAGCCAAAAAATAAAGAGACTAATTATGGAAAACTTGAGGCATTTGAGAATAAAGGCAAAGCCAGGACGATATCTAATTGCTTTCATGTGGTTTACATTTGGTTAGATAAAGCTAAGGTACCTCCAGCGTTTCTTTCAGACTCTTTGCGAAAAAAAAATGTCAATTTGCGAATGATAACCTAAACAATATGACATTATCTGGTTATTAAAAAATAGCCAGTGCTGAGGCAGTCTTCTTTGAGGCACAGCATCAGGATGTAATGGGATCTTAAGGTCTATCGATAAAATGAAAATACCCGAGCTCACCGCTCAGGTATTTTCACACGCTTATTATTACTTAAAAACTCTTCAAAAAAAATTAATTAAGGGTGATGATTTCTTCAACTACACGATAGGATCCTGCCGTGCCTGTGCCATATCTCACCTTGTAGGTTTTGGTAACCGGATCGTAGGTATTGTTACAGGAGGTAGACCCCGGGAACGCCGCATTTGGTGTATATGGGGTTGGCAGGCCAGCAGTAAACATGGTATAAGGTGCACCAGTAGCCAATGGTGGACCAGGAGCAGCGGTAATGGTTAAGGTATTATCTGGGTTTACCACAATTAAAGCTTTATAACCTGTACTGGCCAAATCGGCAAAACCAATGACGATACCATTTGTCCCACTAGGCACCCAGGTTTTTACCGCAGTTAACACTTTAGATCCTGTAGGTTGGTATAAGTAGCCTGATGTGGCCGCCGTATAGCTTGCTGCAGACATATCTACCGGACTGGCTGTAGCAGATATCACATCGAAAGAAGTCGCATCTGGTGCATAAATAGAGCGGTAAGTGATTGCAGTTCCAGCTTTATAGTTGGGTAGCTTCGTTGATACCGATGGTGAAGGGACAGTGAGGGTCTGAGCTGTTCCGCTTACATCAGTATATTTTATTTCTATATACTGTTCACTGATTAGTGCTGTACCCCAATTGATGGTTATAAAGGGAAAAGCACTTAAAGCAACGGAGGTTATGGGCCTGTTGGTTTTGGGTACTGTACTTAGATAGTTATCGCCGAACATATTTCCAGAAACATTAGTCACTATCGATTTGTCATTTCTGGAGTTAAAAGTGTACACCTCAAAATTATTGGTACCTTCGTTGAGATGCTGATCAACAAAAACCCTTACGGTATCTCCATTACTTCTTACAACAGGAACCTCCAGGGAATCGGCGCGATTGTTCCAATATAATTTAATTCGGGCGACCAATGGATCTGGTCCAAGTGCTACTTTTAACAAAACCCGTTTATTTCCTGTTTGTGCAATTACAGCGGTTGGCTTACCAGGATAAGAACGCTCTCCGCCAGCTGCAAACTTTTTATAATCGTCATCTCTAGTGCACGAGCTTAGGTATAAGACCGTCACAAGGAGAAAAGGATAGATTAAACATTTTATCTTTTCCATAATTTTATATCGTTAACTGATTATTATTTAATTAGGTTATGGCCTGGGATCACCATACATCGCAATTTCAGTAAAGTTTACATAAGGGCCATCGGACCAGTTCCTCAGGGTTTTCCATCTAATGTAACGGACTTTAGGTGCATCTAATGGAATGGTAATGGTTTCACCAGCAAGAGCGGCTTCATTATCTGCAGTAGATAATTGTCCGTTAGGCAAGCCGGAAGGTTTGATCTGTTCATAGGTTGTTAACAATGTCCAGCCGTTAAAACTACCATCAGCAGCAGGGTTATTAGAGCCCCATATTTCCACTTTTCTCGGTGCATGCAGGTCAAAATAAAAGCCCGATCGCATCCACCAGACCATGCGGCTTATTTTAGCCGTAACCCCCATATCGTAGGTAAACCATTGCGGCATTACATTACCGGAGTTGGAGTGGTAATATGGCGCTGCCCCGGTAATCGAAACCCCATCAAAAAGGGCCGCTACAGTACCACTAAAGCCTAATGTAGCGTCGGTAGGTAATTTTACTTCCTTCATTAATGTCCGCTCTAGCCTAACTTCATACAAAGGGGTAAGGCTAATGGTTAAAGTATCCGAGAGATTACCCCATCGGTCCCGCACGTATACTCCAAATTTGGCTTCAGTGGCCTTCAGGTCTCTGGTTAAGATTACACCCTGTTTTAAATTGGTATAACCCGTGTTTACAGGGACAAAATCACCCACACTATTGTTCATTAAAATAACAATTGCAATATCTGCCTCTGTTGAATTTTGATAAGCAACATCAATTCCACCAAAATTAGCCGTTACCTGAAGGCTGTTCCGGATAAGTTTAAAGGGTGCAGTAAGTGGTTTAACGGTAAGTGATGTTGGTTGTGATATATTCCCTCCTTTATCAACGGCGTACAGTTTTACTTCATAGCTATCGGTATCCCCAAAACCAACAACGGTCAAGGTATTGTTGTAGGAACTCACTTTGGTTTCCCTTGCTTCACCTTGTTTAGTAGTGTATACTGCTCTTACATATAATAAATCCAGATCGGGTGGCACTTTGTAAGTTATTTTTGCCGCACCGCTAAGATTAGTTACAGTTACTCCTGTTACCGGGCCTGGGGCTACCCCATCGTTTTCTATTGGTGCTATTGCGGATTGTTTGCAAGCGTGTGTTACCATGGCAACCAGCAGGCAAAGGGACAATCTATATATTAATCGTTTCATTTTACTTAAGTTTAATATTAAATAAATCAGGTTTTATAAACTGAACACTGCTTACCAGCCCGTATTTTGCACTAAATTTGGATTTACCTGCAAATTACTTTCCTTTATAGGCCAGAGATAGTCTCTTGGGCTAACGAAAGCTTGGTTAAACAACAACACCCTGGTATTGTAATCTGCAAAACTTGCTGTAGAAACATTCCAACCGTAAATTGGGGCATTAAGCTGAGCGCCCGCTTTCTTCCAGCGTCTCAAATCCCAAAAACGGCTTCCTTCAAAGGCCATTTCGATTGCTCGCTCCTGCTGGATGATATCTCTTAACCCACCTTGGCTAGTGTATTTACCAGGATTATTTGAGAAATTCGTCCAGGAGCTTTCTACACTTTGCAAACCTGCCCTATCCCGAATTTTATTTAAATAGGTTAATGGTGTTGCTAAATCCCCGGTTTCATTTAAAGCTTCTGCGTAAAGCAGGTACAGGTCTCCCAGCCTGATAATTGGCCAGGGATAATTTTCAGTAGTAATTCCCCCGTTAGCACCAATAACCAGATTCCAGTTGATCAGTTTTTTGGTAAAGTAGCCCGTTATGGAATAATAGAGGGACTGTTTTTTTGCCGAAATTTGTGTGAGTTTATTTTGGATATTCAATGGCGGGTTTTGATTACTCTGCATATACATTTTAGAGCCATCAAATGCAATATCAGCGTAAAAACGTGGTTCTCTGTCAAAATGCAAACCTACAGTCTGGTAATTGTTCTGCAAACCCTGGTCAGTAGCCGTTGTTGCCTTCAGGGTATACCGGTTGGCATAATCCCAGGTTTTGTCTTCGGTAATGGGCACACCATTTTTGGTATAAAATAATTCGGCCATTTTTAAAGTTGGGGCCAGCTGTCCCCTCAAACCATTATCAAACTGTGGTGCCGCAAATAAATTCGGACAAGCAGTTCTTTGAAGGTAATTGGTAGAAGCTGTACTACCCCAAATTAATTCCTGGTTCCATTTCTGACATACAGCATTTCTAATGCTCATTTCCGTTTTGGTTGCCTCATCAACAACCTGAAGGCTGGTTGGGATAAACCTATAAAGGGAAGCACCTGAAACTTCTGCAGCATCAATAGCTGCTTTACAGGCATTAGCGGCACGTTGCCATTTCTTTACATCATAGCTGGGGTTAAACAGCGGTTGTCCATCCTTACTTCTCAAATTACTGAAATCAGCGTTTCCGTTAAATAATGGGCTGGCTGCTGTTACCAATAATCTGGCTTTGATAGCTAATGCTGCAGGCTTTGTAATCCGGCCCAATTCGGTGCTTGCGTTCAAAATCTTATCGGGCAGCCCCGAACCTTGTCCTGCAGCTGCCTGATCCAAGAGATCAGCAATATAGTTCACAACTGAATCGACAGGTTTGCGGCTTAGCTTTACCTCTTCGATAGATGCCGTAATCGGTAAATTCTTATCAACGATAGGAATTGGCCCATACATTCTGAACAAATACCAATGTAAATAGGCTTTGAGAAATTTTACCTCGGCAATCCAACGCTCTTTCTCATAAGGTTGCAAATCGATTGGTTTATCCACATTTTCCAGGAAAATATTACAATTACGAATGCCTAACCATAGCGATTTAGCGCTGCCGGATCCATCCCAGTAATTCATAGCCGGGTTTACCCTGCTTTGCAATCCCTGGGCAATATTAAAAGGCTCAAAAGAAGCGTAATCACTCGCTAAGGGGTTTGGGTAAATCCAAAACTCGTCGCCCGTATTCATGCCCGGGTTAAAATCAGGGTTTGCATCATTTGGCAATGCCGAGTAACAGGTAAATAAAAATTTTTCCGCTTCATTCCGATTGGTAAAAGCATTATCCAGTGTTGGTACATTATCTGGCACGATGTCCAGGAAGCCTTTTTTACAGGAGGGTATCACCAAAGTTAATGCCACCGCTGATAAAATAAGATATGTAGTTTTAAATAGTTTCATCTCTTTTGTTTTTAAAATTTAGAACTGAACGTTAACTCCAAAATTGTATACCCTTTGAAGCGGATAACCTAATCCGTTACTTCCTTGTTCAGGATCCCACATGGTGAAACTGCTTTTGACAAATAAATTGGTAGCATTGCTATAAATTCTCAAAGAACCAATACCAAATTTGTTAATCCATTTCCCTGAGACATTATAGCCAAGTTCAACAGTTTTTAATCTTAAAAAAGAACCGTTACGCATCCACCAGTTAGAAACCTGGATATTGTTTGAATTAACAGTTGAACTTAAGCGTGGCCAAAAAGCCTGCATATTTCTGTTATCCTCGGACCAATAATTATCGGCTATACTTTGTAAAAGCCCATTTTGATAATTCAGAGGTTTATTTGGATCGGTACCAAAAGCAAATGGTGTAATTTTGGTTGGATCAATCCAGAAGGATGAACGGGCAGAGCCCTGGAAAAATCCACTGATATCGAAATTTTTATACCCTGCGGATAACCCAAAACCATAAACGATCTCCGGTGTGGTTGGTAAGCCTAACGGAACGATATCCAATGGACTGATGATACCATCACCATTCACATCTCTGTACTTAATATCCCCACCCCTAACCGGGTCCAGACCAGTGCCAAAAGCCTGGCGAGGTGAATTCCTTACCTCTTCATCATCCACAAACAACCTTTCGGCGATATAACCATAATTTTGTCCAAGAGAGTTGCCCACTTTAGAAAGGTAGGCTAAGTCAGCGCCATAATTTGGCTCTTCATTAACCAGCAATTTACTAGTAGCGTAAGTAAATGTCCCCCGTGCCTGTAACCATACCTTTCCAAAATTTTGATTGTAATCTAAGGAAACATCAATACCCTTCGATTCAGCTTCACCAACATTGGCCTGAATGGCAGCAGAAAGCCCCATGGTGCTTGGAATATAGCTCCTGGTCATTAGAATATTGCTCCTGTGATTTTGATATGCTTCCACAACCAGGTTTAAGCTATTAAACAAACTTAGATCCATCCCCAAATTGGTGGTTTTTGTTTTTTCCCAGGTAATTGCATCATTTGGATACCTGCTTATAGAAACAGATGGCCTATTATAACTGTAATCCGTTCCGAAACCTCCCTGTGCGGCTCCATTTAAATTCACATTAGCCATATAGAAGAAACGGTCTTCAGGCTTTCCAATCTGATCATTGCCCACCAAGCCATAAGTTGCCCTGAATTTAAGCTTAGATACGACACTTCTTAAGGGTTCAAAAAATTTCTCGTTACTTGCATTCCAGGCCACACCTACCGACGGGAAAAAACCATAGCGGTTATTTTGGGCAAAGCGCTCAGAACCATTGTAGCCAAAATTAGCCTCAAAAAGATATCGGCTATCATAACCATAGGTTACCCTGCCCGAAAGCCCCTGGTTTCTGGCAGGAAGCGAAGACTGAAGATCGGTACCATTTGCCGTTAAATAATTGCGCATTGTGGTAATCAATAGCGCGCCAACTGCATGTTTTTGAGAGAAGGTTCTGTTATAATTTACAGCAGCCTCCATATAAGTGGTCGTATTTGCCTTCCGTTCTCCCGGCGTATAGTTAAGATATTCTGTAGGGGCCGGGGTGCTTTGTTCATTTAACAATGATAAGGTGTAATTACTTCCTTGTGCATCTACAGGATTTGCACCATAAAAGAAGGGGAAGAGTTGCCTGTTCAAGGCAAAATAAGAATACCTTGAGGTGTAGCCCATCACCCGGGCGGTAAGTCCTGGCGTAATAAAATTAAAGTCTTGCTTAACTTCAAGCTGTACATTTAATGTTGAAGTATTGTAAGCCTGAAAACCAGAAACCATACTAGCATATGGATTATTATAAAAAACATTCCCGCTACCAATCAGGGCATTCCCGAATAAAGGATGTTTCACTAAAGGCAGTGCTGATTCGGGATAGATAGCAGGAAATAATACCGGATTTGATGCAAGGGCCTGAGCAAAAATACCGGCCCCACCGCCTATTGGCCCCTGATAATCATCAAAACTACCTGAGGTTCTTACAATCCCCTCCGTAGTTGGGGTGAGTTTTACATTAACATTCGAACGTACCTGATAGCTTTTTAATTTAACGTTATTATCGTATGCGTTCAGCGCCTCGTTTTTCAATACGCCATTGTCGATATTATAGGTTCCGGCAATGTAATACTGGGCAACTTTGCCTCCCCCACTCATATTCATGTTAAAACGCTGGTTTAAGGTATAGTCTTTAATTAGCGTTTTTATCCAGTCATTATTGGGGTAAAGATAGGGGTTCCAGCCCGCGGCAGTGCGGTCGATTTTCGTTTGTGAATAAGGTTGTGGAGCAGATTTGGAACCTGGCAAGGTGCGCGTTAATACCGCTTCATTGGCCATTTTCATATAAGTAATATTATCTGCCAGTTTAAAATTCTGCACATTCGAGGATAGCGAATTTTCCGCCCTGAAATTAAATTTCGTTTTACCGTCAGCACCAGACTTGGTAACAACCAATATGACCCCATTTGCTCCCCTTGCCCCATATAATGATGATGCAGCGGCATCCTTCAATACAGAAAAACCAGAAATATCGTCTGGCTGCAGCCTCGCCAAGTCTGTTGGCGTAGATTCCATCCCGTCGATCAAAATTAAAGGATCTATCTTTCCCGCTCCAAAGGAGCCTACTCCCCGGATAAAAAATTGTGCATTGTCTGACCCAGGCTCGCCACTTCTCTGATAAGCTACAACGCCGGATAAGCGTCCGGCCAGCATGGTGGTTAAGTTACTGGTAGGCCCTTTCAATTCTTTGGGGTTAATCGTCGTAATCGAGCTAACCAAACTTTCCTTCTTTTGAGTTCCGTAGGCCACCACAACTTTAACCTCTTCCAAGGAATTTTCGTCTTCTTGCAGCTCTACATTAATGGTCTTGCGTCCTGCAATAGCTATTTCTTGTTTCTTATGACCAACAAATGAAAAAACAAGCGTTCCTGTCCCATTTGTTAATTTAATTGTATATACACCCTCTCCGTTGGTAACACCGCCAGTGGTAGAACCTTTTAGGGTAACACTTACCCCAGGCAGTGGGCCGCCCTTTACATCGGTAACTTTACCTGTTATAGTAACAGTGGTCTGAGCGGTTACCTCAAAAGCCATGACCATAAAAAACAACAGGTGGCAGAGGTACCTCACTCTTAGCCGGGTTAAAAAAAATCGATTCTTCATATTTGTTTATTTGGTTTTAATACATCTTAATAGCTCCTTGGAAGAATTCCCTCCCCAAATAAGCAGGATTAATGACAAACAGTTAATTAGCTGGCCAAATACAGTTTTTAGTTACATTTTAGCATTGCCAGCAGCAAATTCATGTTGTATTTTTTTAGTTCATAGGCAATATATTTTAGCTGTTTATGGATTAAAAATTAATTAAGAATGGATTATTTTGCTCAGCATGCTTCCCTGCTGAATTTTGATGATTAAAGACTAGTTTAATATAAAACTGGAGGGTCCAAATGCCTTAACATTCCAGTTAAACTTCCCGCCAAGAATACTAATAGGCTTTCCACTTACTTCTCCACGAAGGTTGATTGGCGTAGCTTTGCTAAAGACCCCTTTCCTAGGCAGCGTGATGGTAACTAGGCCTGAACTGCCTGCCTGTTCCCAAATACGAAGCAGCGTACCTTTATTACCATCATTGTCTTTTCCATAGGCTGTTACCGTAATGCCTTTGCGGGAAAGGGTAATGCCTTTTTGCAAGGCCGGTAGTTTACCTGTTGGATTTTGCGGGATTACGGCTTCTAAAGGATTTCGGGCTTCCAAAGCTGGAACTGTCATTTGATCCTGTTTTGAGGTATGTCCATCAAAGCTCCATATCCTCACTCGGGAGCTCCAGGACCCGGGATACCAATAACGATAATTGGTATTCCATTGGTTGTTATACAAGTTGATATAAACGATCGGTTTTTTAGGAACAAAATCACGTGAAAATTGCCAAATCCCCGTGGTATCTAAGCTAATTAGCGGATGGTCCAACGGAGCTACCGCAATACCCTTTCCACCGGTCCCTGTAATGGTAAGCCCTTGCCCCACAGCATATAAATTTTTGTTTGCACCAGTGGCAATATCGGTTGCAGGATTCATAACACCCAATTGGCGATAGACTTTAAAAACCGGGTCTTTAATGTTAAACGGAAGCGCGAGCCAATCGGCCTCTGGCCAGTTATCTTTTGCCTTGTTCAGAATTGTTATTTCCAAATCAAGGTAAGGCTGCCCATCGGTAAGGGTAACCACTAGTTTTGTTGCCGGTAAATGATTGGCAGTATCGGCAGGCATTTCCAGTGTTGCGGTTTGTTGCAAAGCACTAATTTTAACGCTTAAGCTACCTCCCTCTGGTGAGGCTTTGCGATAAGGCACCTGCTTTTCAGAAATCATTCCAGGTTTATTGATACCAGGATGTAGCCAGTCAACATTCTTCTGTTCCAACTCCCAAGCCCGGTGCTGTTGGTAATCCGATGTATATTTTGCGCTTTGTTCATAGGTAAACCGTTCATTAACGTATGCACCCGTTTGGTTACCAGACAAATTTGCCGCCCAATCATGACCGGTACGTTTATCAACAAGCGATTGAATAGTACCTTTACTGGCATTGAAAGTTATTTTATAAAACTTATTTTCGATAAATGAATTGCTTGACTTCGAACCGGTCTCTTTGCTAACTAATGGTACTGTGGCATAACCTCCTGCAGGGATATTTTTCGCCCATATCTGTTGACCATTTACCTCCACAAGTCCACTTCGCGCCCAGGGTAAAGGGTTGTATACAATGGCGGTATTTGGGGCCGCTTTAACTGATTGTGCCAGCATTTTCAAGTTGTCCTGTTTGATTTGGCTGGAAATATTCCATGCAGTACGGACATAATTGGTTTTATCTTCCCAGGAAGCCTCTAAATTGGCAAATTTACCAGCAGGTAATTTTTTAAAGTCGCTGCCGTATTCTTTTACACTGGCGGAGCCTCCCCAGGTATGCTCGGCATATAAGGCCATTTTTTCGTAGGCTTTCGCAATAGAGTCACCAATAGCCGGAATAGTTAATCCCCAGTTTCTCATTTGTGTATTCAGCAGTTCATCAGCCGCCAGCAAAGGCGCTGTTGCTCTAGCCAATTTGAAACCTCCCGGGTCACACATGGCACCATGTACCCAAGTATCGGGCATTTCTTTCTTGAAAACAGGTATCTTAGGGTTATCGGCTAAAAAGTCTTTAACAAAATCATCCATTGATCCGGTCCTCACCCTTACCCCTGGCATCGCTTTACGCACCTCATCAAACAATGCTTTCACTTCGCTCGGCTTTGGAGGACCACTATTATCCATGGTTACCAAAATAGCAGGCCAAACTTTGTAAGGCCAGTCAGCAGGAGGTATTAAATTTCGGCCAACATATTTTTCGCCTTTGCTCCATTTGTGCGGATAACTAAGTCCAGTAGCTGTACCATAGTTACTGGAATAAAAGGTAAGCAAACGTGAGCCATCAGGGCCTTCCCACCAAAACAAACCTGGCGTTTCCACATATCCACTGGGCCAGTTGCAACCAATATGCAAAAATTTCACACCTGCATTTGCCAGTACTGTTGCCAGCGATCCAGCCTGAGAAGGCATATCGGTAACTTTGGCGGCTATCGGAATCGGCAATTGATAGCGTCTGGAAAGATTGGACGCAAAGCCAAGCCCTCTGGTAATTACCTCTGGCTCGCAAATTTCTGACTCTATAGTAAAAGGCAAGGCATGGGTTAAGAATCGTCCTTTACGGAAAGCTTCATCCAGTTTTTTTCTTCGTTCCTCTGTTTGTCCCTCCCAAGGCTCCATCACTTTCGACATCACCCAGCCTGGTGCCGTCCATCTAAACTGTTCCTCCTTAGATGAGGATTGTGATGATTCCATGGTCTTGAGTCCCCGATCAATCATATCGGTGCGGTAGTATTGAACAAGATCATTTACCCTGTGGGTATAACCTAAATCGAAATGCGTCTTAAATACTACAATGATTTCTTTGACATTTTGGTTTCTTTGGACTGCTTCGCTTTCTCTATTTTGTTTTACAAGCGACTGGGCAGATAAATTCTTATGAAAAGCTGTAAAAAACAGCAGAGAGAACAGGACAAATCTTCTTCTAAGCGTAATGTGGTTTTTCATCCAGTTGCTATTTAGATTCTGTAGTGCATTGATTAGTTAATTCTCTGGTTTTGGGCCAAGTATAGCAACAAGAAGAAACCTTGAAGAAGTAACGTGTAAGCATAGGCTCACAGTTAGCTTTATCGTTTGACTCCTTTAAATCTATATTTGGTATTGTAAATCTAAAACACCTTCAGCACATGGATTGAGCACTTTGCGAAAAAAAACTGTCAATTTGCGAAGACTAAACAATACCACAAACAACTAAAAATCAAGTTATTAAATAGCACACTTATAGCAGATATCCCAAAGAAGTTAAATCAAAACATCTTAGAAATCTGGGAGCTGAAAGCGCAGGAAATATCAATAGGTTACGTATCAAAATAGGAGAATAGTACTGACGACAATCCATTGTCTTTAGGCCTTAAGTATAAGGTTATGACAGCAATGCGGTGTTATTACAGTAGAAGAAAAAATAAAAGGATGATCTGGTCATATTGATTGAGCTGATATGCTTCTATCCTATCTCATTAGGTCTAAATACAGGGTACATTAAAATCTTCTGAAATTGTTTCTATATTCCAGAAGCCCCGAATGGGTATATTGTTTAAAATATCTGGTAATATTATCAACATTTCGAAAATCCAGTTCCCAGGCAATTTCCTTCACGGTGAGGTCGGAGTTTACCAATAAGAATTTAATTCTTTCAATCCGCTTTTTCTTGATTTCTTCAAGAATAGTTGTTTTGGTTATGCCTTTGAATTTTTTTTCGAGCACCCTACGGGATAAGGTAGTATTTTGAACCACATCTTCAACAGAAATATCCTTATAAGGTGCAGTATTAGCAATATAGTGTAAGGCTTTACGCACCTGTTCATCAGCTATAGCCAATGCGTTTGTGGAGTTTCGCGTAACTATCGCTCCAATGCCTACCAGGATATCCCCCTCAGGTGGTTCATTGTAAGCCAGCCATCTATGTAAAGCTAAAGCCGTGTCAAAGCCAGCCTGAATTGCACCTTGCCCTACAGAAGACAAAGATGGGCTGATCATCTCGCAGATCATGATATCGTTATCTACTCCCATTATCGAGATATCATCGGGTACTTTTACGCCAAATTCCTTTGCCGCTTCTATTAATGGAACATTTAATTCATCAGTGGCCGAAAAAATGGCACATGGTGTTTTTATTGAAGCCAACCAGTTTACAAGCTTAACTGGAAGTTCTTCCCACTTTAAAGCCTGTGTATCATATAGGAATGTATTAACGGTATATCCCAATTTTTCAATAGAAAAGCAATAGCCCATTTGCCGTTCAACAGACCAGTAAAAATCTTTGAGGCCAAAAAATGCAAAATTATTATATCCCCTTGAGGTGAAATAGTCCGCAACCAACCCGCCAAGCTCATTACCATCACCCCTTAGGTTGATATGCTCTGGAAGAGGTTGATTAAATGGCAGTACAATAATTGGAATATCTAACGCTTCCAATTTATCTAATCCCGGTACCTCATTGGTCAAAATAGCATCAGGTTTCCAATCAATAATTCGTTGTATCAGCTTAGCGCCATTATCAATATCGGTATAATAAGGCGGGGAAAGAAAGAAAATAAATTTATCGTGAAGTTTATTAAAGTTTGTAATTCCCGTAAGGATATCTCTGTCGTATACCCTGGAAACCTGCAACAAGATCGCGATTCTAAATTTCTTCTTATTCATTAGATTTGATATTTATCGGTAGCGGGCTAAAGCCTTTATTTGGTTTGCAAACCTATTATAAATATGGCACAAAGAAATGAAAAAGCAATTCTTCATTATACAGATGTTATGCTCTCCATTTGTACTATTAACCTGATTTCTTTACGCTACCCATTACCGCTCATCTCTCACAGCATCAGGGTTTTTCCATTCGTCTATTCTCTGGCTGTTTCAGCTTTAAATATCAGTTTATCCTGCATACGACTAGCCTCAGGTAATTCCAAGAATACACTGCTCATCTACCAGATGATCAATTTTAGGAAGCAACTGTTGCATATGTCTGTTAAGGACAGACCAGTTGACAAAATAAAATCGACTACACATTTGCCTATTATCCCTGAGTTTTGATGTAGCCGGATTTGTGATGCTTTCTACCTTAATTTGGTCTTGGATTTCATTTTTCGGAACATCAAGATAAACCAATGGGCCATCCCAGTTACTTAAGGCAGCGCCAGTACCGTAAACAATGCTAATATCTGCATCAGTATCTGCTTTTAGTAAAGCCAATTTTTGTGGATCAAAAAAATCGATAAGCTCTCCAGGAAGTTCTTTACCAAGAACACTATCGTCATCATTTAAACTTTCCTTGATCATTTCATCAATGACATCCTCCCCTTTTAAGCAGGCCGTAATCTCATACCATAGTGGCCTGGTTCCCTGCGCCACTAAAGCAGTATTTAACTGTTTTCGAAACTCAGTCCAGCAAACTACACTAATGCCATCAATGATTGCCTTTTTATTCAAAGCAATTTTTTTTGCCAGTGTATCTAATCCTGTTTCGATTTTTTCTATTGGTATTTGAAAGGAAGGATAAAGGTTAGAGTCATGATCAGCTGTTTCATTACCAGGGGGAAATAAGGGTGGTAGCGTTTCTCTATAAGAATAGTTTTGTTTGATTTTTTGATTTGAATGATCACTGGATGCAACTCTGCTTGCTTTTTCTTTTGCAAGCAGAGCCGCTCCGGTAATAATGCATTCTTCTGTATCATCACAAAACATTACTTTGGTTCTGCAGTTACTATTCACCAACGCCTCACAAAATTTTTCACCGAATAAATGCCAGGCCCTGGCAATCTTACCTCCGATCACTAGCGTTCCGCAGTCAAATTTAATTAACCAGGGAATTAGGAATTCAGCGAGGTTCGCACCAAAAGTTTCAAAAATAATTTTGGCTTCCATTACTTCCTCAGCCAGCAAGGCAAGTGCTTTTACTGATAGAATTTCTTTACCACATACCTTCTTAAATTCATTAATAAACCATCTGCTTGAAAAATAATCGTCAGCGGTAGAATTTTTAAACGATTCGCAGTAAAATGCCCCGGATTCGGGAATACCTGCGTGCTGGAAGACCAAATCACCATTTTCCAAAAAGGCAGAACCAAAACCTGTGCCAAGTGAAATAGTGACTGCGAATTTGCTTTGCAGATTCAGAAACCTATAAACCCCTACCGCGAAGCAATGAGCATCATTTGCAAAATACAGCTCATTTTTTTCTGGCAGATGTCCAAAATTGTTAAATGCTTCTGCTAAATTCAGTCCAAAAGCATTCTTGAATTTCCCACCCACCCCGTAAATTTCACAAATACCATCTTCGTAATTAAATGGTCCAGGTATCGCAATACCAATAATTACCCTCCCGGTCGTTTGGGCAATCAACTCGCTAATCACATGACTAATGATATTGACAATTGCCAGGCTACTACCGCTTGTATCTAGCGGCTTATATATGATTTCGGATTGTCTAGAAGCTGACACCGAATTGGTTACAATTGCCCCACAAACGTGACTTCCACCAATATCCAATCCGATACAACTACTCTGCTTATTCATTTAACCTTTTGTTTAAATTATTTTACAATTACATAAAAAACCTGGCAATTATTACTTAAAAAATGCCTTCCATTTTTCAATCAATACTATCTGAGAACGGTTCCCCAAATTATGGCTGTACCGAAACCGAATAATAATCCCCCAGAATAGTCACACCTCGACAAGTACAATAAAATTATTTTTCTGTTATTGACGTATTCATGGTAATTAATCTAAAGAGCTTATAGTTGGTACACTATTGATGAGTCGCTGGATGTCATCCTCTCTATCGGGGAATAATTTGGGGAAAAACTGGCTACTTAACAATTGATCCTGAGGCATTGGCGGAAAATGACCCAAAGCTTCCAACCGTTCGTAGCCAGCTGTATTTCCCATCGTGTCCTGTCCCATGCTATTAATTACTACGGCTCTGCGCGATCTCTGTGAAGAGTTTGCGTAAGAGCCATGCATCATTAAGGGATGATGAAAGCTGGCATATCCTTTAGGCAGTTCGTTGGCAAACTTCTTTTCAAAAGCCAGCATTTGATCTGTATCTAAAATTTGCCTAACCGCATCCATATCGCCAGCCAAACCAGTCACAGGTAGCAAACCCCATTTATGGCTACCAGGAATATAGTAAAGACAGCCATTGTCTATATTAGCATCATCCAGACCAATCCAACAGGTAAGGTGCTGCATTGGCTTTGTAAATGTCCAATAAGAAAAATCCTGGTGCCAGGCTACTACCCCACCGTGTTTGGCTGGTTTGCAAAACAACTGATCGTGAAAAAGTCTAAAAGGTTGACCTAGCAACTGGTAAGCTGCCATACGGTAGGCTGGTGCCCAAATCAGATCGTGAAAGCCCGGAGTAACACGCCAGGCACCAATGGCATGAAAAAGCACTTTATCTGGATCTTCCGATTCATTACTTTCATAATGATAAAACAATTCTTTATCTTCCGGACGACCACTTTGCAGGCGTATAAGTTCAACATTCAGCGCATCAACTTGTTGCTCGGTTAGTATTTTGATACCAGAAAGATAACCGTTTTCTTTAAAAGAATCGATCTGTTCTTTTGTCAACACATATTGCTCCCATTCTGCCGCAGTTTTTGGCTGCTGAAATAAGTGACCAATTGGGCTGCTATAATTAGCCAAATCGAATGGATTTGTTATAAATGTGGTTTTCATATCAAAAATTATTTTGAGAATTTATATGATTGGCTTGTTAATTGGCATATTCTATTTTTTTTCCGAGGCACAAAATCTTAACTCCTGTTTTTCTATCCTCTCAGCTGTATCATTTTCATAGTTAAATGCATTAAATTTAAAATGATAGATTTTTCTTACAGACTTATTTGATTCATTTTGTTATGCCCCAGGTTTTGTTAGGGCTTGGCCCTAAATCTATTTTCATGGTGCCTCCGTTTGCAAACACGCTAAAAGGAAATTTGAAACTCGTCCAAGTTTTACCGTTTATTAGCACAGATTGGATATAGGTATTATCTTTTTCCACCGGAGATCTGGTTTCTATCACAAATGTTTTTTTACCTGGAAGATGAAAAGTAATTTTATCAAAAATAGGTGAGGTAATTTCTAAAGACGGATTGATATTGGCCAGTCCCTGCACATTAAACAAACCTACCGACATTAGTGTGCTTAAAGCACTCATTTGTCCCTGGTCTTCATCGCCTTTGTACCCGCTAGAAGGAGTTATGCCACCAAAAGTGATCTCCTTAACTTGTCTGACCCAATATTGGGTTTTCCAAGGAGCGCCTGCATAACTGAATAGGTGAGCAATCTCACAACTGGGTTGGTTATCATAATCTACCAGTGCCCCGCCATGATGGCCGTGATCGGCAGCAAATTCGACACTCACCGACTTTTGAAAACTAGTATCTAATCTTTTAATAAAGGAATCATTGCCTCCCATTTTCTTAATCAAACCGTTTACATCCTGTGGCACATAATAACTATAAACAGCACTGCTTGATTCTATAAAACCAGGCATTGCAAAACCGCCAGCGCTTCCTCCCCTGAGGTCCAAAGGGACAAAAGGGCTTAGCCATTTGCCTAACGTATCTTTCGGGCGTATATAGCCAGTAGAGACATCAAATAGATTTTTCCAGTTCCCAGCCCTTTTCAAAAACAGCTGGCTGTCTTTCTTTTTACCCAATGTTAAGGCCATATTGGCTACGCACCAATCCTGATAGGCATATTCAAGGGTCATGGCTGCGCCGCCCCTGTGAAAACCCTGGCCACGCCCCTGGATTTCGATTGGAACATAGCCATATTTAAGGTACCAATCTATTCCACCACCTGCGGGATTTGGCCCTGATTCATAACCCGCCCTATCTTTTATACCGCCTGGAAAAGCATTTTTATAAGCTCCCTTGTAAGCCAGTTCTTTATCGAAGGTAGCCCGGCCAGTCTGCATTAATGCAGCCAGCAATGGTACTGTTTGATCCCCCACCATAACATAGCACTCTTCTCCACCCCAGGAGGTGCGCCCCAATAGTCCCATATTTTTATAGTAATCAATAAAAGTTGAGGCTAGATTATTGCCGAATTCCGGATACACCATAGACCATAAAATATTCAAGTTCCAATGTGAGCCCCATAAGCCATCCGCATCCAAAAAATGATAAGCAGGAACGCCCTTGTTCATAGAAACCTGCCTTACAACGGGCTTATCTCCATTATTATCGATATAAGCGCCGTTTACATCTTCTGCTATTCTTCGGCCCATTGCAGTGTGCGCCAAATCAGTATAAAATTTAGTCTGTTGCTTTTTAGTACCTCCCTTTATTTCTATCCTTCCTAAATATTCATTCCAGGCTTTTGTTGCTTTGGCAGCAACCAGATCAAAATTCCAGTCAGGAATTTCAGTATCAAGGTTTAGCTTTGCATTTTCAGTACTTACGTAAGAAATCCCAACCTGTACCATAATTTGCTCATGAGCTTTAAGGTCATAATAGCTAACATAAAGACCGGCTTTTTTATCATCGACCATATCACTTTCAGCCAATACTTTTTGTGCCGATGTTTCGCTTTCTGCTTTCCAGAAATTCAACTTATTAAACGGCTTGCTAAAGCGGGCAAAGAAATAAACCTTAAAGGGTTTCTTTCTTCTAAAGGTTGGACTATTTACCGAATAGCCCGCTACCTCAGTACTGCTAACTTTTTTTGCATAGGCCCTGTCCATCGATACCGGCCCTAATGGCGCCGTTAAATCCATGATAATGTGCGCTTCTTTGGCCTCAGGAAAAGTATAACGATGAAAACCAGCCCTCAATGAAGCAGTAAGTTCTGCTGTAATGCCATAATCATCGAGAACCACTTTATGATAACCAAGATGGGCAATTTCAGATTGATGGGTAAATTTACTTTTGGAGGAGGCTAAACCTTGTAATGCTTTACAAGTGCCCACCACTGGCATTACAGGAATACCAGCCGTTTGTGCATTATGTACATGACTGAAGTTAAGCACATATCCATCATTATAGCGATAACCTGCATCCCATAAATCACCATGCCGTGTATCAGGACTTAGCGCCACCATACCAGATGGCAGAGTTGCCGACCCGAAAAAATCGTAACGCGGTTTTTCTGTAGCTACAAATGGGTTAACTAAATTGGCAGGCTGTTGTGCAAATGCCTGGTTAAGTGTAAGTAAAAGTAATAAAGAAAAGAAACTTCTCATTTTTTGTGGTTATTTTTGATTAATGTCCGTTCGTATTTATTTACTGTTTAGGCAAGGTTTATGCTCGGTAAAAGGTCTGATTTTCAAAAAGACTCCTGATAAAAAATATTGCTACGATATACTTCATGAACAATTACTTAAGAAAAAACTATCCTGCCAGTTAAGGTAGCCAAGTGTTTTCTTCACCGTTTCCATAGATTACTTCTTCATTTATTGCAGTTCTTATTGGATAGTAAAAACAAGAAAAATCATTAAGAAAACTACAGGGTCTAGCCTCAGGCAACAATTTTTCACTGGCTCATTTAAATTTGGTTATGTAAATCTAAGAGCCTTTTCGGGGAAAACATTATCGGATTGCAAAAAAAAACAGTCGATTTGCGAATCCATTAAAAGCGCGTTTCAATTGGCTCTACCGAATGATTGATATGTTAATGAAAAAAACTGGAAGTTTTACTTATTTTGCGTAAACCATTTTGGATCCTATTCCACCAATTTTAAGGTATGAAGAAAAAAGACATTCAGTGTCGGAAGCCATCAACTCTGCGCTCATTCAATATCTTTTATACTAAAAAATAAAATTGCCTTTACCCTGTAGAAGTTTTTTTTAAATATTACAAAGTATTTAACCAAGCGCTTTATACAAATACAACTTAAGATTTGTAAGTTTGACTATCATAAAAAACTTTCGGTTTAATGACAGCATCCCCTTTCTTTAATATCAAAAAAGAATGAAATACCGACTAAAAATATATTTTACCTTAATCACATTATTTTCAGTCTGCCATGTCATTTATGCGCAATCAGATAGACGTACAATAGATAGTTTAAAAGTTCATCTATCCACAGCATCTTCCAAACTTGAAAAGGTAAGGACCATGTTAACCCTTTCCAAACTGGTTGGTAAATCGGATGCTAAACAGGCATTGGTTTATGCCGAAGAATCGATGCAGCTGGCAAATGAAATCGAATTAGATACCATTATCAATAAAGCAATCATCAATCTGGCCAGGGCTTATTTACAAATTGGAAATTATCCAAAATCTTTAACTATCTATCAGGAGATTATAAAAAGTAAAACCGCAAAATCAAATGACCTTTTGGCGGCGTACAATGGAATTGGCATCATTAATTACTACCAGAGAGATTATAAAAACGCCATTAAATATTACAATAAGGCCCTTCAGTTTTCCACTACCGAGAAGTCAGAAATAGAACGTGAAAAAAAATTAAAGGAAAGCCTTTTAAATAACCTGGGAATCATTTACGAAGAGATGAAGGAATTCGACAAATCGAACTTCTTTTATAATGAAGCCTTAAAGATCTGCAAACAATTAAATGATGAGGAGAACCTGGTTCACGTACTAACCAATCAGGGCAGGCTGTTTCATAAACAAGGTAAAAATGAAATGGCACTTCAGCATTACCTCGAAGCATTGGCAATCCGCGAAAAAAACAATGATCAATCGGGCGTAATCCTATCGTACGATGGTTTAGGGGAGTTTTATTTTGAGCTGAAAAATTACCCTTTAGCAGAGAAATACTTAAAGGATGCCATTAACCTTGGAAAACAAACAGGCGACCTGTTAACGGTACGCCGCGCTTCTACCAACCTGTATAAACTCTATCAGCAACAAGGCAATTATCAGCTAGCCTTTGAGTACCTGATGTTAAACAAACGGGTAAGCGACTCGCTATTTAATGCCGAAAAATCTAATAAGATTACCCAGCTGGAAATGCAGTTTGAGTTTGACAGGAAACAAAAGGAGAAAGAAGCAAGCCAGCGCGAAAAAGAGTTGACTTACCTATTGGCAGGGGTTGGCCTTGTTTTATCGCTGATTATTGTGAGTCTCTTATTTTACCTGCAAAGAAATAAGGCAAAGAATTCAGTACTCGAACAGGCGCATTTAAAACGAGAGAAAGAAAGTTTAGAAAAAGACATCGAGCTAAAAAACAAGGAACTCACTACCAACATCTTGCATCTGATTCAGAAAAATGAGCTTATTGACCATATTTCGGAAAAACTGCTAAAGATGAAGAGCGGTATGGATCAGGACGTCCAACCTGCAATGCAAAAACTCGTATCAGATTTGCAGTCAAATTTACGTCCCGAGATTCTGAAAGAATTTGAATTCAGATTTCAGCAGATACATGAAGATTTTTACGATGTGCTTAACGAAAGATTTCCGAACCTTAGTCCGAGCGAGAAAAAATTATGTGCTTTTTTAAAATTGAACATGACTACCAAAGAGATTTCGGCCATCACTCATCAAAACATTAAATCGATCGAAATCGCACGAACCCGCTTACGTAAAAAGTTAAACTTAACCGGCCTTGATTATAACTTAGTCACTTTCCTTTCACAGCTTCAGCGGCTATAATTTACCACATTTAAAACCCCAATACCTGCAAATCCTTTTATCCCCGCTGCCGGTAAAAAAACTGAGCACCTTGGCTTTTTTATCCTTTTTAGGCAAAGAGCACCCTTTATTTGCATTTAAAGGCATATTGTTATGGTTTTGTAGTGGTACTTTTTTCTTGTTACCTTTTTTTTCTCCCCATCTTTGAGCATCAACAACTACACAAACTAACCAAGGGTTTATGAATTATTTTTTGCATGAAGGCGCTCTCCTAGCTGAACAAATTACCATTCCGGAAGAAGTACAAAACAGCATTAAAAATATGCCTTTTAAGAACCTGCTGTACATTACTCAAATTGGTCAATCGCCGTTAAAAAGTGAAACACATACACCAGACTATGTATTGATTTATTGTTTAACGGGTAAGTTGAATTGCAATACCTCTTATGGTAATTTCCAGCTCAAATCCAACCAGTTTATGTTACTCCCTCCAAATGAGTTTTACAGCTATGAAGTAGATGAACAGTATCCCGGAGAAATTTATTGTTTGCATTTTAACGGAAACATGATCAATGAACTGAATGTGGCCTTTGGTTTAAATAAATTTGCCTCCCCTACCGAACTTCATTTCGACGGGCTCATTATCGATTCATGGAATGAAATATTTAACAGCCTGTCAAAAGAACTTAGCGCTGAAAATATAGCTTATGCTAACCTTTGCCTGTACCGTTTTATTTCATTTTTTCTGTTTTCGAACCAAAAGCAGAAACCAGTATTAGAAAGAGAAGATCAGCTGGAACAATCGATTTCTTACATGAAAGCCAATCTTCATAAGCGCCTTTGTGTGGATGAAATTGCTGAAACCTTCAGGTATTCTCCCTCACACTACTCGGTTCTTTTTAAACAAAAAACAGGCTTATCGCCAATAGAATACTTTATCAGGATAAAAATTAAGCATGCAAGCGAATTACTAACCACCAGCAACTTAATTGTAAAGGAAATTGCGGGCGAAGTTGGTTATGACGATCCTTTCTATTTCACCAGAATTTTCAAAAAAGTTACCGGAAAAACCCCGCGAGAATACAAAGAGCTAAACACTTTGTCTAACAGGCGCCACAACCAAAATGGCATGCGGTTTATTCATGCTAATTAAATCCCGGCAACTAAAGTTAGCTGGCATATATGCTAAAAAAGCAAGAACCCTTAAGGATTCTTGCTTTTCTTTTTACAGGCTTCTGCTAAGCTCTCGATCAATATAGCCCTTAAGCTTTTCCTTATTCTCAGGCAGCGGGCATCTTACCTCAGCCCAATTTCCGCGCTTATCAATTAATAAGAATCTTGGGATAGCCACCATTTTATATTTCCGCCCAAAAGCATCCCCAACATTATCCAAAAGCTGTACACCTTCTAATGCTTTCTCTTTAATCATGCCCAGCCATTTCTCTTTATCTTTTTCGGCATCTAAAGAAATTCCCACAAACACTACATTGTTATTGCCTTTGTAATGTTCTTCTACTTCTTTTAAGAAAGGTATTTGTGCTTTACAAGGTCCGCACCAGGTTGCCCATACATCAATTAATACTACTTTTCCTTTAAAATCTTTCATCGAAACCATTTTACCGCTTGCATCAGGCAAAATAAAGTCAGCAGCCGATTTCCCGATAAAAGCAGTGTCGGCAATAAACGTTTTTAACTGTGCTTCATATTTCTGTTTCACAGAAGATGGTTTAGCATATTTTTGATAAGGCATGAAAGTATCCCTAAATTCGCTGTAATTAGCAATGTTTAATTCTAACTCTTCCAGCTGCGCTTTCAGTACAAAAGATTTCAGACTGTCGTTTGTAATGGCATTCATCAATAACTTCACCCGCTCTGCATCACCCATTTGCGCTTTCTGGCTTTCGTTCAGATGATTTAAACAAAACCTGGCGTACAAATTAATATAATCATACCCTTCTCCCAATTGAAGAATTTGTCCTGATTTTATGCTGTTATCTCTCAAAAGCTGCTGATAGTAATCAGGGACGGCTAAAAAGTTTTTAGACTGGTAAATGTAGCCTCCTCTTTTTTCAGTAGAAGATTTTAACAGCATGTTTAATGCCAGCAGACTGTTATCCATCTGAACCGCTACCTTAAAGAGCGAGTTAAAAGCAGGGTCGGCTGTTTTAACCTGGCGGATAAAATCACTAACTTTTACCTGGAGCGGTTTATAAAGCGCAGAAAATGCTTCACGATCAGGCTTCTTTTCGAGGCTCATGAGCTTTAGTGGGTTAATCAACCGTTCCCATTCACTAATCAACCGGTTGGCTTCAGTTGTTTTTGAAGCGCTCAGTTCAACACCCGTATTATAATCAAATACCAGATTAATCTGATCATTGGGCTTAAGGTATAACCGTTTTTTAAACCTGGCTGAAGAAAGGTAGTAAAGACCTTCTTTTTGGATCGGAAGATTAAAATTAAAGGTTGAATCGCTTTTAGCTATGGTATACGTTTCAATTGTTTGACAACGCCCCTCAACCACTTTTTCTAAAGAAAGATCAACAGCCCATTTTAAACTTGTAACCACTTTACCACTAACCTGAGTCATCGGGAATTTGGCCGCTTGTTTCGCAATAATGAACCCTTTTTTCGCTTTAAAAGCGGCCTCATCAAGGGCTATATTTAGTTTTTGGCCAGCCACCAGTTTCAATGGAAAATTAACCACGTAATCGGTCTCTAACCTTCTGTGGCCCATCTTCATTACTGCAACCCGCATTTCATACGATGTATTTGCTAAGACCGGCATTACAATCGAAAACTTATTTGTGGCAGTATCAATTAAGTATTGAATGGCCCTGAACGACTTGCCTTCAGCTTTGCCAACTATAGTAATTTCATAATTTTTCTTTTGCGTAATCACTCCCGAAACTTCCGCAGGCTTTTGTTGTGCTAAAACATTGATTACATTAACAAAGCAAAAAATGGCACACAAAACTATTTTTATCTCTTTTTTCATTTCACTAATTAATTATTGCATCATAGCAATATTTAAAGCATATATAATTTACTTTACCGCTAATGCAGCATCTACTATTTTCTTAAAGCGGGGATCTGATGGCCGCGGTGCATCAACCGTTACTATTTTTCCTTCACGGTCAAAAATCAGAAAACGTGGAATAACAGATATCTTGTAGAACTTAAAAAGTGATTCATCGAATTGTGATAATAATTCAATACTTGTAAAGGCATGTTTTTTCACAAAACCTTTCCAGGCATCCTTTTTACTGTACCCATCAACCGACATTCCAATAAAAGCAATATCATTCCTATTCTTATAGCCTTCGGCAATTTTTTCCATGATTGGCTTTTCTGCTAAACAAGGAGCGCACCACATGGCCCAAACATCTATAACCACAACCTTGCCCTTAAAGCCGTTTAAGGTATGCGTTTTTTCATTTACGTCTTTAAGCTCAAAGTTATAACCAGCTTTCCCTACTGCAAACGGAGTTAAATCATTGTATAATTTCTGATAAGCCTCTTTTTGCGCTACAGTTGTAAAAATATCCTTGTATGGCTCTACATACTTCACAAAATGCTCAAATTCTTTAACCCCGGGCATTTTATGCAAAAGGAAAGCTACCTTAACACTACCATTATTTATTTTTGCGGCATTTTCAGGAGAAAAATAGTTCTCTAAAACCTTCTCCTGATTTTTAACTTCAATAAACTTCCGATAACCAAAAACATAATCAAGCAATTCCATTCCATGTTCAGAACGTAGCAAACGAACATCGTTCACTATATTTTTATCAAGCAGAGGTTTATAAAATGGCTGAGCATTTGCCGTACTATCATAATTGGCATTCAGCCTCCCTAAACCAAAATAATTGCCAGCTTTCAGATATTTAAGATCAATACTAATTTTATCGTTAAGCCAGATATTAAAATAAGTGTTATTGGTTTTGTGTGAAGCCAAAAATGAGATGGCAAATTTTTCGAACTGGGCATACTTACTACGGCCAATATCTAGTTTAGTAGCAACGGAATGACTATATTCATTCTTGGCATTTAACCATTCCTGTAAAAATTTGCTTTCGGTATTTTCATTCTCAATAACGCAACTGTCATAATCAACAGAGCTCTTTTCCATGTAAAAGCTAACTTTTTTATGTTCGCCTGCTTTAAGGTAGATGGTATATTTGAACTCATGCCCCTTTCCTCCTGCCTTTTTGAAAAAAAAGATACCTTCTTTAACATCAACTTCAAAATTACAGTTCCCATTAACATCGGGTCGTTTAAACCCTAAACTTACCGTCGTACCATCTTTGAGCTCGTATAAAAACAATCCACTGGCTCTGTTTCCATAAATGGTGCAGTCAATAGTTGCTTTATTTCCATTAGCATAAACGTTGCCAGCCGCGAGGCTGCACCATAATAAAATGGCTAATAATTTACTCCTCATTTTTGCTTTCGTATTAATTCCCAAAATCAATTATCCTAAGTTCTCTCAGTGTTATAATTTAGTGCTAAAACGGTTATCGAGGGCTTTCTTGATATAATCGGCCACATATTCCAGATGCTCTTTTGAATCGATATCGGTCGTTGAAGGAATTGTGGCGAGAATATTTTTACGCAAGTCTTCTAAATGAACAGCTATTAATGCCCCAATATCTGAGCCTGTGGTTAAAGGCATCATTTCTGCAGCCTGAGTACCACCGAATAATAATCCAATGGCATTGTAACCCACCTCCGATTCTTTCATACTCCGCAGCAAAGCATTAACATAGAATTTTTGAACATCCCTGCGAAATTGCTCTATTGGCTGATGGGTATTCAACTCGTTCCAAACACCAGCCTTCATATCGGCCAGCAATGCATTCATCGAATAAGTATTTTCTTTACCAAAACGTTCCTCCATCATGTACAGGGTGTTAAACGCACGATCACTGAATACAGCATTCATGGCTCGCTCCTGAATAACCCTAACACTGCTGTAACGTATCGGATTACCAATTTTATTTAAGATGTTTTGATCAAGCAGCCAGGTAGGCGTTTCAAAAACCTGTTTATTTAAGAACGCTACCGCTTCTCTTTGCTTATCAACCGGTGCTGAGGCATAACTGTCACCTGCATCTCCAGGATATTTAATCGTTTCGTAAACACTTCCAATATTTTTGGTCACATGGGTTACATAGCGGTTAAACTGGTTAATCACCTGAATATACATTTGGCTAAGGTTTTTATATAAATCCCCCTCCTCTTTGGTCCACTCGGGTAAGTTTTTAACCACGTACTTTAGGTTTTTAATCCCATATTCGCTGGCTTTCATGCTATTGTCACCAACATCCTCAGTCTGGCAGCGGGCATCATTATTCATACCTTCCCCACCAAACCATAACCTTGGATTATCTTTTAGCGTATCGCTAATCCACTTAGAAACAATTTTCCGGTCAGTAGCTACATCCTTGGCACCAACATAAGTGTAACCCCATTTAATTGCCCATTTATCATAATCGTTGATGCGTGGCATAATACCGGCTGCACCAATGCTGTCTTCGGGCTGTGCCACATAGTTGAAACGGGCATAATCCATAATTGAACTGGTATGGCCATATTTCTCTACCCAGGCCTTATCCCTTAATTTTTCTACAGGTGTTAAGCTACTGCTGCCCATATTATGGCGAAGGCCTAAAGTATGCCCTACTTCATGTGATGATACAAATCTGATCAACTCGCCCATTAAATCATCACTAAAAGTCATATGGCGCGCTCTTGGATCATTCGGTCCTGCCTGAAGCATATACCAGTCATGCACCAAAGACATTACATTATGATACCACCCGATATAACTTTGCAATATTTCCCCGCTTCGGGGATCATGGATATTAGGTCCGTAGGCATTGGCAACATCTGAAGGCAGATAACGTAGTATTTTATAACGGGCATCTTCAAGGCTCATCGTTGTATCGCCTTCCGGCCATTCCTTACCGATAATCGCGTTCTTAAAACCAGCCGCTTTAAATGCCTCATTCCAGTCATTAATTCCCTGAATCAGGTATGGCCGCCACTGCTTTGGTGTTGCAGGATCTAAGTAGTATACAATAGGCTGTTTGGGTTCTACCAGTTCGCCCCTTTTGTATTTGGCCATGTCTTCTGCCCTGGGCTCCAGGTTATAGCGAACAATAAATGATTTGGTTTCAATATTCTGCTGATCGTCTGATAATGGCGTATAACTATCGGCAAAATATCCAACGCGCAAATCAAATTCGCGCGGCACCATAGGTGTTTTAGGCATGAGCAAAATAGATGTCGAAACCTCCATGGTAACGGCATTTCCGATTTTAGCGGCATCTAAAACTGGCATTACCGGTGAGGGCTTCCCTGGTACTGTAGCTGAATAAGTCCGAACCGATTTTATCTCAATATTAATAGGATAGGCTGTTACATTTTTCAGGAAGCTTTTATCCTGGGCGATGGCACCAAGGCTTAATCGCTTCTGTACCTCATCATTTAGTTTGGTAAATGTGTTTTCTTTTTGAAGGAAATCCGTTACATCAATAAAAGAACTTCTATCAGCTTCTCCCCTCGCTTTCAAATCAAATACTATTGCAATGGCATCGAGGTTATTATTGCCAACCGCCTTAGCGATGGTACTCGTCGAATCTACCCTGGTAATTTGGCTAACGATTTTTAAGTTGATCTTTTTTCCAATCCCTTTATCAAATAAAATGGTTTTTTGTCCCATTTCTTCACCTCCGTATTTCGGACTGCCGCCTGGTACTTTAACCAGCCAATTGGTTAATAATAACTCTCTCTTTAAAAGTGAATCCGGAATTTCGAAATAATACCTGTTCCCAGTTTGGTAAACATTAAACAAGCCTTTTTTGATGACCGTCTCTTTGGTAATAATTGTTTTTAACGGATCGGCTTTTTTTACTGTATCAGTTTTGACAGCAGTTTTTTGCTCTTTTGGGTTCTGCGCAAATAGCGAACTGCTGCACAAACCTAGCAATACTATATATATGAATTTCATTATCTACTTATTATCTTAATATACAGTCTTTTAATTTTTCGGATTTAGGGCATTATTGATTTTATCCGAAAGGTATTTAAGATGCGCTAACATTACCGGATCAGTGTAAGCTGGAATCGCAGCTTTACATTGTGCCTCAATTGCCTTTAAGTTTTTACGCATGGCTAAAGGAATATCTGTTCCGGCAATAAGGCCCTCTTTTGTTGGATCAGGAACTAATTCGCCTTCTGCCAGATATTTAAGCAAATAATTTACTGCAAATTTTTGCAGGTAACGCTTATTGCCGTCTACTGGCTGGTGATTTTTAAACTCGGCATAAAGGCCATTACTCAGATCTGTAAGCATCTCGTCAACCGTATAAGTTTTATCTTTTCCAAAACGCATGGTAGCGGTGTTCATACGGAAAAGGCGGTTAGGGTCAATAAGTTTAAAAAGTGCATCTTCCTGCATTTTTGTAACCTCTTCTTTTTTTGCTGGTTTTCTGAATTTATTTAGTACACTCGGCTCTAAAATCCATTCAGGCGTATTAAAAACTTCTTTATTTAAAAAAGCAACTGCCTGTTTTTGAATTACTTTCGATACCGGAACATACACATCTCCTACCTGGTCCACAGTTTTCATATTTTCTGTAACACCACCAATTTGAGTAAAGGCATGACGCATAAAAAATGAATACTGGCTTACAAGAGTGTAATAAAGATCTGAAGTAGTAAAATAGGTATTCTCACCAGTAGTCGTCCATGGAATTAAATTAGCCATCACGTATTTCAGGTTTTTTATACCATATGCTGCTGCCGCTACCGGATTATTACTTAAATCTTCCCATTGCGCTGTAGGATTGGTAATATCCGTAGGTTTAATACCTGCTGGTTGGGTTGCAAAAATCAGGTTAGCATTTGCATTTAAATTGTTTTTAATCCAGCCCAATCTGATTTTCTTATCTGCTTCGAAACTGGTAGCCCCGGTGTTGGTATAAGCCCATTTAATAGCCCATTTATCATAATCGCTAATCTGTGGAATTAAACCTTTACGCGAAACTTGATCAGCAGGTTGGGCCACATAATTATAATGGTTATAATCCATGATCGAATAATTAAACGGGTGATTTGCCAGCCAGTTTTTATCTCTCAGTTTTTCTAAAGGGATTGCATAACTGCTGCCCAGGTTTTCTGTTAAACCCAGTGTAAAGCCTACAGTTCTGCTGATTTCCGCCTGTATTAATGCACCCATTAGTTCTTCGCTAAATTTCATGTTTCGTGCATCTTTATCTGCCGCCCCGGCTTGAATCATGTACCAGTCGTGAAGGGTTTTAACCTGCGAGTGCGACCAACCGATATAAGTTTGGATAATTTCTCCCGAACGTGGATCTGTTACCTGGTTATTATCAACAAAGGGGCTGATAGCTGGCATGTAGCGAATAACGCGGAAACGTCCATCTTCCAAATCCATTGATTTATCGTTAACCGGCCACTCTTTGCCAATAATTGCATTCTTGAAACCTGCGGCCTTAAATGCCTCGTTCCAGTTATTGATACCAGCAATCATGTATTTTCTGTATTGTTTTGGCGTTGCTGGATCGATATAATACACCAATGGTTCTTTAGGTTCTACCAGTTCGCCTGCCTGATAACGTTTTAAATCTTCGGGTTTTACTTCCAGTCTGTTCTTAATGATAAAGCGTCTTTCCTCCACCTTCTGTTGTGCATCAGAAAAAACAGTGTAAGAATCAGATTTGAAACCAACTCTTGGGTCATAAGCCTGAATTTTCATGGCCTCTTTAGGCAATACCATTACTGAATTGCTAATTTCGAAGGTAACGCCAACGCTCGACGGCGCTGGTGCCGAAGCGTCGGCAGGAGAATCTCCATCAGCCGCTGCTGGTCTTGGAGCTGCACCTAAGGCATAGGTTTTAAGCGATTTTACCTCGATATTATTTGGATAAGCTTCCATTCCCAGAATTGCCGACCTATCCGCTGCCGGTGCACCGGTACCCATTTGTTTTTTAGCCGCAGGATGGAAACCGGAAATCAGGTTATCCTTTAAAAAGAAATCTGTCATTTCCACAACAGAAGATTTACCATCAACACTGCGTGCTTTTAAATCTAATACCATAATGATGGGATCAATGGTAGCATTTTTAACTGCTTTTGCCAGTTCATTTGACGGGTCGCTTTGTGCGACATTGGTTATAGCCCGTACAAATAGTTTATCACCAGCTGCTTTTTCGAAAGAAACAATAATGCCATTCATCAGATCTCCACTATAACGGGGACTTCCGGTCGGAACTTTACTCAAACGCGTTGTGAACAGGAATTCCCTTGACAACAATTCATCAGGGATTTCAAAATAATAACGTTCATCAACTTTGTGAACAGTAAACAAACCCAGCTTTGATATAGACTTAGCTGTAATAACCTGGTTATAGGGCTTTAATTTAGCTACAACTACAGGTTTGGTAACCGAGGTCGAATCTTGTGCGAATCCTTTTTCTGCCGCAAATAAAACGAGGGCAAAAACAGGTATAAACTTTAATTTTATCATATTTATTAATTGATCTTATTGGCTGCCGTTGTTCACGGCCATATGTGTGTTTAATTAAGTTCTATATACTTATCTCCCGAGAGATTTTTTAAAGGTGATATCGGTAATTTTATCAAAGCCGGTATAAACATCGGCTGGAGATGACACTGAGCCTAAAATAGCGCCAGTTTGAGCGTTGAGGTTAAAGAAATAAACCTTGTTTCCACCACCACTGGCCGTTTCATCGGTTGCTACTACCAACACCTTACCTTCGGGTACATTAAGTGCGGCAATATTAGCCGCAGTATAACCCGAATTAAAAATCTTCATCGCTTTGATTACTGTGCCACCTGGAAATGTTAAACCAACCGTTGCAGCAGAACTGGCCAGATTATTCACTGTACAAGTGTATATTTTATTGCTGTTTACATAATAAAACACTCCCTTTGGCTGCGATAAAAAGGTCGGGTTAGCAAACATGGTCGCAGTATTAATACCCGGACAGTTTGCTTCTTTTAACTGGAAACGTCCGGTTGTAAAATTGTTTGAATAAGCTATACCTCTTGGAAACTGCACCAGGTAGGTGTTGTTACCAGCGTCATCTCTAAAGAAACAATTCCAGTATATGGCGAGCGATGCCGTCATGGGTTGTGCATTCTCGGCATAAATCATATTATCGGTCATGTTTTTCAAATCAAATCCACTCCCGGTAACAGGATTTAAATTTGTTGTGGCCGCAGCATAGGCGGGTATATTTACCAATGCAGATGTAGAGGCATTAAACAACACAAACCCTTTATTCACCCTATCATAAAGGGTATATATTTGATCACTTGTACTGGCATTAATTACATATGGCGCAATAGTAAGACCAGCATAAGGTGGAAAAAACAAAGGGGGGTTAGCCAAATGAGCCACACTTTGAAACTGACGGTAAGCAATCTGGTTATTTACTATTACATATTCCCATCCAGCTCCCGAGCCACCCGCAGAACCGTTTGCCTGAAAATTCATCGAAGATATTGCACCGGGAGTAAACCAGTTTTCTATCCTTGTGGAGTCCGCAAAATCAACACTTCTAACCTGTAATCCTCCATTTGGATAAAGGAACGAGACCTTTTGTGCATTAATTGCAGTTGCATAATTAACTACGTTTACCTTAAAAGTTCCGGCAGGCAGCTTGTGCCCGTTCATGGTAGCATACACATTATTGAAGACTTTCCCTTTTACCCCGCCATCCCTGGTGGTAATTACTGAAATATCGGCTCCATTTTGCTGCTCTTGCAATACCAGCCAGCCTTCACCTCCCCATTCTGCCCCAGATACATTGAGTACAAATGTTTTATAATAGGAAACCCCTGTATCGTTATTGGTTACCCGGGCCACCAATCTGTATAAATTCGGAGGAAGGGTAATCTTAGTCTTTAAGCTCGCCGCCTCACTAATCATATATTTTGAAGGATTCGCATTTGCCTGTAAATATTGTGTAATTAACCACTGATAAGAAAGGTTGCCCGGAGCACCAATTGAAGCGTCTATTTTTAGTTTCACCTTTAAACTATCATTCTGACGTAGAATAATTGAATCTGGCGTAACAAACATAGCTGGATCTGCGCTGGCCATGTCAGCCGAAATCTTCAAAGTATTGATTTCGATATAATCGTAATTTCCCTGATCTTTAGAACAGCCTATAATTATTGATGCGACAGCAGTTAAGCTTAAGAAAATACCTAATATTTTTTTCATCTGTTTTATTTCTTCACTTGTCAAATGAAAGTTCATTAATAGTTTGCCGGTCCAACCTGGATGGGTTTATTCCCATTGTCAGGATCGTTTAATACCGCGCCTGGTAAGCCATAATTGCCCGGGTAATTTGTTTTGATATAATTTCTTACCGTTGCCAGATATAAGTTATAGGCCACAGGGGGAGAAAATCTGCTTCCGGGAAACTCTGTTATGGTTACTCCTGTTGCCGGATCGTACAGGGCATCTAAAATCACTTTGTATTTTGTGGGGCTCCAGGTGCCGAAATTAGTCTGATAGCCCGCAAAAAAACCGGTTACCGTTCCGGTAAACTCACCCCACGAATCTGGTTTCTGCATATACCCCAGGTTAATTGTTATTTTCTGTTTAGTGGTAATCCCCTCTGCTGCGAAATTCTGATCTTTCTTTAGTTTAAGGTTTATTTTAACCTGTTTCCCGTTTTCTAAATCAGCAGTACGATATACTACAACCGGAAGCATACCCATTACCGATTTTGCAGGGATAATTAGATTTGTTAACAGCTTAAAATGTGTGCCTTCAATGGCTGCGTTGTTAGCAGAAGGCAATATTTCAACACTGAACGACCTATCTGTCGCGGCAGAATTTCCCAATACATTTACAGGCACGTTAATGGTATCTTTTAACTTTTTAGGGTATTTAGCAAAGGAGTAAGAGATGCTTGTGTCGGCCGTTCCAAAATAAATGGCATCGGCTTCTGCAAACAAAGCAGGATCCTTGCTGCATCCGCTAAAAAAGGAGATGGACAAAAAAGCTGTCATACACAGCAAAATAAGTTTCATAACAATTCTTTAATTTAATGGTTACTATTTATTGTACTCTAATTCCTTATCCGGAATTGGAAATACATATACATTGGCAGGAACAGGAACTGTTGTTCCCGATTCTGTTTTCAAATCTTTATTCAGTCTTTTATAGTAAAAGAAAGTTTGTCCTTCCTGGATAAATTCCCTTTTATATTCTCTGGTAATCTCTGCAGATAAGGCTATTCCATCTGGTACAGTGGCTGTTGTTAATGTAGTTAAGCCCCTTGCGCTCCTGGCTAAATTCAAGTACGATAATCCTGTTGCAAGATCTCCCATTGCATTAGCACATTCAGCAACCACATAGTACATTTCAGAAATCCTGATCACAGGCATAATATTTTGCATGGGATAGGGTAATCCCGCATTCTGGAAAAATTTAGAAGGAACATTAAAGGCTTTTGCCGAATTATTATCGAACCACGATAACCTCCAGTCGGTAGTGCCGTAAAGTGCAGTTTTATTAGCAGGTGCAAGCTGAAGTGAAACTCCCGTCGTTCCGCCTACATTAAAAAGCCCTTCGTTAATTAAGCCGATGTTGGTACTGTAAAGTGCAAAAACCAGTTCTTTTGAAAAAAGGCGGTCTCTGGTACTGGCCGTTGCCAAAGCTACGTTACTGGTAGACAGCGGAAATTTATTACTTCCAATAACTTCTTTTGCATTGGCCATAGCATTTGCATAATCTCCCTTGTATAGGTAAATACGGGCCAAACAGGCTTTGGTTGCCCAATAGTTCATGTGATTTTGGGTATAGCCCGAAAATAAATCTAAATTGCCTTGCTGTAACGCTGAAGTATCTGCCTGGGCCAGTATATTTTTAGCCTGATTTAAATCTGCTATACAAGAATCCAATACTGCATTAAGCGTTAAAAAAGGGGCTGCTTTAGCTGTAAAATTACTCACGTATGGTATTGCCTTCTCATTCATACCCGTTAAAGGTAACTGACCAAATAAACGGGCCAGATCAAAGTGGAATAAACCCCTTAGTGCTAAAGCCTCTCCTTTAACCTTATTGTAGTGATCTCTTGAAAAAACTTCTTTTTTTGCATCAACATAACCAAGCAGGTTATTTAGATTAGCGATGTTGTTATACATTCCGCCCCATATCAATGCCATTTCAGCTTTTACCCCTACCTGGGCATAATCATACCGGTAAGTATTGGCGTAAAGGTTATCGCCTAAAGCCGAGGTTGAGGCATTGGTGTAATTATTCACCAATACCGAAAGCATTCCTACCGATAAATCTTGCGTATATAAACCTTTTCCAGCAAAAGAAGCCGGCTTATCCATCCCTAAATAAACGCCTGTCAGGGCGTCGGTGAAACCTTGTTCATCATTAAACAAAGCTTGTTGAGGGACTTTATCTTTTAATGGCATTTCCAGAAATTTCTTACATCCGTTCAATGTAAGCAACAGTACAAAGCAACATAACAAGCCAGTGGCTGCCTGATTGATTTTCGGTGTAATTTTATTCTTTTTAAACATACACTTAGAAATTTGTAGTTATTCCAAAATTTAAACTTCTGGAAAAAGGATAGCTCGTTCCCCTTTCGGTTTTAATTGTTGCAAAACGCAGTAAATTGTTTTGGGTAATCATGATACGAGGTGCAGATAAATGAGCGGCCTTCACCCATTTTAGGCTTGTCGGAAAGTTATAACCAACCGTTAAACTTGCCAGTTCAAGAAAATTATCTTTCTGAACAAAACGCGAAGTTGCATTTGTTTGCTGCAGTCCGGTTGAACCATCTGCTACCAAAGCCTTAAATGCAACCTGATCACCGGGTTGTTTCCAGCGTTCTGTTAATACCCTTAAATCCGCATTACCATGCAACAAATCAACATTTTCAACTTTATCAACCAAGGTTTGGTTATACATGTAACCACCAAACTGATAGCTAACATTTAAGTTCAGGACAAAATTTTTGTAAGTAAGACTGGAGCTGGCACTTCCTTTAATTTTAGCAGTAGCATCAGCAATCGGGCGTTTATCCCTGGCATCCCAGATAAAGGTTTGGCTTCCATCTAATTTAACGAATACTTCTTTACCGGTGGCCGGATCGATACCCAAAGAGGGTACGGCCCAAATCCTCGACATGGATTGCCCTACTTCGAAACGTGGCAACGGCGTAGTTTGGTATCTTGAGTTTAAAACATCATTTGGAGCTGTAGCACTGTTAAATGCATTATTTATGGCTACAATAGCAGGCGATAACCTGGTAATGGTATTGGTATAATGTCCGGCGTTAAAGCTAACCGTCCAAAATATGTTTCTTGCCGGATTTTTAATTACAGGAGCGGTAATCCCCACTTCAAATCCTTCATTTTTAGTGGCACCTAAATTATTCTGATAAGTTGAAAAACCGGTAGAGGGCGCAAGATCAAGCGGCAATATCAGGTTGTCAGTCGTTTCCCTGAAAAACTCAATACTGGCATTAAGCCTTCCTTTGAAAAATCCCAGATTTAATCCGATATTGCTTTTAAGTGTTTGCTGCCATTTCAAATCAGGATTAGCATAATTAAGCGTTGAAGCACCTACCATTAAGCGGTAATTGTTTGCATAATTATACTGATAGATTTGTTGTGCCATATCCGAAGAAAAGTTTTGGTTACCTGTAGTACCAATACTGGCACTCAGTTTAGCCACCTGGATAATATCGTTAGGTTTAAAAAACTTTTCGTTGGCAATATTCCAGGCCAAACCACCTGCAAAAAATGGAGCAAACCGGCTATTCGAACCGAATTGCGAAGACCCGCTTTGGTTAGCTGTAAATTCTAAAGTATAGCGGTTATCGTAATTATAACTTAAGCTTAAATAATTAGAAAGATTTTTAGTTAGATTATTAGTCGTTCTGGGTTTTATGGTTTGATAATCAAAACCATTTGCAAGACCCAGTTCACCCAGATAATCGTTAGGAATGCCATATACTTCAATAGTAGTGGAATTACTACTTGTTTTTTGCAAAGAGGTACCCAAATTGGCCAAAATAGTATTTTTACCTAAAGCCAGGCGATAACTGCCATTTAACCGTCCGCTAATTGCGCTATTTTTACCTTTAAGCTGCTGGTAATAGCCCAAATCAGGAAATAGTGCTAATGAACTTGAAACAAATTTTGTATGATCAGCCGGGTAGAATGTTTCAGCACCCGGTAAATTACTACTCCAGCCTAAGCTACCTGTTATTTTTAGATCATTTGTAATCGACCAATCCAAATTGGTATTATTGGTAAAACTTAAAATTGTACTATAGTCTTTAACATTTAAGGTAGAATTATAGGATGGATTGGTAAATGCGCCACCCGGTGCAGTAATATTAAATCCTAAAGCAGATTGACCAGGCTCTAAAATTTTAATCGGGTTTCCGTTTTCATCGTTATTTCTAAAATACGGAAATTGATCTACGTAATCATTAAAAGATCCCCACGAGGTATTATTCCCTTTGGTGTAGCCTACCAGAATGCTGTTACTTAATTTAATTCGGCTAACAGCATAAGAAACATTGTAACTTAAACCATAACGGTTCCTTCCAGAGCCTTTCATAGCCCCGTCAGAAGCATTATAGTTTAAACCAAAAGAATACCGCAGCGGGCCTGAACCACCAGACAGGGAAAGACTTTGGTTTAAGCCAAAACCAATTTGTAAGGGCTGAGAAAGCCAGTAAGTATCAACCCCGCTTTTTACCTTCGCTAAGCGGTAATCGTACCATTGCTTTTTTGCAATATCATTGTATTGATTATTGGGGTCGCTAAAAATTCCGGTTAACCTTTGCGCCTCCAGCAGCTGTTCTGCATTCATCAAATGATAAGATGATAGATCCGGCAGCTCTACACTTGTATTAACGGAGTAGGTCACTTTCAGTTTTCCGGCCAGTGGTACTTTTGTTTCGATTACAATTACACCATTTGCGGCCTTTGAACCATAAGCAACAGTTGCTGCCGCATCTTTTAACACCGTGATATTGGCTATCAGGTTGATATCCATATCAAATAGTGTTTGCAATGTAGTCTCAAAACCATCTAAAATAATTAACGGCTGGTTGGGGTTAGCCAGATAATTGGCCATGATATCGCCATTGGAAACCGGATTTGCCCCTGTGGTACCCCCAGGCTGTAAAGAAGGTAAATTATTGGCACCCCTGATCTGAATATTGGGTAATCTGTTCGGATCACTCCCAAACTGATTATCCTGTGCTATCCTTACAGATGGGTCAATCACCCCTAATGCCTGTATCACATTTTTGGGATTAACCATTTTCAGTTCCTCGCCGGTATATGTTTTTGCTGAACCGGTAAAATTACCTACCGGCCGTTTATATAAACCGGTATTAACCGTTACTTCTTTAAGGTTAAACGCATCAACCTTTAATACAAATTTTAAATCTGTTTCTCCGGCCTTTAAGGTTATTTCACGTAATAAACGGCCAACAAATGTTGCCCTGATTGTTGCACCAGGCGTTACTTTTTTTAGTTCAAAGCGGCCGTCCTTATCAGTTCTTGTACTATTTGCACTGCTTACCTGCATCACAACCGCACCAGCCAGGGGTACTCCGGTTTCATCCTGAACAACCCCTCTTACGTTTACACTTTGCGCAAAAAGTGCAAGCGAAAAAAAATTCAACATCAATAACAATATTGATTTGTTGTAAATGCCTTTATTTAATCTATTTTTATTGTTGTCCATCAGGATTAATCGCAACTAATTTTCCTTTATTATTAATTCACTTCCTATTCAGGTTTTACAAATACGTAACTTGCAACAGGCACCAATGGCAGGTAAGCTACTCCGGTTACCGGCGGCGTTTTAGGGTAAAATGGCAATGCTGTAAATGGCGTCCTTTTACGTTTGTAATAGAAAAACATTTGTCCTTCTCCTATAAATTCTTTTCGGTACTCATTCATAATTTCAGCTTCTAGTGCAGCTGCATCGGGCACATTAACCGCAGTTAAAGGGGTAGTTAAATTTCTGGCTGCCCTTACTTGATTAAGATAACCTAAGCCTGTTGTAACATCACTCGCGCACTCAGCCAAAACATAGTACATTTCTGTTAAGCGAATCATTGGGAATATATTAGATGAAGTAACAGTAAACTTTTTAGGCAAAAGCGGAGTCCCGCTAGCGCTACCAGTAGCTGCATCTATAAAACTTTTGCGATAATCGATATTTGTGCTGCCATATAGTGCAGTCTGACTTGATGCAGACAAACCGATAAAACAGGGTGCGGCAAAAACAGCCTTATAGTTAGCATAATAATTATTAGCATAAATATTTAGCTTAAACAGGCTTTCCTTTGTAAAAAACAAATCAGAATTTGTATTAAAAGATAAAGCAAATTTATTACTGTTAATTACCGCCAAAGCATTTTTACCGGCTTCAACTTTATCTCCTTTATATAAATACAAACGTGCCAGTAATCCTTTTACAGCCCACCTGGTAATTTGCGAGGTGGTTAAATCATCAGAACTTAACAGGGCATCGGCTGCATTTAAATCAGTAAGACAAGCATTCAGGGTCTGCTCAACCGTACCAGCTGGTGTTGGGTTAGGATTTATGGTTGTTACATAAGGAATGCCCTGGTCTTGAAGATCTGCCGAAGCAAATAAACGCAGCAAGTCAAAGTGTAAATAAGCCCTTAACGCTAAGGCCTCTCCTTTTACTTTATTATAGTTATTTCCGGTAAAAATATCCTTTTTAGCCTCGGTATTAATCAATAGGTTATCCAGGTTAGCGATAGCCAGATACATTTTGTTCCAAACTTCAGTGCTATAATTCTTTACTACAGGGTCAGTAAAATTAAAAGTAGCGGCCTGATAATATAATTGTCCGGCTTTATTTACATTAACGCTATCGAAACTTCTCCCGGCAAGAGAAAGCACGCCCATAGTCAGGTCTTTGCCATACAGTGTAGCCGACCCCATTTGGAGATAAACGGCATTTAAAGCTTCCCTGAATCCCTGCTCGGTAGAAAAGACTTTACCTTCATCTACTTGCAAAGGTTGCGGTGCACCATCAACCCATTTTTTGCAGCCCATAATGCTCAGCAGCACTAACAGGCCCATAATAGCTGATATTTTCATCTTCAAAATCTGCATTACGCTTGTTTTAAAAGTTTGCATTTAAAATGAATGTATAATTACGTTGAAAAGGATAATTAATGCCACGTTGCATATCGGCACCGCCAATTTCAAAAGCATTGTTAACCATAACCTTTACCCCTATATTTTTGGCATTAATCCTCTGCGAAAATGTTTTCGGCAACATATATCCAAGGGTAAGCGAAGAGCATTGCAGTTTATTCTCATTTTCTACCAATCGGGTTGTAGCGTAGGTTGGCGAAACAAACAAACCTTTGTAAGCTGCATTTGGCATACCCGGGCTCCAGCGTCCCGAATTAAATAAACGGGCATCCAGATTATAATCAACCGTTGCATTTTCAATATCGGCCATGGTTTGATTGTACGCCTTAGCCCCGTACTGATAGTTGAAATATGCGCCAAATGAAAACTGCTTAAAGTTGATTTCGGTACCCAGGGCACCTACCCATGTGGGCACTAAACTACCGGCATACACTTTATCTTTAGCATCCCAGATAGTGGTTGATGTACCATCTTTCTTTAAGAAAATTTCTTGGCCGCTTTGTGCATCAATACCTAGAGAAGGTACAGCCCAAATGCCATATACCGGCTGCCCAACTACATATTTGGGCTGGATAGTAGTTTGCGGAACAGCAAAATCATTGTAGTTATTTACATCATTTAAGTAAGGTCCTGCAGCATTAATTTTATTTGTTGTCCGCAGCGCATTGGCGATAACGTTTATCTTTAAATTATGGTGTAAAGATTTATATACCGTTGCTTTTGCCAATAACTCGAATCCATTATTTTCTATCTCTCCGTAGTTATCGTAAAACGAAAAGTTCTGATACCCTGTAGAAGCAACCGAACTTACCGGAAGAATCATCCTGTAGCTGATCTGCTTGTAAACATTAAGGGAAAATGTAAGCTGGTTATGCAACAGGGAAGCTTCTAAACCAAGGTCTTGTTTAAAAGTCTCGGGCGATTGCAGCTGATTGTTTGCCATTCCGGTTAAATAAGCCCCTAAACCAATACCAATGGTACCCATACTACTGCCGGTAGGTATATATTGCTGATTCGTATAGTAATTGTAGGTTGTTCTGTTTAAATAAGACAAGAAGTTCTGGTTCCCCGAAATCCCTAAACTCCCCTTAATTTTTAAAAGATCAATCCAGCTTACCGATTTAAGGAACTTTTCTTTGTTGATATACCACGAAACTCCAACTGCACCAAAATTAGCCGCCTGATTTAAACCCGAATAGTAATCCATGGCACCCGAAATATCGATCTGATAACGGCCATTGTAACTGTAGCCAACATTTCCAAAAGTAGAAACATAGCGGGTTACAATTTTTCCGCTAACAGGTTTTGCAATATTATACGAATTCCCCAGTGCGATATCAACCAAACGATCTGTGGCAAAACCACTCACAGAAACAGCCTCTGATTCGCTGGAGGTTTGCGATAAATTCTGGCCTATGCTTGCAAACAGATAATGCTTGTCAAAATTTTGCTCATACTGTAACCGCAGCCCACCCTGAACATCAAAGAATGAATTTGAAGTATAGTTATATAATCCCCTGGTAAACAAATTTTCTGCTGTTATGCTGGCGAATGCGGTATGATTTGGAGGTAAAAAATGATTTAATTCATCAGATTGTTTTGAAATGCCAATCATTCCATCCAATTGAAATCCGCGCCCCAATAGCCAGTTCAGGTTGGTCAAGTTACTGTAACGTGAATATTTCATGGCATCGGTTGTGGAGAGTGTTGAGTTGTATGCCGGATTTACATAAGTAAGGTTACCATTTCCCAGGGCATTATATTCTACAATTTTCTGAAACTTGCCTGTATACTGATCATTAACCTGCCAGTACGGATTCATTTTAGCATACAAATCAAAGGTACCGTATGGAGAATTTGCCGCATCAGTACCGAGATACGAAAACTGGTTACTGAATGAGAATTCACCAAAATGGCCCCCAAAGTATGCACCCAGATCAAGATTTTTCCTGAAAGTGCCTTTTATTGTGCCATTAACATTATTGTATGAGCCAGTTAACCCATACGCCATATCATCATTACCTGCACTTAAGGCCAGCGTGTGCTTCGTGCTAAGTGCATTGCGTAAGGGTATTGACAACCAATCTGTATTTACATCATTAGCATAAGCCTGATTGTAGCGATTTTGATAAACCGGCGCTAAAGCTCCATTGAATAGGCCGGAGTTTTTCTCTACTTCTAATTTCTGTTTTGCAGTTAGTGGCGTAAAAGAAGAAATATTAGCCGAAGCAATTTGAGCTTGTTCTCTAAATGATATTTCCAGTTTACCAGATGGCTTATTGGTTTTAATGGCAATAACGCCAGTGGCACCACGCATTCCGTAGCTGGCCATGGCCAAGGCATCTTTTAATATGGTAACGCTTTTTACCCGGTTAACATCAATATCCAAAATGGTTTGAAGCGATACCTGAATACCATCAAGCAAAATAACCGGTGTACTGTTTGCAATCGTATTTGAGGCAATATAATCCGAAACGGATGGCGTTGTTAATAGCCCTGAAGAAGTATTGTCCTTATTATTACCTGCAGTATTTGCCCAAAAGGGGAAATTACCAGTGCCAGACAATGAAAGACCCGGAATTGAATTTGGATTATCGCCTTGATTGTTGCTTTTGCTTACCAATAATGATGGTAGATAGAATTTTAAACCGTCAATTAAACTAAGCACACTGATATTGCGCAGTTCTTCGCCTGTTACCACTACGGCCGAAGGTGAAAAGGCATCATTCGATGCTTTCAAAAGAGCTGAACTTACCGCGTAGCCCTCTACCCTTTCCGTATTTACCATCCGAACAACAAGTGAGGGTGTTAACACTTTCTTTCCCATCCTACGATAACCTGGTTTTGAAAGTACAATTACAGAATCTTCATTGTTCTCGAAAACAACAATACCTTTTACTGTATATTTTGACTCTTTTCCTAAGGTTACCTGAACACTATCCAATGGTTTGGAACTGGCCAGGTCTAATACCGTTATCTTTATTTTTTGTATGCGGCGGGCGGTATCAACTTTAGAAAAAAGTTCCTGTACCCCTGGCTGCAACGCATGGCTAGTCTGAAAACCCAAACAAATAATGCACGCTAAACCGATAAAACAGTATATTTTTTTCATTGAACTTAATAAATAGCTAAATTTTCATCTGGCAGAACCATCACAATAACAAAATTACGTTTGCTCAAAATCAAAAAAAATGGATAATAACGCGATTAACAGGACTATACTTTTAAGAATAAGAAAATTGCGATATCAATAGTAGGCTGTATACCGATTCCTTTAACACCTTCAAGCTCACGAAAAAGAATCTATTATTTAATAAATCAGTTACATTGTAGGTCTTGCCTGCTTTATAGTTTACATTTAGGCAAACTATAAAAGTGGTCCGCCCGGTAGTAGTCCACCAGCTGGTTCTGACAAGAAATATACCGATGGTACCGCATGCCTAAATGAAGGAATTTCAAATATTTTTTCCCTATAGTCGAATCCACATCATGGTGATAAACTAAAATTCACCCGTTTGTCACTTTCTCCCTCGTGATCTGCTATGAACTTCTTTCCAGTGATGTTATTTTAGTATTACAGGTAGCCGTTAATCAATGGTTCCACTTTTCCTAACTATAATTTCAGGAATTTCGTTACCGTCAAGCTCCATCAATGTGGCTTCTATCATCCGGCACATTTCATTCAGTGCAAGGTCATTTGACTCCATACCAAAAGGCTGCTCAATCTCATCTGCAATCGCTTCAAAGGCGACAAAAGTATATGCAATAAAAACGACAATAAACGGCGTTAACCATTGAAGGCTATCCACAAGTCCAAAGGGCAGAAGAAAGCAGTATAGGTAAACCGTCCGATGCAGTAACACACGGTAACTATAAGGTATTGGTGTTGAGATAATGCGTTCACAGCCTCCGACAATTTCGGTCAACTTATCTAGATTTTCATCAAGGCGCATCTGCTGAATTGAATCTATATTCTCTTTGTTCCGTGCATTAGCAATCCAATCCCCCATCAGTTTAATGACCATGATTGGTTTATAGTGTGTAGCATGGATGAAGCTGAACTGAGTATCGCTGAGTCTTTCTTTAAGGTCGTTTTCTGCATTTGTCCCCCTTAGCTGGTGTTTCAGCGAATATGTACACGATATCAAAAGGTAAATAAAGCTGGTGGATTCTGATTTTTCTGATGAAGTACGCGGAAGAGTCAAGACTTGCCTGGCGAGTGAGCGGGTACAATTTAAAAGAGAGCCCCAAAGCTTTCGGGCTTCCCAGAACCTGTCATAACTCACATTGTTTCGAAAACCAAGGAACAAGGCAAGCACAAAACCAAATAAGGTTAATGGCGTTGGGTTCAAAGGCACCTTGAAGGAGAGGATTTTACCATGAAAGAATACTACCGCTATCGACAGTACAAAAAGTAAGGTAAGCCGAGGTAATAGCCTAGGGAGAACTGAGCCATGCCATACAAAAAGCATTTTGAACCAATTTTCTTTTTTCCTGATTATCATGTTACTTTGGGCTATTTATCATTTTACAAAGGTAATTTTCACAATCAAAGCCATAAACCTAAGTTCGAAGAATTAATTGAAATTGTAATCATTTTAGCAAATCCCCGTATTAATCATATTGACTAATTTCTGAAATGGATCATCAATCAATTTAAATAAGCAAAAATAACATTACAAATAGTCAATATTAAATTAGTTTTATGAAGGGTTCTCTTCTAATTTTATCGATATTGTTAATAGACAGATAGAAGAGAAACAACACACTAAAGATTTTGAATTGGTTTTAAAGAGCTATTCCAAACTGTTTAAACCAAATTGATTGCCCTGGTTCCGCCAATTCAAGATTTAAAGGAATTAACTGTAAATTAATTGGTTATTGATTTTTTGTTTTTTTTCGCGAAATTAGATCAATGCCTTCTGGTTTTTCAACATAAGTGAAAAACATGTTTTAAAGGGCTACTTTTTTAATTTCCTGTTACGAAACCAATCCAAAGCATTACTGATATGAAATGATTTAAAACATTTGAGGTAAGCATTGAATTAAGGTTTCTTATAACCATTTATAAACCCTGCTTATGAAATTAAAGATTATTGCATGTGTTGTAATAGGCATTGCTGTGATTATAGCCTGGTTAACGGGAACAAACCAACTTTCGGCAAGTAAAAGCAATGAAATAAGCTATAATTACGATGTTAGGCCTATACTCTCTGATAAATGCTTTGCTTGTCACGGCCCTGATAAAAACAAACAGGAAGCAGGACTACGACTAGATATAGAAGCTAATACTAAAGCACTTTTAAGAGAAACAAAGGGTGCATATGCCATTGTTGCAGGTAAGCCAGAAAAATCTGAAATGATTAAAAGGATCACCTCAACCGATCCTTCCTATCAAATGCCTACACCTGCATCACACCTTGGTGTTCTGAACAAAGACGAAATAGAAATTTTAACCAAATGGGTAAAACAAGGTGCAAAATATGAGAAGCATTGGGCTTTTGTAACTCCTAAAAAAGTAGCATTGCCAGAAATAAAGGAGGGGTGGGCCAAAAATGAGATAGATTATTTTGTAGCGGCAAAATTAAAGCAGCACCAGCTCAAAGCCAGCGAAGAGGCCAGCAAAGAACAGTTATTAAAGAGATTATCTTTAGATTTAACAGGCCTTCCGCCAAGCCTGGTGCTCCAAAAAACATTTAGCGCCGATAATAGCAATCAAGCCTATGAAAAGGTAGTTGACCAATTGTTGGCAATGCCTCAATTTGGAGAAAAAATGGCACTCCATTGGCTTGATGTTTCGCGATATGCCGATAGTTACGGCTATCAAGACGATGATTACAGGTCACAATGGCCTTATCGCGATTGGGTAATCCATGCCTTTAATTCAAACATCCCGTACGACCGTTTTATTACCTGGCAGTTGGCTGGCGATCTTTTACCCAACTCCGGTAAGGAACAATTACTGGCTACAGCATTTTTACGGAACCATAAAATAACCGAAGAGGGAGGGGTAATACCTGAGGAATACCGGATAGAGTACGGTATTGACAAAGTAAAAACCTATACCCGTGGCCTACTGGCGCTCACAGTAGAATGTGCACAGTGTCACGATCATAAATACGATCCTATTGCACAAAAAGATTATTATCAGCTGTTTGCATTTTTTAATACAAGCAAGGAAAAAGGCCTGGAAGGGCTTGTGGGATCTGGTCCGGCCAAAACACCTATACTGACATTAAGTGATAACGACGTCAAAAAAATTCTCAGGTTTGTAAACAAAAAAGATACCGGGGCAGTAAAAGTATCTGTCATGGGCGAGGTTGACACGCCACGAACAACCTATTTGCTTAAACGTGGTGTTTACGATCAATATGGCGAAGCTGTAAGCGCATCAGCATTGCCTGCAGTGCTGAATTTTGACAACAAAAATTTCCCAAAAAACAGGTTGGGTCTCGCCCAATGGACGGTTAGTAAGCAAAACCCTTTAACTGCCCGCGTATTTGTGAACCAGTTATGGGAGCAGATTTTCGGGAAAGGAATTGTAAAATCTGTGGGCGATTTTGGGATGCAGGGCAACCTGCCTAGCCATCCTGAATTACTCGATTGGTTAGCCGCCGATTTTATGGAGCATGGATGGAATATCAAGCTACTGGTTAAAAAGATAGTGATGTCGGCCACTTATCGCCAATCCTCAAAAATCACCAAAGAGCTGCTGGAGAAAGATCCAGAGAACCTTTATTACGCAAGGGCCTCACGTATGCGCCTGCCTGCTGAGGCCATCAGGGACATGCTGTTAAGCAGTAGCGGGTTGTTAAATAAAGAAATTGGAGGGCCAAGCGTAAAACCTTATCAGCCTAAAGGCCTTTGGGAAATGGCCACTTCAGGCAGGGGGCAACTGGCTGTATACCGGCAGGATAAAGGAAAAGATATCTACAGGCGCGGCTTGTATACCTTTATTAAGCTAACTGTTCCTCCCCCATCGATGATGATTTTTGATGCAAGTAACAGAGACCAGTGCCAGGTAAACCGTTTAAAAACCAACACTCCCCTCCAGGCATTGGTTATGATGAATGACCCAACGGCACTCGAAGCCTCAAGGGTATTTGCTGAAACTTTGCTAACAAATAAAGAAAACCCAGAGCAGGCCATTCGTACTGCATTTGAAAGCATCATTTGCCGTAAGCCATTCGAAAAAGAAATGAGTGTACTTAATACTTATTATAAAGACCAACTGGCAGTATTCAGACAAAAAAAGAATATAGCCGAAAAAACATTGAATATCGGTGAATACCCGCATCAAAAAAATACAGCCAGCATAAGCGAAGTAGCGGCCTTAATGAGGGCAATTAACATCATCTATAACATGGAAGAAGCAATAGTAAAGGGTTAAGCCTTCTTGTTGATTTTTTCGATAACCAAATAAAAATGGAAAAAGAATTATTGGAACATGGCCTTAATATGAACCGCCGCCGGTTTTTAACTGGCCTGGGAATGGGTATTGGCGGAGCTGCATTAGGTAGCTTGCTGGTTCCCGACTTACTTAATCCTCAATCTGTTGAAGATGCAATTGTTGCAGGCTTACCGCATTTTGCGCCAAAAGCCAAACGTATCATCTATCTTTTTCAAAATGGTGCCCCTTCACAACTAGATTTGTTCGATTATAAGCCAAAACTGCAACAAATGCACGGCTTGGATCTACCCGAATCAATCAGAAAGGGTCAACGACTTACAGGAATGACCTCGGGACAAGCTAAATTTCCGCTTGCAGGTACAGCGTTCAAATTTAACCAATATGGTGAACACAGAGCGTGGATGAGTGAGCTTTTGCCCCATACCTCGCGCATTGTAGATGATTTATGTATTGTAAAAAGCCTGTACACCGAAGCCATTAACCACGATCCTGCTTTAACTTTTTTCCAAACCGGAGCCCAGGTGGGCAATCGTCCCAGCATGGGGGCCTGGCTTAGCTATGGTTTGGGCAGCGAAAACAAGAATCTACCCGCCTTTTGTGTACTGCTCTCTAAAGGCAAAGGCAATGGACAGGGTGTTTATTCCAAACTATGGACCAATGGTTTCTTAGATTCAATTCATCAAGGGGTGCAGTTTAGCAGTGGAGAAGACCCGGTGCTATACCTTAATGATCCCGATGGCATGGATAAAACCGAAAGAAGAAAAATGCTCGATCACCTCTCAACGCTAAATAACGAAGCTTATGACCAGGTTGGTGATCCAGAAATAAAAGCAAAAGTACAGCAGTATGAAATGGCTTACAGGATGCAGACTGCAGTTCCTGAAGTAACCGATTTAAGCAAAGAGCCTGAATCGATCATCAAACTTTACGGTGGCGACTGCTTAGTACCTGGCACTTATGCCGCCAACTGTCTATTGGCAAGAAAGCTTTCTGAAAGTGGTGTACGCTTTGTTCAGGTTTATCACCAGGGCTGGGATTCCCATGGTAATCTGCCAAAAGAACTTGCAGGACAGTGTTTAGACACCGATCAGGCATCTGCGGCCCTAATTACAGACCTTAAGCAAAGGGGAATGCTCGATGAGACATTAGTAATATGGGGTGGCGAATTCGGCCGCACTAATTATTGCCAGGGAAAACTTTCTAAAGACAACTATGGCCGCGATCATCATCCCCGTTGCTTTACCATGTGGATGGCAGGAGGTGGCGTAAAACCTGGTGTTTATGGAGAAACAGACGAGTTTGGTTATAACATCGTGTCAAACCCTGTTCATGTTCACGATTTTCATGCAACGGCTTTAAACCTGATGGGGCTTGACCATGAGCGTTTAGTGTATAAACATTTGGGGCGGCGCTACCGTCTTACTGATGTAGCCGGAAAAGTTATCAATGACCTGATTGCTTAAAGCGAGAATGGTGCGGTATTGCAAGTATTTTAAATTTTGAACATATGAGCAAATGAACAGAAAAGAATTTGTTAGGAATATGGCTTTGGGTGCTATTGGAGCAAGATATGTTCCAGAATGGTTGGCTCATAATGAGGTAGAACTTGGACATGGCAAAAAGCGCTATAGGATAAATACGAAGTGGAGCCGTGCCGATGTGGCCAAAAACCCTGTTAACGACTGCCACGAAATGGTTCAAGATAGTAAAGGACGTATCTTGCTGCTCACCAATGAAACCAAAAACAATGTAATGATCTATGACAAGAACGGTAATTTTCTCCAATCATGGGGAACAAGCTATCCTGGTGCACATGGATTAACCTTGTTTAATGAAAATGGAACAGATGTACTCTTTATATGCGATAACAACAGACATCAGGTTATAAAAACCACAATTGATGGCAAAGTGCTTATGGAGCTTAACTACCCCAAAGAAACGGGCCAATATTTGAAAGCAGACGAGTATGTGCCTACTGAAACGGCAATTGCACCCAATGGCGATATTTTTGTAGCAGATGGCTATGGGAAAGACTTTATTATACAGTATGATTATAAAGGCAATTATATCCGGCATTTTGGAGGCAGGGGTGATCAAAGCAAACACTTGCTTAATGCACATGGCATTTGTATCGATAACAGGAATGACCAGCCGGTACTTATGGTAACCTCGCGGCAACAGAATGCTTTTAAAAGATATGCTATGGATGGAACTTACCTCAGCACTGTAGAACTGCCTGGCGCCTGGGTGTGCCGCCCAGTTATACATGGCCAGCATTTATATGCAGCAGTATTACAAACCAATAGCAGGCAATCTCAAAAATCTGGTTTCGTAACCATACTCGATCAGCATAACAAAGTGATATCCAATCTCGCTGGCAGCACGCCCGAATATAAAGACGGGCAATTACAGGAAATGTACCAAACCATTAAAGCATTTGACTACCCCCACGATGTATGTATTGACGATGAAGAAAATCTTTATGTGGCCCAATGGAACTCCGGCAAAGTTTATCCCTACAAGCTAGAGCCTATAGCCTAAATCGCATGCTGCTTATGAAATACAAATACCTGTTTTTTTTGCTTTTTTTGTACTGTACGGCAAGTGCTCAAAACCGTTTTCAACTGGCTCCGCCTTTGATTAAGTACCGATCCATTTTTTTTGATGACAGGTTAAGGGTTCCCATTGTTTTTGAACAGCCGGGCGCCTACATCACTTACAGTATTGATGGAGAGACAGGTAAAGCCAAAAAGTACAATAAGCCCATTCTGATCAACAAAGAAGTAACAACGATTAAAGCCAGCGCGAATTCAAAAGATTTTATGACTTCCGAAATTGTTGAGGCCACCTTTATTAAAAGCGGAATTCAGGCAGCGGTTCATTTTCCCGAGGCCAGCGGACCTTACAAAAGCAGTAAGCCTAGTATCCTCTCTGACAATCAGGGAGGCATAACCAATTACAATAGCCCTACCTGGTTGGGGTATGATAAAGATTCGGTAAGCCTCATTATCGAAACAGGTAAAGTTCAAAACTTACATAAAGTACTTTTTAATGTCCTTGAAAACCAACAGGCGTGGATTTTTACACCTTCGAGGGCTGTGGTTTATGCCTATAATAAACAGAACAATAGTTTTTCAGTGGTTTTGAGTACAGTAACCCTACCTATGGTTCAAAATACAAAGGTACAATGCAGGGCAATTACAATGAAGCTTATTCCCAGCAACACTGACAAACTTAAACTGGTATTGTACAATACCAAATTACCATCTTGGCATCAGGGGGTGGGCAAATTAGCGTGGATGTTTATAGACGAAGTTAAATTATACTAAATGACAAAATATTTTAAGTGGCAGGGGATCATTTTCAATTTGTGCATCATGCTCAATTGCCTCTTGGTTTTTTTATTGTGCTTTGGCGACCAACTTAAAGTGCCTGTTTTTTTGCAGGTACTTGGCAGGGCGCATCCACTTGTGCTTCATTTTCCGATTGTACTTTTGCTACTGGCCTTTGTTTTTGAAGTAATGGCCACTTCGTCAAAACAGATCTTGCTAAAAGAGCTGGCTAACTGGGTATTGCTTGCCGCCTGTTTCACTACGGTAATGGCTGCATTAATGGGACTTTTTCTATCCAAAGAAAGTGGCTACGATGGTAATGAGGTAGCTATACACAAATGGTTGGGTGCCATTTGCGCACTGTTGAGTTTTTTATGGTATGCAGCAAGAAATACCATCCGCAAAAGCAAGCTGGCTGTAACATTAGCAGGAATTTGCGCAAGCCTTTTCTTATTGGCCGCGGGGCATTATGGAGCAAACCTTACGCATGGCGACGATTTCTTGCTATTGCCCATTAAGGCAGGAGAAGCTACCCCGAAAGTTTCATTGGCCGATGCCGTTGTATACCAGCATCTGGTTAAACCCATTATCCAGCAAAAATGCATTAGTTGCCATAACAGCAGTAAGGCTAAAGGTGGATTGATTATGGAGAATGAACAGTCGTTGTTAAAGGGTGGCAAAAATGGCAAATTATGGAACCTTGCTGAAGCTGATTTCGGACGAATGATGCAACGCATACATCTACCCGAAGAGCATAAAGACCATATGCCTCCCAAAGGAAAGCTACAACTAACAGACCAGGAAGTAAAAGTACTGTATCTGTGGATAAAAGGCGGGGCAAGTTTCACCCAAAAAGTAATAGCGCTAGCGCCCAGCGATTCGTTACGAACAATTGCAGCAAATTTTCTGAGTAATGACAACAATGAGGATCAAAATCTTCCTGCTTTAGATAAAGGCAAAGTAGCTCAATTAAATACCGATTACCGATCAGTGGTTCCGGTTGATGTAGGTTCGGCTGCTGTAGCAGTTAGTTTTTATGGCACGGCGCAGTACAATCCAAAGCAGCTCGCTGAATTGGATGCCATTAAAAATAACATTGTTTCGCTACAGCTTAGCAAAATGCCGCTTAGTGATGAGGAACTTAAAGTAATTGGAAATTTCGTTAACCTAAGGCGTTTAAATCTGGCCTTTACCAATGTTAAAGGCAGCGGACTCAAATACCTAATCGGTCTGAATAATTTAAACGAGCTTTCTCTTTCCGGAACGGGGGTAAACGCGGGTATGCTTAATCCGTTAAAAAAGCTAAAAAAACTCAAAACTGTTCAGCTGTGGAATACGCCAATTAATGAAAAGGAAATGGGTTCGCTTAAGGGTGGTTTCCCAGGTATTAGGTTTGATATGGGCTTTAACGGTGATACGGTTAAGGCAAAATTGAATGCACCGGTAATAGATGGAGGAAAAAAAACATTCAAGAGCGAGATTTCAGTAAAAATTAAAAGCTCAATTAGAAGTGCGGTTATCCGTTATACTCTTGATGGCAGCGAGCCAGATAGTATTAAGTCGCCAGTTTACAAAGCCCCCATTAATATAGGAAAGTCTACAGTTATTAAAGCAAAATCTTATCTCAAAGGTTGGATAAGCAGCAATACCACACTAGAAAATTTTTATAGGAGTAATCTTAGCCCAGATAGCATAAGCCTGGTTACACTGCCAGACAAAAAGTTTGCTGTTAAAACTAACAATGCTCTTTTTGATGGTGAACTCGGGCCCCTAAGTTTTTCTGCCGGCACAAGTTGGACAGCTTACAGAGAAACCCCACTCGAGGCCTTTCTGTTTTTTAAGCAACCAGTAATGGTAGGCTCCGTAGCATTCAGGTCGTTAATTGATATTGGGTCTTTTATTATGCCACCTTCAGAAATTGAGATTTGGGGAGGCAGCAATACGGCTTCACTCAGCTTGTTAAAAAAGCTTAAACCAGTGCAACCAACTAAAGAAAGCATGCCCTACATCGAAAACTACAGCTGCAGTTTTCAGCAGAAAAAAGTTGCTGTAATCAAACTAATAGTAAAGCCGCTTCGAAGCCTGCCCGCCTGGCATCCAGGCAAAGGCGATAAAGGTTGGGTGTTTATAGATGAAGTATTCCTGAACTAATGTGCACTTCCCGCAATTCAAACCAGTTAAAAGTATAATCCTATTCGTTTTGACGAGATTTGCTTTTTCATGCTTGCCTGATTAAGTTCTGATTATTCTATTTGGCTGGTCATGAATGAATTAGTTTAAAGCCTGTGTAAACTTGCTAATCTAGATTTGTGTTTTGAACCAGGTTAGGTAATTCTCTATTTGAGATACCAGATAATAAGGGAGATTCAATAGTTTGTATTTCTTGCCGCCCGGGGTAAGGGCATCAGTAATATGCAGCGAGCCTGCATAAAATCGGATGGCCATATTATGTGGGGACAGGTCCATAAACATATGCAAAGATTTTAATTTTCCTTCAGCTCCTGATTTCACCTCTACAGGAATTAGTTGCCCCTCAAAAGATACAACGTAGTCCACTTCCGCACTTGAAGTAGTTTTCTCCCTTACCCAAAAATGGAGTGCACTTAAAGATTTAAACTGTGTAGCCAATAACTCCTGACCAACCAGGTGCTCAATTAAGGTGCCTTGATAAACTTTATTTAAATCATCAGTGCCTAAAATTTCGGTCTGTATACCAGCAAAATAATTAAGCATTCCAGTATCCAGCACCTGAAGCCTTGGAGATTTCCGATAGTCTGGCAGCAAAGGCAGTTTTACATCACTTGAGGGGTAAATGAGCTCAATTAACAGAGCCTTTTCCAGCGTTCTTAATGCTTCTCCCATATCCCTGGATCTGTAGGGCGAATTTCCGAAACCTTCAAACTTAATACGCTGACCGGCCTGTCCAAATGATGCCCTTATCGCATGACCTATATGTAACGCCTGTGCATTTGTGCCAGCATATTTCTCAACATCGTCCATATATGCCGTAATCAACGAATCGAAGATTGATGACAATTCCAGTAGATCTTTGTTTTTACTATACTCTTTAATAACCTCTGGCATTCCCCCTATAAGTGCATAGGTATGAAATAGCTGCATGAGTTTATCATGTGTAAACGCTGGTGCGGGTACCTGTTGTAAATAATTTACAGCTTCCCGCTCATCCATAGCGCTCAAAAACTCTGGAAATGAAACAGGTCTTAAAACCATATATTCTACTCTTCCGACCGGAAAGCTAATGTTTTTATCAAATAAAGTTTCGAGCATACTACCCGCAGCTATTACAGCAATTCCGGGCTGGTCTTCATAAAAATAACGTAGAATGTTCAAGGCCTCAGGTACTTCCTGTATTTCATCAATAAATAAAAGTGTATGATTTCTTTGGGTAAGTGACTGATTTTTAACAAAAAACAGCGTCTGAACAAGTAATTCAACTGTAGTAAACTCCTCAAAAGGTTTTCTGTCTACAGCAAGCTCAAGATTGAGATAGATATACTGTTTAAATTTCTTCGAAAATTGCTCAACTACGGTTGTCTTACCAACCTGCCTAGCACCTCGTATTACTAATGGCTTACGATTTGATTTGGTAAGCCATTTTTCTAATTCAGTAAATATTATCCTATCGAACATTTGACAAACTTTAATTTCAAAACTACTTGTTGTTACAAAATTAGGGTTAATTAATGAATATTTCGTCACAAAATTAGGGTAAATAATCTTAACAATTGTAATAGAATTAGGGTAAATGTATGTATTGTTATGACTAAAGTGTTTGCAGAAAATTATTTTTTAATTTTCTTAATAGTTTATCGAACAAATTTCAAAACTAAAAAGCAAGCATATTCTCCAAAATAAATTTGCAAATACAAAAATAATTCTCTAACATTGTTATAGACCAGATTAGACCAGACCAAATATTTATTCCTGATTTCATTCCCAAAAGATGAGCGCTACAATAACCTTACTGTGTAAGGCCTATTTCCTGGACTTTAATATATGAGCATTAAAGTAAATACAAATGATATACCCTAATTACAACAGGATTTTTAATCCATGTAGACTTATCCTTTTGACATTTCTATTTTATGGATTTTCAGCTGTTTCAGCCCAGGTTAGTTTTACTTCCTCGGATAAAGATTTAGAGCATGCTTTTAACTGGGCAAAAAAAACGGCGCTGAGTTATAAAGGAGCCAACACCGACCCGGTAGGGCCATGGTATGAAGCAGCCCTCCCCTCCCGCTATGCATTTTGCATGCGCGATGCGGCACATCAAAGTATCGGCGCGGAAATATTAGGCCTAAGTAGAGAAAACCTAAACATGTTTACCTTGTTTGCCAAAAACATTTCTGCCAGTAAAAACTGGTGCTCTTACTGGGAAATTAATAAACTTGGCAAACCTGCTCCTGAGGATTACAGGAATGACAAAGAATTCTGGTACAATCTACCCGCTAATTTCGACGTACTTTTTGCAACCTGGCGCCTGTATAATTGGACAGGAAATCCATCCTATATCAATAACCCATCTTTTGTGTACTTCCAGGAAAAAACAGTTAAAGAATATATTGACACCTGGGCACTCTCCAGCGATTCTTTGTTAAAAAGACCGGCCCACCTACATACTCCTATCCCTTACAATGAAAAGGATTATTTTCATAGTTGCCGAGGACTACCTTCCTACTCTGAGGGAATCCCCAACATGCGAACTGGTGTAGATCTCGTTGCTGCACTTTATCGCGGGCTACAAACTTATTCTGATATACTCGCAGCAAAAGGGCTACCGGGACAAGCTAAATTATATGCCCAAAAAGCTGAGCGTTACCGTGAGCGACTTGAAGCTGATTGGTGGAATGCTGCCCAGGGGCACTATTATCTCTATTACAGTAGTAATGGCAAATTCGTAAAAGATGAGCCTATACCATATCTGCTTTGGTTCGATGCCTTGAAAGATACGACAAGAGTCAAGCCACATCTAGCGCAAATTGCTTCAACAACAAGCAATGTCGAAACCACTTCTTATTTCCCTTACTTGTTCTACAAACACGGCGAATGGGATCAGGCAAGAAAATATATACTTTATCTTTCAGATCCAGCTACCCCCAGAAGGGAATATCCAGAGGTTTCTTTTGGCGTGATCGATGGCATTGTTCAAGGTTTAATGGGCATTGCCGCGGATGCTCAAACAACCACAATCAGCACATTATTCAGGTCTAATAGCAAAGGGGCAGCTACTGTAACCAATTTACCTGTATTGCAAACCAGGATCAAACTTGTCCATAGCAGCTGCTATCAATCAACAGTCTTTAATTTAGGGAAAAGGTCATTTAAATGGAGAGCGATTTTCTCCGGAAATTATCCCCGCGCTACTGTTAATGGCATTCCAAAAGCGACCAAAAAACAAGCAAACCCACAAGGGAAAATGACCAGTTGGATTGAGGTAGATGTAAAACCTGGAATGCAAATAAAAGTTGATGTAAATCCCATTTTTAAACGATAAAACCCGAATGAAAGCCCTAAAAAATAAAGTCTTCCTAACCTCAATGCTCTTTGTTGCCAGTTTAAAGCTCTATAGCCAGCAGATATCCCTGCCTGAGCAAAAAGACAGGTGGGCTATACAACCTAATGGGAGTATAACCTGGCAAACAAACAAAAGCCTGCCTCATGCTGATCACATCGAAATGTCAGCAGAAAAGGTTTCGTTGTGGATAGATTACCGGATTGACACCGCCGGTGTTTTAAGAATAATCCGTAAAGTAGTTTTCCCCACATTCAGGATGCTGCCAGATGAAACCAGGAGCCATATCACTTATACTTTCCAGGATAATGAACTGCCACAGATTTATATCAACAACAGGCTTTTGAAAATGGATATTTCCAGGCGTGACCAAAGGGGCAATTTGGCATTTGTCCCAAAAAAAATTAACCACCATGGCCTTATGCGCATCACAGCTGATGCCGAAACAGCTAATGGGGTTGAGATTGAACGCAGCCTTTTTCCATCGGTAGAAAAACCTATGGCGGTTGAAAAATTTGTTTTGCGCAATACCAGCGATAAAGCGGTAAGGGTTTCTATGGAAAAGCTCGTCCGCAGCGTTACAACCGATACCTTACAAAGCAAATCATCGCCACATACCATAGTAATGAAAACGGTTAATGAAGGCAGCCGTATTCTTGCGCCAGGCCAGTCTACTGTTTTTTCAGTTTGTTATTTTGCTACAGATCACCCCGAAAAGCCACTTACCATAGACCCTGTAGCAGAAGAGAATGAGCGGATTAAACGCATCAGCAACATCCTCTCTCCCCTACAATTGGAAACTCCAGATACGATTTTAAATACTGCCTTTGCTTTTGCAAAAATAAGGGCTACAGAAAGTATCTTCAAGACCAAACGCGGATATTTACACGGTCCGGGAGGTCTTGAATATTATGCGGCAATATGGGCAAACGATCAGGCTGAATACATCAGCCCTTATTTTGCCTTTTCGGGCGATAGTGTTGGCATTCTCTCTGCAATGAACTGCTACCGGATGTTTGCCGCTTATATGAACCCTGAATACCATCCCTTACCCAGCTCTATTGTAGCAGAAGGAGATGCAGTATGGAAAGGTGCCGGAGATCGTGGTGACCAGGCCATGATCGCTTATGGCGCTTCAAGATTTGCGCTTGCTTATGGTAAAGCCGACTCGGCGAAAGTGTTGTGGCCGCTAATCAGCTGGTGTCTGGAATATAATAGCAGACATATCAATAAGCAAGGCGTGGTCGAATCGCAAAGTGATGAACTGGAAGGCAGATTCCCTTCAGGTAAAGCAAATCTTTCTACCAACTGTTTGTATTATGATGCGCTGGTATCGGCAGCGATGTTAGCCGGGCAATTGCATTTGCCACAAAAACAGATTAATGAATATTCCAAGCGTGCAAATGAACTCAAAGGTAATATCGAGAAGTATTTTGGAGCTAACCTAGCGGGTTTCGATACCTACAAATACTACGAGACCAATAGCACATTACGCGCCTGGATCAGTATGCCCCTTGCCATGGGAATTTACAATCGCAGTAAAGGAACCATTTCTGCCCTATTTTCCCCCCAGCTCTGGACCGTTGATGGTTTGGCAACCGAGGCTGGAAAGGAAACTTTTTGGGACCGTTCTACCCTTTATGGACTTCGGGGTGTACTTCAGGCAGGTGCAACCGATCAGGCAATGAAATTCCTTCAATATTACTCGCGCCGAAGACTTTTGGGCGAACATGTTCCCTATCCGGTAGAAGCCTATCCTGAAGGTAATCAAAGACACCTTTCGGCAGAAAGCGGCTTATACTGCAGGATATTTACTGAAGGGGTATTCGGCATGCGGCCAACTGGATTCGACAGCTTTAACTGCTCACCAAGGCTACCTGAAGCCTGGAAACAAATCTCTCTGCGGAATATCAATGCTTTTAATACCTTTTTCGACTTGAAAATAGAAAGGTTAGCCGGCAAGAAAATTAAGATAACTGTAACTAAAACAAACGGTAGCCATACCTCCTACTCCATTACAGAAGGCAGCACCATTCAAATAAAATTATAAGGAAAAAGCTATCAATGAAGAAGATAAATAAATAACCAAATTATAAACCTTACAACTAAAAAAAGATGAACAGAAAGATACAAGTATAAAAAAGAACAGTCGGGTAACCAGTTAATAAAAAGCCGGAAAGTGTTCGTAGCACCATCCGGCAAATCTAAAGGTTACCATTAGCCAGATTGAGTAATCGACATAATTTTTTAACCCTAAGTTTTCAAAAATATGAATTTAAATTCAAAAGCCAGGCTTTTGCTATGGCTTCGCTTTCCCAAATTATCACCCGCCTTACCTTTCACAGCACTAATTGCTTTGGTTGTTTTTAGCCAGGCGAACGCAAGGCTCTCTGCCCGTGGTCATCTTCCAACAGCATATAAAATACTTAGCCCAGGCCCTGAACCCGCCATCAACATCCTTAAAATTAAAGGTAAGGTAACCGATGAAAAAGGCCTGCCATTGCCAGGGGTGAGCATAAAAATAAAAGATGCAAACAATGGTACCACAACCGACAATGATGGTAATTACAGCATTACCTCACCCAATGACCAGGCTATCTTAGTCTTTAGTTACATAGGTTTCATCACCCAGGAACGCAAAGTAACTGGTTCCGCTACAATTGATGTTGTCCTCAAAAGTAAAGACGCTGATTTAAATGAAGTGGTAGTAGTTGGCTACGGTACGCGTAAAAAAGCAGACGTTGTAGGCGCTGTGAGTACTGTAAAAGGAGAACAGGTACTTCAAAATGCTTCGCCTTCTGTTTCTAATTCCTTAGCCGGAAGGGTACCTGGATTAATTACCAATAACCGCTCCGGAGAGCCTGGAGCAGATGGGGCCAGTTTATTGATCAGGGGATTGAACTCATTTGGTGGGGGTACCAGCCCGTTGATTGTTGTTGATGGAATCCCGGATAGGGATTTAAATCGCATTAATCCAGATGACATTGAGAATATTACAGTCTTAAAAGATGCTTCGGCAGCTATTTATGGGGTGAGGTCAGCCAATGGTGTTATCTTAATCACCACTAAAAGAGGTAAAACTGGTAAAGCTGCAATCCACTATAACGGCTCATACAGTATCCAACAGTTAACCAGGTTTACCCACCGCGTTAACGCATGGGAATACATGACTTACTTTAATGAGCTAAACCTTAACCAGGGGAATACCGCACCTTATGCACAAAGTGAAATCGACAAATATAAAGCAGGTAATGATCCAAACTATACCAGCACAGATTGGATGGATGCGGTATTCAGAAAAAATGCACCACAGAACAACCATTCGATTTCTGTACAGGGTGGAGGTGAACAGGTCAAATATTTTTTTTCCGGACAAACCCTCGATCAACAGAGTAACCTAAGGAATAGCGAACAACGGTTTAAACAGTTCAATATCCGTTCGAACATTGATGCCACTATTTCACCAAACCTGAAAGTTAACCTGGACATAGCCGCCCGCAAGGAAGACAAGAACAATCCAGTGGTTTCTTTAAGTCAAACCTTACATGAAGCGGTAAGTATGTACCCTTTCTTACCGGTATACTGGCCAAACGGGTATATCAATGCCGGTATATCAAATGGTAGAAATCCGGCAATAATGACCTCTTCATTGCCTGGTTATGACCACACCAATTATTACACGGTAAACCCTACCCTTGGATTTGACCTGAAACTGCCCTATATCCTTAAAGGCTTGTCTTTAAACGGCTATGCTGCCTTTGACTATAAATATGTTGAACAAAAAACATTCCGCCAGCCCTGGGATGCCTATACTTACGATGCTGCGAGCAAAACCTATAGTAACCAGAGAGCCAGCACCAGTATTCTGAGCCTGGCGCAGGACGCCCAGTTATCGAATCAAAATACCTATTTCATCAAAATGGCTTATGACCATCAATTCGGCAACCATAGCATCAATGCATTTGCAGGATTTGAGCAAACAGTAAGCAAATGGAACAGAACATACGCTTACCGTAGAGATTTGTTGAGTAACCAGCTTGACCAGCTATTCACCGGAAGTGCCGTTGATCAGAATGCAACAGGTTCGGCTTCTCAGGATGCACGCGAAAGCTATTTGGGAAGGCTGGCTTATGCGTATAAGAATAAATATCTTGCTGAGGCCTCTTTTCGCTACAATGGCTCCTTTAATTTCCCAACAGACAAAAGATGGGGGCTATTCCCTGCAATATCTTTAGGCTGGAAAATTTCTGAAGAAGGTTTCTTTAAGGACAATATTAAAGGTATAGACCAGTTAAAATTACGCGCCTCTTGGGGCTTAATGGGTAGCGATGCCGTGGCTCAGTACCTATATGTAACCCGATACCAGTTAGTAAACAATCCTATTTATTACACTTACTTTGGTGATGACTATACCGAGGTGAAAAACCTTTATCTTTCTGCAACGCCTAATCCTAATATTACATGGGAAAAGCAGGATACCAGAAACATCGGATTCGATGCTGCATTTTTGTCTAACAGGTTGAACATTACCTTTGATGCTTTCCGCTTCTTAAGGAAAGATATTCTGGCACAGCGCAATGCTTCCGTACCACAATATACAGGACTATCACTCCCTGCTGAAAACATTGGCAAATCATTAAACAAGGGTATTGACTTTTCCATCAACTATAACGAAAACAGGAGTACTTTCAAGTATAATTTCGGAGCCAATTTTACTTATGCCAAGAGTAAGATCATTTTCCGTGACGAATCACCTAACATCCCTGAATGGCAAAAATCAACTGGTTATGCAATTGATTCCTGGTTAGTATACCAGACCAATGGTATCTACCATACCCAGGGCCAGGTAGACAACTCTCCTCACATGCCGGGCGCAAAACCAGGCGATCTCTGGTTGATTGACAAAAGTGGAGACGGAAATATTACCAGTGATGATAGAGTCAGGGTGCCTGAATCAGCTACACCAAAGATCATGTATGGGCTATTGATGGGAGCTGAATACAAAGGTATTGCCCTTAATTTGGTTTGGTCGGGACAGGCTATGGCCAAGCAAATGATACTACCACAATCACAAGGTTCGCTCGTAGCACCTCCATCCTACCTGTACAACGGACGCTGGACCCCCGATAATCCTAATGCAGAATTTCCAAAAGCATTTAACGCCAATGATCCCCGAAACTCAACATCTGCTGATTTCTGGTTGCGAAATGCTGCATTTTTGCGATTAAAAACCATTGAGCTTTCTTATGCCTTGCCTGAGGTTACCTTCGAAAAATATGGCATCGGTGCGGTAAAGGTATTTGCCGGGGCCACCAACCTATTTTCATTTGACAGCATGAAGAAATATGGTGTCGACCCCGAAACTAATAATATCACGGGGATCAACTATCCACAAACCCGCATTTTTAGATTTGGTTTAAATGTTAATTTATAAAAACGACAAATATGAAAAATAAAATACTCATCTGTTGTTATATCCTATGCGCTATAATGACTTCCTGCAAAAAGGATGTCTTAAATAAAACACCACTTGATTCTTATACAGATCAATCGGTATGGAATGATTTAAGTCTTGCAGAAGCTTTCACAAATAATCTCTATAACATCCTGCCCAATGCTGAACACAACTGGGATAATACCACCAACAGGACATGGGCTTTATCTTCAGCCAGTGATGAAGCGTACAACAAATTTGACGATTACAATGCATCGGTGATGAATTCAGGTACTTTGACACCAGACAATCTGGGGAATTTTGACATCTGGGCCCCAACCTATGGCATTATTCAGAACTGTAATATTTTTTTATCGAAGATTGATAATGTTCCAGGTGATGCAGCACTACGCGACAGATTAAAAGGTGAAGTAACCTATTTAAGGGCATATGCCTATTTCAAATTGATCAGGGATTATGGAGGTGTTCCCCTAATCAAACAACCCTTTGATCTGAACAGTAGCTTTGAAATCAGCCGCAGCAGCTATGATGAATGTTCAAATTTCATCTCTGATGAGTTGGACAAAGCTTCAGAACTGTTAAAAAAACAAAGTTCAACTACTTACGGCAGGGTTACTACTGCCGCAGCGCTTGCATTAAAGTCTACAGTTCTTTTATATGCAGCCAGTCCACAGTGGAATACAACTAACGATCTGGCGAAATGGAAAAGAGCCTCGGATGCAGCCAAAGCAGTAATCGATCTGCCTTTTCAACTATTTAAGGGGAATTATGCTGATCTTTTTACAACTAAAAATTCAGAACTGATTATGGTGCGGTTAACCAATAAAAAGTATATGTGGAGCGCTTTCCAGGGGGTAGAAATGTTTTTATCTGCCAGTGGATACCATGGATGGGCTTCGTTTGCCCCGAGCCAGAACCTGGTAGATGCATTTGGAACACTGGACGGTAAAGACATCACCGATCCGAGCTCAGGTTACAATCCGCAGCAGCCTTACCTCAATCGCGATCCTCGCTTTTATCATGATATCGTTTATGATGGAAGGCCATACGGGAAGCCTGAATTTTTTAAAGACAGATACAATGTGGGGAGCACCAATGCAGCTGAATTTTATGAGGGCGGATTAGACTCGCCCCAGGGCTGGGACAAATGGAACAATAGTGTTACCCGCTATACCTTTAGAAAATATTGCGATACCACCTATAACTTCAATAACGAAACCCAAACCAATAAATTCTGGGTTATTAGCCGGTTAAGCGAAATTTACCTGAACTATGCCGAAGCCCAGTTTTATCTTGGCAATAATGGCACAGCAATTCAATATTTGGATTTGATTAGGGAAAGAGCAGGCATAAAAAACAAGCTTCCGAACACCTTAACAGGTACAAACCTTGAAAATAAAATCAGAAATGAAAGACAGATTGAACTCTGTTTGGAAGGGCACCGTTATTATGATGTGCGTAGATGGAAAATTGCCAGTATAACCGAAAACAAACCATTAATGGGTGTAATAATCACTAAAAATGGTAATGCCAGCAAGAATTACAACTATACCCAGGTACAAACAAGGGTATTTAAGCCCCAACATTATTTGCTGCCTATCCCCAAAAGTGAAATTAACCGGACCAAGCTAAACCAGAACCCGGGCTATTAAAATTAAATTGAAGGAATGGTTTGCTATGGCAGATCATTCCTTCCGTTATTCTCGCTTCAATAATTTCCACTTAAGTCCAATTTGAAATAAACATGTAAAAACAAAGAACATTTATAAAAAAATACCTTAGTTTTAATGATTTTCACTACCTAGCAATGATTTAGATAAAACTTATATACCTGTAAAATAACTAGAAACAAGTTTCATCTGTAAATAATTAATCCATACCAACCGTTCCGATATGCTCACTATTTTTGAAAAGATTCAAGAACTCGAAGAAATACCATCTTATTCCAAACATGAACAGTTTGTTCAGGGCATCATTAATGCGATTGATGAAAAAATCATCTTAAAAGGCGCCCCACTCCCTTCGATAAGTGTATTGATCAAAAATTTGGGTTTTGCAAGGGAAACGATTATGAAAGGTTACAGGGAGCTGATTAGCAGGGGAATAGTAGAATCTAAAAGCAGACTCGGGTATTTTGTAGCAAATGACGACACAGAACAAACGCTTAAGGTAGCCCTGCTTATGTACCTCATTGACTCTTTTCAGGAGCAGTTCTATAGAAATTTCAGAAATGAACTTGGGCCGAACGTACATATTGATGTGTTTTTCCACCATGGCAACATTACCGTGTTTGAAACGATGCTTGACATGATTAAAGGGAAGTATGGTGTGTATGTTATCTCGCCGATTCCCCACCCAAAAACAAAGCAGCTGCTGGAAACCCTGCCTGGCAACAAACTTATCATGTTTGATCGATATGAACCCTTAGAAGGTGAATTTAATTTCATTACCCAGGAATTTGAGCAATCGACTTATAAGGTACTTTCTGAACTTGCAGAAACAATAATGAAATTCGATGAAATGATTCTTTTTCATACGCCAGGCTCACTGGATCCTATTGAAATTATTAAATCCTTTAAAAAATTCGCCAAAGATTTCAAAGTAAATACCAGGATACTAAATGAATACAAACCCGGCAGTGTGGAGAAAGGCAAAGTTTATTTCACGTTGGACAATTCTGAGATATGGAAAATCATGAAGGACTGTGAAATAAAGCACTTAGAAATTGGAGAAGACATAGGTATCTTATCTCATAACGATGAAATTGTTAAAGAGATTGTTGGTGGTGGTCTTACCACTTATTCAGCAGATTTCTCGTTGATGGGCAAAAAAGTAGCACAGGCCATTTTGAAAAAAGAAAAAGTGCAAGAAATTATCCCTACAGTATTGATCAGAAGAAAATCCTTATAATCAGCTCCAATGAACTCCATTGCCTTCATTACTTTTCTTGTAGTCACTTTCCTGGTTGGTCTGATTTCCTGGTTCAAAACCAGAAGGCATAAGATAACAACCTCAACAGGCCTTTTTCTGGCTAACCGTACATTAAGTTTTACTGCCGTTGGCAGTGCATTGTTTTTCACCAATATCAGCGCCGCTGAGTTCGTTGGCAGCAGTGAATCGGTTTATATAAACAACATGACAGTAATGGCCTGGGGAGTTAGCTCTGTTTTTGCGATGCTGATTGTATCTGAATTCGTAATTCCGGTCTATCTGAAGGGAGCCATGTCTACCACTCCAGATTTTTTGGAAAACAGGTATGACCCCGCGACAAAGAAACTGGTTTCCTTCATATTTCTGATCAGCTATATGGTGAACCTGTTACCAATTGTGCTCTATAGTGGCGCTGTTGCGTTAAATGGCTTATTTCACTTTTCAGACGTGTGGCACATTAGTTACACAGGTAGTATCTGGATACTGGTTTGGTGTATTGGTCTTGTTGGCAGTTTGTACTCTATTTTAGGAGGTTTAAAGGCAATTGTAATCTCCGATCTTGTTTTGGGGATATGTATGTTTACCGGTGCATTGTTATTGGCTTACTTCGGATTAAGCCATGTTGGCCATGGTAATCTTCAACAAGGAATACACACTATCCTTAATTCAAAAACAGAACATTTTAATTCAATAGGTACATCAACCGATGCAATACCTTTTTCAACAATCTTTACCGGAATGATTCTGATGAATCTCTTTTATTGGGGTACTGAACAGGTTATTGTTCAACAAGCTCTTGCCTCCTCTGATCTAAAAACCAGCCAGAAAGGTATTGCCCTTGCCTGCGCAGGAAAACTACTTGGCCCACTCCTTTTTATATTACCCGGAATTATTGCCGTTCATATGTACAGTAAGGTACAAAATACCACTGAAGTGTTTTCAATGGTAGTAAGTGATGTATCTCCGCCCATCCTTAGCGGATTTATTGCCGCAGTTATTTTCGGAGCCGCAATTACTTCTTTTTCTCCAGGCCTTAACAGTGCCAGTACTTTATTTATCCTAAACCTTTATAAACCTTATAAAGAAAAAAAAGGCACAACGGTTACAGAAAAAAGCCTGCTCAGAAATTCAAAAAGATTTGAAATGTTTGCTTCTTTACTCGCCATGTTTATTGCACCGCTGATTATTTTCTCTAATGATAATTTTTACACTTTTATGCAGAAAATGAATGCAGCTTTCAGCATTCCTATCTTTACCATTATGTTTGTTGGTTTCGTAACCAAAAGAGTGCCTCCAATTGCTGCGAAGATAGGGCTCATATTTTGCCTGTTCGGCTACATCCTTACTCAAATATTTTTTGATACGGGTATTCATTTCTTACATATACTGGCTTTACTTTTCATTTCGACAACCGTAATTATGCTCTTAATTGGCAGGTTTTACCCCATGCAAACTGCTTATTTACCCCAGGACAAAGGCGTTGTAGATTTAAAACCATGGAAAAACCGCCACTGGGTTAATGCCTTTCTACTCATCATCATGGTAATGCTGTTTTTGGTGTTTTCTAAATTAGGCATTGCAAAAAATTAATAACACCATAAGGCACAGGAAGATATTTTAAAAAGCCATGCAAATAACCCGATAACGACAGCGCTTCGGCAGTGTTTTAGCTCCAGCGATTATCCCAAACCAAACAAGTTGATTAAAATATTGTATATTACTCAGGTAAATAACATTGCAGATCCTTATGGTAATCATTGACAGTTTTGAAGAATATAGTGCGTACTTGGGCAAGCAGATTGGCGAATCAAACTGGCATAAGATAGAGCAAAAGCAGATCAACAAATTTGCGGAGGCAACTCTTGATTTTCAGTGGATACATGTAGATACGGAGAAGGCACGTTTGGATAGTGCATTTGGGTCAACAATTGCCCATGGTTATTTAACCCTATCACTCATTCCCTATTTATGGAAGCAGATTGCAGATATAAGAGGTGTAAAAATGGAAGTAAATTACGGAATAGAGAAGTTTAAGTTTAACCGTCCGGTTTTGGTCGATGATCAAGTGCAACTCCGCGCAAAGTTAATTTCAATTTCAGACCTGAGAGGCATTACAAAAGTTGTAATCCAGGCAGATCTCGATATTATGGGGCAGACAAAAACTGCATATACCGGAAACGTGATATTCTTATACCATTTCAATTAAAAGATAAAACCTTTCTATTTTCCATTTCCCTGTTTACCTATATCAAATTTTTGAAAATCTATTACAACTTTAGTAAAAGCCGGAAATAAATAAGCTTTACCCTTCTCAAATGCTAATCTTCTAAATATGGTTCTGGATTAAATACCTGCATCAACTACTGCAAGGTTTAACTTTAATCCATTAAGCACCCTATTATTGTCGCAATTCCACCTCACGGGGTGCTTTATTCCTCATTAAATTTGGTCTATAATTTAACCTAATGTAAACAACATGAGAAAGATCAGAATTTTTGAACATATTTCCCTTGATGGTATAATAGAACACGACGGAGACTACACCTATGGCGCATGGACTACACCTTACCGCAGCCCCGCTGGAGCGGCAATGCTTTTTGAAGCATACGGACCAAACTTTGATCTACTACTTGCCCGCCATACTTACGATATATTTAGCGGTTTTTGGCCAAATGCCGGAGATTTCCCAATGGCAAATGCAATAAATGCTGCAACTAAATTTATTGTAACCCACAGACCGGCTAGTCTGGAGTGGGGACCGGTGCAAGGTCTTAATGAGGATGTTGTAGAGGCGATTCGCACACTTAAATCAACCGGAGGACCAGACCTGATTGTAGTAGGAAGCTCGACACTAACTTCATTACTGCTTGACCATGGACTAGCCGATGAGGTGGTACTCATTACCTATCCGGTATTGCTTGGCCATGGCAAACGCTTGTTGGCCGATACTATTGATGCCCGTGAACTTATTTTTGTTGACTCGAAAGCTACGCCTACTGGTTTGCTCATCAATACCTATAAACACGCTGGCGCGTTAAAAAAATAAAACCCAGCTTAAAGGCATATCATCCATATTAACTGCATGGTATGCCTAAATGTACTCCCGCCTCACTCCTATGTCACCTTTCCATAGCTAAAAAATCGAATGATTTAAGTTATACCGGTTGAAGTGAAGCAATCATTCTACTTATAGTTTTACCGCAATAAGGCTTTTTCTAAAAAGACGAGTCATTTTTCGCCCGATTTAAAACGGCGTTCGTCGAGAAGTTACAGCCGTTGGTATAATACGGCCAAAACCGCTGAAACGTTTCTCATCTCTTGCCGTCTTATTATTAAAACATTCACAAAATATTCTAAAACTATAAAACGAAAATATTATGAAAACTTCATTCTCAACCCTAGCAAAATCATTAATGGCAGCTGTTGTTTTAAGCACTTCAATCTTCTCTACAACTGTTATGGCTACCGAAAAACAACCTGTTAAAATCTCTGCTCCAAAAAACTTCGATAAAGTAGTAGTGAGCGGAAATGTAGAAGTAACCCTGATCCAAAACGGAACTGAAGGCATTAGCTATGCGGATGACAATAGCGGAAAAGTAAAAGTGATCCAGGATGGAACAGCTTTAAAAATTACCTCAGCAGATAACCAAGTAGCTAAAGTTACTGTTTATGTAAAAAGCATTTACCGCGTAATGGCATCTGATGATGCAGTTGTAAAAACCGAAGGCAAATTAAACGTAACTAATCTTCAGGTACTTTTAAGCGGAAATGCAGTAGCCAAAATCGACTCGAAAACTGAAAGCTTATATACTGTTATTGCAGACCGTGCAGATTTAAAATTAAGCGGAACTACTCAAAACCATAGCCTGGTAATGGGAAGCACACCAAAATTAAACTTAGATCGTTTCGCTGCTGTAAATACAGTAATGAACACTCCGGAAGCTACAATCCAAACTGCAGCCTTATCAAAATAAGCATCACAATTTTTTAATACAAGAAAAGCGGCCATGGTCGCTTTTTGCGTTTTTGGCCATTCTACAAAGGAGCCAACAACATAGCGACTTAAAGGGATCAGATTGTCTTTTTTCCTATTACATTATACTTCAGTGTTGAACAGCTATTAATCCGATGAATTTTTGGAAATATTATCTGCTGGCATAAGCCTTAGGATTAATACTTCTTTTGACCAAGATCTTTCTTAAAAGATATACAAAAATAAAATAAGCCATAATGCTTTCTCTGCTCCTATTCGAGGGATGCAAAAAAGAATAAAATAATGAAAAATCACACAATCGATTGTACCGATCAATACAATCGATTGTGTGGTTCTTATAGCGGATAACAGGGTGGTTCACTGATTGTTTTACATCATATTTTAAGTTAGTTTCGGTCTATTTGAAACAAAAAACCGAACTGATTTATGCGAAAATTCCATTATTTAATTTTACTCTTACTTCCTTTAAACCTTCTAGCCCAGCAGTTCAAGCCTGTACAGGATTTGATTAAACGAAGAGTGCCATGGCTAGAAAATCAAATTGTTTTTAAGTCTCTTAAAAGCAATCAGAGAGACCTTATCGAATTACAAAGCATAGGAAACAAAGTGGTCATTAGTGCTTCTGGCCCCAATGCTGCTGCAGTTGGGTTAAATTGGTATTTAAAATACTTTTGCCATCGTTCTATGTCGCATATGGGAGATAACCTTGCTCCTGTATCGCCAATTCCAGCAGTAAAAAATGTAATCACTCTTGAGGCACCGGCCCAATACCGCTATGCTTTAAACTACTGCACCTATAATTATACCATGAGTTTTTATGATTGGAAAGACTGGGAACATGAGCTCGACTGGATGGCTTTGAATGGTGTAAATCTAATGCTTACGGTAACCGGGATGGAAACCGTGTGGCAAAATACATTAAAACAAATCGGATATTCTAATCAGGAGATTGATGATTTTTTAGTTGGCCCAGCCTATACCGCATGGTGGCTTATGGGAAACATACAAGGCTGGGGAGGCCCGATGCCCCAAAGCCAGATTGATGGGCGTAAAATACTGCAGAAAAGGATAATAGAACGAATGAGAGCATTCGGAATAGAACCTGTACTTCAAGGTTTTTATGGCATGGTTCCAAGCTCTTTGAAAAGCAAATCTAAAGCTGCAATCATCGATCAAAAGACCTGGGGAGCATTCAAGCGTCCGGACATCTTAACTCCAGGCAACCCTGACTTTTCCAGGATTGCAGCAATATATTATAAAGAACTGCAGCAGGCATACGGCAAAAATATCCGTTTTTTTGCTGGTGATCCATTTCATGAAGGTGGGATTACCGATGGTATAGATTTAAGGATGGCAGGCCACTCTATTCAGGTTGAAATGCAAAAGAGTTTTCCTGGATCAACCTGGATTTTGCAGGGTTGGCAGGACAATCCCAAGCAACATATGTTAGAAGGGCTCGATAAATCGCATATACTTGTGCAGGAATTATTTGGAGAATTCACCAATAATTGGGAGAAAAGAAATGGCTACGATGCTACACCATTTATCTGGTGTGTTGTCAATAATTTCGGCGAAAGGCCGGGTCTATATGGTAAGTTACAGCGTTTTGCAGACGAGGTTAACCGCATTGAAAAAAGCCCGTACCAAAACCTTTTAAAAGGCGTGGGGATTATGCCTGAAGGACTTAACAATAACCCTCCGGTTTACGATCTGATGTTGGAACTCGGTTGGAGAAAAGACCACGTAGATGTTAAAAAATGGTTGACCAATTTCACAAGATATCGCTATGGGGGTTCAAACAACCATATTGATGACGCCTGGCAGGGTTTTCTTGAAACAATCTATCAAAGTATTCCGGGTTATCAGGAAGGGGCTAGTGAATCGGTATTTTGTATCCGTCCGGCCTTGGATTCCCTGCCCGTATCCCACTGGGGAACGCGGCTAAGGAATTATGATGCCGTGAAATTTAAAAAAGCTGCCTTGGAGTTTGCAGAAGCAGGTCCTGAATTTCAGCATTCAGACACTTATCAGATTGATCTGATTAACCTCATGAGGCAAATATTGGCCAATGATGGAGAACTTGTTTTCAAGGCAATGACAAAGGCCTACAAGGAAAAGAATACTAAACAATTTAAGTTATTCTCTGATCAGTTCCTCAATATGATTCGTTTAACAGACGAACTGTTATCCACTCATCCTTACTATCAGTTGAATACATACAAAATCCAGGCTTTGAATCTTGGAAAAACCAAACAGGAGAAGGAATTGAATATCAAGAATGCCATGATGTTGATTACCTATTGGGGCGAAAATGTGCGCAACGAGGATAATCTCCATGAATATGCTTATAAGGAATGGGGAGGATTAATGAAGGACTTTTATCTGGTAAGATGGGAGATGTATATAAACTACTTGAAGGGCAACCTAGAGGGTAAAACCATGCAGGCTCCTGACTTTTTTATCTGGGAGCGCGCATGGGTAAATCAAAATCTGGAGATAAAGGCCGAAAGCCAGTCTAAACCTTTAAACCAGATAGTTGCTGAAATTCTAAAATTGAAAATAGATGCTCAATAGCCGGATACGGCTTATCTGCTACAATATTCCTATTGTCTAGAACGACTACAGGAATATTGTATCTTTTGAACTCTTCGAACTGCCCGGCATCCTCGGTAGATTTGGTAACAGCAATCAATATACCATCTACCCGATGGTTTTTCATATTATTAAGGATTTGTTTTTCCCGCTCAGGGTCTTCAAATGACTGAGCGAAAATTACATTATAATTTTTACGGTGTGAGTAACATTCTATTTCGCTCAAGGCAGTACAATAAAAAGCTTCTGAAATATCGGGTAGTACAATTCCTATGGTAAAAGTTTTTCCTTGCTTAAGAAATACTGCATTTTGATTGGGATGATAGTTTAGTTCTTTGGCTATTTTATTAACCCTCATTGTGGTAACCAGACCAATGCTTGGATGTCCGCGAAGTGCTCTGGATACAGTTGATGGATCGATATTTAGTCGTCTGGCTATATCTTTGATTGTTGGAATCTTTTCCATTTTCTGCTTAAATTAGAGTAAAACTTAGGACTAACTATTTTTAAGATGGAATTGGCATCCTGTCCACTATTTTTTTTCCAGTCCCGGAACCCAACTGGGTTGCCACTTGTACTATCCCAAATCCATTGTGGTTGACCAGTAGTAGTAGTAGTAGTAGTATAATAGGTGTTATGATCGATAGTGTTTCCGCTTCCTGTTGAGCTATATTTATGAATCAGCAGGTCTTTAGGCCGGGCGTAGATCAGATTATTTTTTATTACATTGTTGTAGCAGTGTTCGGTTAGCCTGAGTTCCCCTTCAACTTCATTTGAATAGCCTAAGTCTTTATTATTACAATAAATGGTATTGTTGACCACAAAACAATTATAGGTGCCACCACCTGTGTAACCAACATATCCGCCCAGGTAAATCCCGGCAAGCGAACAGCCAGAAACAAGGTTATTCCTAACGGTACATTCCTGGGTTGGAAAGTTGTTGGTCTCGCTAACGATACCGATTCCACGACCACAATCTTTTATCAGGTTTCTTTCTACAATGATATTCCTGGCACCATCAACGTAAATCCCGATAGCCCCATTGTGGTCTTTGAAAGCTGGTATTGGACCAGTTTTACCATCAAGATTGAACACTTCATTATCTGCGATAATACCATTACGTGCATAATTATATGCTGGGTTGATATTAGCTGCGTAACCACCAGCAGCCACAATCCCTATGTTTTCGCCATTATAAACCTTATTTTTTCTGACTTCAAAACCATCTACATAACCATTTATCGTTATGTTCTCACTATAGCCTGTATTACAGTCAAAAATTTCGTTTTCTTCTACTAAAATTTTTGTCATGACAACAGCCGTATTTCCAATCACGTGTATACCATGCCCGCTTCTGCCCATTTCAGCCGAAGCATTATTTTCAATATTGTATATTTTGTTCTTTCTTAAGGTAATGTTGCTTGAACCAGCCTTTACTGCTATACCATCCACATTTACAAATGCTGCTGCACTTTTAAAATTGCAGATATCAAGTCTTTCAATAACGATATAGTTTACTCCGCTTACACTAACCAATGCCTCACTACCCGATACTGAAAGCCCTTCACCGCTTACAATCACACGCTCCATCCGATATGGCTTTAAAGTAATTACTTTATCTTTTTGCCCTCCTCTGGGGAAGTTCAGTTTCTCTTTATATGTCCCGGACCTCACAAAAACAGTAAAACCAGGTTTTACCAGCTCTAATCCTCTCTGAATGGTATTTACAGGTTCATTCAAGGTTCCATTATTTGAATTCTTTCCATTAAGCGCAACATAAATATCTCTGGCGGATGATGATTTTTCAGGATGGTCAGCCCCCCGCAAACTCCTATTGCCCTGTGCAGTCGAAACATTAAAGCATAGCAACATCATCACCAAAAGAAAGACATTCTTTAAATAAAATATTTTTGATATTTTCATGCTAAAACTCCATTAAGCAGCAGATTAAAGACAATATATCTTCAATCTGCTGTAGTATTTGTGTATTTTAAAGTTTTATTCGGATACGATTTTCCGGACACAATTATTGTTTCTATCCAGTACGTAAACAGTTCCATTCTTATCCACGGTAACTCCGGCAGGGGAACTGAAAGCGGCGGCTTTCCCAATACCATTTACATTCCCTGCAGTGCCGGAACCGGCAAAAGTGCTTACCTCATAGCTCAGTGCGTCTATATACCGGATACTCTGATCTGGATTGGAAAGACCTCCACCACCTGCTCCATTTCCAGCTATGTATAAATTATTTGTCCCATCGATAGACATACCCCAGGGTAAAGAAAATTTTGCGCTTTTCGCCGGTCCATCAAAATAGCCTGCCGTTCCTGAACCAGCAACAATACTCCCTGTCCAGCTACCAGTTAGAAATTTTTTAATCATATGATCACCATGTACAGTGACAAACAGATTGCCTGCATCGTCAAAAGCCATTGCTGAGGGGTAATTAAGGCCGCTAATGACCTGGGTGGTTACCCCTGAGGGCGTAAGCTGATAAACATTTCCAGGCGAATTACAGCTGGTATAAAATACGTTTCCACTTTTCTTATCAAAGGCCACACTCCAGGGCTCCTGATTGGCCCATGCAAGCAAAGTTGCCGTTCCATCTGGAGTTATTTTTCTGATATCCCAGTTACCGGGATCAACACTGTATAAATTCCCTTTGTCATCAATTGTTAAACCGTAAGGAAGACTAAACTTAGCAGCGGTTCCTTTCCCATCCTGATAACCGGCATTACCTGGGTTACCTGCAAAAGTGGTGACATTTCCATCTTTATCAATTTTCCGAATGCATTGGTTACCTACATCGGTAACATATACATTCAGGTTATTATCAACGACAATACCACTGCAACGGTACCAGGATTGACCACTAAAATTAAACTTGGCGTCAGTGCCCTGCCCATTTGCAAATCCGGCAACCCCAGATCCTGCAAGGGTGGTCACGGTTCTCATGTATTCATAAATAAAGGGCGTTTTACTTGTGGTACTTTTACCTCCAATTGTAACAGTAATCACACCCGAACCTGCTTTTTTTGGCACGACAACCATCAACTGTTCCCCATTAACACCTATCACCTTTAATGATTTTCCATTCAGGCTAACCTTAACCTGTGAGGTATCTGTTGTAAAATTACTTCCGTTGATCAGAATTTCTGTGCCACCACTACCTTTTTCAGGAAGGATTTGAGTAATTGTTATCGGTGAGGATGCATCGTGTGTAAAACCTTTTTCTTTTTTGCAGCCTGTAGTCACCACCACCAAAACAGCAATAATGAATAGGCATGCATTTATATATTTTTTCATAATCTTATATGTATTAATAAATAATGAATTTCATCACCAACCTGGATTTTGAACCAATGAAGCATTTTTATCGATGTCGCTCTGCGCAATTGGAAAAAGGTACATCTTATCATTCCACACCCGGGTTTGCAATAATGTACGTTTGTTAAAATCTGCAAAAGCAAATCCTTGGTTGCCATCATTTGTGATGGTATTCATCCTGTAAATGGTTTGCACCTTAGTATCTCCCATCATCAGTCTTCTGATAAGTGTAAAATATCGGTCGCCCTCAAATGCCAATTCCACCTGTCTTTCCTGCAGGATGCGTTTTCTCATTTCAGCTTGATTTCCTACCGAAGAGGGATAAACTGTTTGTAAATCAGGAAGGCCGCCACGCTGCCTTACCAAATTCACATATTTTAAAACATCCGGGTTACTGGGCTCAACCTCATTTAAGGCCTCAGCGTAATTCAGGTACATTTCTGCAAGGCGTAAATGAATAAATGGGCGATAAACAGCTGAGTTTGTTCTAATATTCGATGCAGGGCTTACATTTTTTAAAACATCGTAACCGGTAATGTCACCATTGTTATTCACACCTACTCCTGATTTTCCTGAATAATAAAACTCCGCTCTTCCGGTTCCATCTTTGTTCGCATCAGATGAAAAGAAATTCCGGTCATCCTGTGTAGGTGCTGGCAAAACAGGCTTACCGTTATATTGGATGCTTACATAAAACCTAGCTTCACGATTGGCGTACATGTTGGAATTTCCTTTAATATATCCCCTGTTTAACCCGTCCTTGGATTTACCCCAGTTAGCAGGGTCATCAAATTGAACAAATCCAGTTTCAACATATTGTGACAATGGATCATCGATTGTCCTTCCGTTACGCATATAAAAAGCATCAACAATATTCTGGGTGGCATTTTGCATGTTATACCCTCCCGGATTCGGCGCACAACGCACCTCATGCCCCCACTGCCATGAGTTTGCCATATTGGTTGAAAATAAAATTTCTGCGTTCCAATTTGTAAGAAACAAATTACGGAAAGAGAGATACGGATCAAACTGGCTATCGCCCTCATCCAGATTTGTGAAAAGCCTGTAGCCTGGCAGATCTATTACTGCCTTAGCCGCATTGGCAGCTGCCCACCATTTATTCAAATCATACTGAGATGGTGCTAAAGCTGTTCCATCATGATTTTTCAGACCTGCAAACATGGGGTTTCCGTTCCATAATGGACTGGCAGCTAATAAGGTTAACTGAGATTTAACGGCAAGACATGAGGCTTTATTAGCCCTTCCATAATTTGATGAGGAAGACCACGTAGCTGGCAAATTAGTGGCCGCCCTGTCTAACAAATCACTAATGTATGCTACACAGTCATTAAAGGGTACACGAGGATACTTATTATAGTCTTCATTAAGACTTAACTGCTCGGTAATTTTAACAAATGGGCCGTATTGCCTTAACAACTTCCAATAAAACCAGGCTCTTAAAAATAGGGCTTCAGCCTTATATTGTTTCTTTAAATCAGCACCAATTATGGACTCAGACATCTTGTCTATGTTTTGTTCAAAGACAATACTTTGCCTGATTCCTGCATAATCCTGTCCCCAATAATACCAATAATTACTTTGTGCATTCCAGTTTCCGGAAGTCAATTGCCTAACGTTCACTCCTGCAATACTGCAAGAAGTTTCATCACTTGCCCCCAGCATCGTATAATCATCATCAGGAATACCAATACGACCATAAATCTGGTTTAGGTACCCTTCGGCATTTGCTCTGGTTTCCCACAGCATGTCCGAGGTTAGTAGGTTATCTGGTGCTACATCCAAATATTTACAGCCCAGGCCAGACAACAACAAGAACAATCCTATGCTGCCTGAAAGAATATTTTTAAATATATTATTCATCTTAATCATTGTTAAATGGTTATTAAAACTGAGCTCTCACACCAAAAGTCGCCATCCTGGTAATGGGATATTTCGCCCCATTAGATCCCAACTCTGGATCCCATATCTTAAATTTGCTGAAAGTCAAAAGATTCTGTCCAGAAGCGTAGAAGTACAAAAGAGGAAACCCTGCTTTTTTTAATCTTTCTGAACTAAGTGTATAACCAACTGAAGCTTGTTTTAAACGGACATAAGAACCGTCTTTTAGCCAATGGGTACTGCTGAGATAGTTGTTATCGGAAAGCGAGCCTACGGATAAACGGGGATAATATGCATCCTGACGTGGATTATCTATTGTCCACCTGTCCAGCACCTTTGCCATGGTATTGTTGGGATATTGCCCAAGCCCCGAAAAGGGCACGACTCCTACTCCATCTACCCCTGCACCATTTCCGTAAATGCCTGATCCGTTTGCCATGATTCCTACATCTGCAACTCCTTGAAAGAACAAAGACAAATCGATTTTTTTGTAGGCTACAGAGAAACCTGCACCAAATAGCCAGGAAGGAAATGGAGATTTCCCTAATCTTCTTGCATCATAAGCATCAATAACATTGTCACCATTCTGATCAAGATAGCGGATATCACCAGGTTTTACCACACCAAATTTTTGTACTGGTCGTGAATCAATATCTGCTTGATTGGTATAGTAGCCATCAGCTATATAACCTAGGAATTCATTCTGGGCGAAGCCTGCCTTATTTTGATAAGCGTATTTCCTCGCGGGCTCATCAGCGAAAATGATTTTATTTTTGCTGTAAGTAACGTTTCCAAATACCCTTAACGCTACCTTACCAATCTGATCATTATACTCAATGCTCGCATCCATACCACGATTACTCATCTCTCCGATATTAGCATATACCGGGGTTCCCTCTAATCCAACTATCGAAGAGATGGACTCGCGCATGATTAAAATATTCTTACGCCGCTCATCAAATCCATCAACAATAAGATTCAACTTATTAAACAAACCTATTTCAAGACCGATGTCTCCTTTATATGATTTTTCCCAGGTTAGATTTTCTACCCCTATCAAATTTTCTGTTAAACCACCGTTCCATGTACCGTTTAAACCAAACCCGGTACTTGAACCTCCCCCGATTTGCGTTAGATACGGAAATCTATCTCCCCTGCCAATATTATCATTCCCCACAACGCCATAAGAACCACGAAGCTTTAATAAGGTAAATGTATTGGCCAATGGTTTAAAAAAACGCTCGTTAGAAATCACCCACCCTCCTGATAAAGAGGGGAAAAGACCAAATTTACTTCCCTTTTGAAAATTTTCAGACCCGGTATAACCGGCATTCACTTCCAAAAGGTATTTATCCATATAGCCATAGGTGATTCTACCGGCCAGACTCTGATTACGAAAAGGAATAGCATTGATTACATCCCCTGCAGTACTTTTAAGCCTGTTTCTCATATTATATAGAAACATGGCACCTATACGGTGATTGCTGAAAGTTCGGTCATAGTTCAAATTTCCCTCCAGGTACATGATTCTTTCACCATCGGAACCTTGGCTATAGCCTAAAAACTGTTGTCCTATCCTGTTTTGTACAAACATCAGTTCACCATTACCATCACGACCTATGGCCAGCCAGTTATCATTAACACCTGATCTCCTATTATTGAAATCTCCATAACTATCAAAAGAGAACCTTGCATAGGATGACAGACCAGGGGTGAGTACATCTAACTTTTGGGTTACCGTAAATACAGATTGTACAGCAGGTCTGAATTCATCGGAATACCCATTGTTTTGTACTGCATTTAGTGGATTAATGCCTCCATTTGGTGTTGGACCAGCCCATTTTCCATCTGGATACCTTGTTGGAAATGCAACAGGTGTCGTGGCATAAGACTGGTACCATAGACTGCCTGCACTAATTCCCGGATATCGCGCATTAACCAACATTGCACCAATATTCAGTTGCAAAAGTGTGCTACTAGTAACATTGACATCGATGTTACTTCTAAAGTCATAACGTTTAAAATTTAGATTAGGATTGTAACCATTTAACTTCTCAACTTTATAAGGCCCTGTTTGGTTGTAAAATGAACTGGAAATATAATACCGTACCGTTTCGGTACCACCATTTATATTTAAGTTTGCGTTGGTTAAAGTAGAATGATCTTTATAAACCTCATCTATCCAGTTTACATTTGGGTATAAATATGGGTCAAGGCCACTAGCTGTTTTCTGAATTTGTTCATTTGAAAAATTAGGTAATAATCCCATGTTGGTCCTGGCCTCATTAAACAACTGCATGTATTGAATTCCATCCAACATTTCAGGTCTTTCCGTAAAACCGGCTATTCCAGTTTCTGCTTTTAAGGATATTTTTGGTTTACCGGCTACCCCTCTTTTTGTCGTAATAATTAAAACTCCATTGGCGCCTTTTGCACCGTACATGGCTGTAGAAGAAGCATCTTTAAGCAGGGAAATACTGGCCACATCTTCAGGATCTATATTATTAAAAGAGCCTCCGAAGGCACTATTAACATCATCACGCTGCACACCGTCTATAATAATAAGAGGTGATGTACTTCCGGTAAAAGTCCCCAGTCCACGAATGGTGAATTGAGAATTATCATAACCTGGTTCGCCGCTGGACTGCATGGAAATAACACCCGCTACTTTACCCGCCAAGGCATTGGAAAGACTCGCTACAGGCGTTCTCATATCAGCCATATTCACAGAACTGATAGAACCAGTTACAGTAATCTTTTTCTGAGTGCCGTAACCGACGACCAAAACCTCAGACAATTCGTCCACTGCTTCTGTGAGTATTACATTTAAGACTGTCTGACCATTTACAGAAACTTCCTTTGTCGTAAAACCGGTGGACGAAAAGATAAGTACAGAATTTGCCGAGGTAACTGCGATACTAAAATCTCCATTATTATTTGTACTGCCCCCACCAGGTTCACCTTTTATCCGAACTGTTACACCCGGAATTCCTAGTCCTTTGCTATCCACAACGCGGCCACGTATGTCAATTGTCCGCAGGGCTAATTTTCCTTTTAAAGAAATTTCTGTTTTTTCTTTGAGGACAACTGTATGGTCTTCTATGGTATAGGATAATGGCTGGCCTTGAAATAGTTTATCCAGAACATCGTCCAGCAACGCTTCTTTAACATTTATATCGACGGGCTTCGCATTTTGCAATAATTCATCCGTATAGATAAAATCATAATTACTTTGCTTTCGTATTTCCTTAAAAACACTTTTAAGGGATACTTTCTTTTTAGAAAGAGTAATCCTTTGGGCAAAACCTGCTGCACTCACCTGCATTATGGTTGCTATTAGTATTACGGTAGTAAATCGCATAATCAGCAGTAGTTTATTGACATGCCTTTTGGGTACACCAAGTTCATTAGTATAATTTTTATACATTTGTTAGTCTGGTTATTCGCAGGTTAACTGTGATCCTAAAGAATCTAAAGTTTTCTGCGGGTTAAAGTTGGTTAAATCGCATTTATTGACTAAGTAATCCAGGCATTGGCCAGTTGTGTTGCAAGCACTTCTGGCTTTTTTCTTTTTAAGATTACTTCATAAGTTAAGTTGTTATTTGGTAACTATAATCCTCCTTTCTTCTATTCTAAAGTGAATCTTATTGGTTAATTCTAATTTTCGGAGTACTTGGGAAACATTACTGAAACGGCTAACAGTACCACCAAATCTATCTTTAGGTTTATCGCCTTCAAATACAACATCGACGTCATACCATCGGGCAATCTTCCTCATTACTGATTCTATGTCTTCGCTTTCAAACATAAAATACCCATTTTTCCAAGCTAAGACCTCATCAATATTAGCTTCAGAAATGGACAGTCCATTGGGGCCTACTATAGCCTGCTCACCAGGAAGAAGGACTTTTTTTGTTCCTGCTGATATAACCTGTACAGATCCTTCAATCAATGTAGTTTTGGTTTGCGGTTCATCTGAATAGCTATTTACATTAAAGTGTGTACCCAACACTTTTATTTCCTGGTTACCGGTTACTACGATAAATGGTATCCTTTGCTTCACTTCTTTATCCTTCATCAGCACTTTTGCCACCTCAAAATATGCTTCCCCCTTTAACAACACACGTCGCTCTTTAAGGCCTGCAAATGAAGCAGGATAAGTCAAGACTGAAGCCGCATTTAGTAAAACTCTACTTCCATCAGGCAATATAACCTGGTACTGTCCCCCCTTTGGTGTTTCTATTGTATTAGGTGATGCCTCGCCGGTTTTACCCGGTTTTACGCTATAGATTATCTTTCCATTAGCAAGTTTGGTTACCACCACGTTACCCAGCGCAGCCAGTTGCCCATTTTTTGCATCGGTAAGGATTATTTTTCTGCCATTCGCCAATGTAAGTATTGCCTTACTACCACCGGGGGCTATATCCCGAACTAAGTCACTTGTATTCTTTTGCTTGGAGAAATAATAGAAAGTTCCTATGCTCAATGTAATTAGGATGGCTGCAGCAGCCGCAATTTTCCGCCAATATGAAACCTGCAGTGAGAGGGCTGAAGTTTTATTGTTTTCTTCGGTAATGGTGTTTTGTATTTTATCGTGAAGCCCGGAAATTACTTCAACTGGCATTTCCGTTTGATGGTTGCTATTTACCAATGCCGCTGCATCTTCAGTAATTACAAATTCCCATTCACTTTTATAACTTCCCTCCTCAATCAGCTTAAGTACCTTTTCAAGTTCTGTTTTACTACATTGATTGTTTAAATACTTTATAAATAGCTGTATGATCTCGTTGTTCAATTTTTCCTTCATTTGTAACTAATACAAATGGTGACAACAATACATCTACTGTGATGAAAAAAAAATAATTATTTTGTAACAGCTGCCATTAAGAGCAGAACGGCAGTTCGTAAGGAGATAAAACCTCTAATAGTTTTAAGAGCTTTAACCATTTGACTATTAACGGTACTTTCAGAAATACCCAATTCTATTGCAGCTTGTTTATAAGTAAGCCCTTGAATCCGGCAACGAATAAAGACTTCTTTCCTTTGTGCAGGCAAACTATTTATTGCTTCCATGAATATCGAACTGCTTTCAGTATAGTCGATCAGGTGCTCGGTAACATTCTCTTTGCTGATTGTGTTTTTTTTCAACTCCTCCATAATGCTCACTTCATGTTGTGCACGTCTTAACAGATTAAGCAGGTGCCTGCGGGCAATCGTATACAAATATGGCTTAAATGGTTGCTCACAATCAATTTTCTCACGATTTTCCCAAACCTTAATAAAAGTATCATGCACAACATCCTCGGCTAGTGGTGATGACTTAGCCGTCCTTAAGACAAAATAATTTAATTGTTTAACATGTAAATAATACAGACTACTTAGGGCATCGGTATCTCCTTGCGCGAGAAGACTAAGCAGTTTTTTTTCACTGTACTCTTTATAAATGCTCATTTGGTTTGGTTAAAAATTCTAAACTACAAAAATTAACAGAAATTGTACCTGCTAAGAGGTAAATACCTCCGCCGTGTTATTTTTAGAACTAGCCGCTCCATTCATATTAAAATATTTTACGGAAACCTCACCGTTTTGTTGAGTTGAATCCTCAAAAGTTGAAAATAAGCAAAACGAAAAATTCAAAAGATAATGAAGGTTTTGTATTCGCTCTATCCAACGGAATTGCCAGAGATTTAGCTAAATCAATTACTGGACACCAGGCAAAGACATATCTCACTCCAAGAAACTTAAAAGCTGTAAATATATAGGCCAAAGAGATCAGGGAGGGTTGATCCTTTTCGTTTTCATTAAAATGTCTTTCCAACGAAAATTATAATGCACTAAAATCAGCAAGATCATCACTAGAACTTGGTTAGCTTTTCATCACAGCTACACGAATAGCACACTTTCCGTTACAGATAGTACTTTCAGCATGATTTAAACAAAATAAGAATATTTAATTTAGTGAGCCTTAAATTCCTATATGAAAAACATTATTAACTGCGTTATTATTGACGATGATCCGTTTGCAATTAAAGTAATTGCCAATCACATTGCAGAAATCCCTAGGTTACAGATTTTACAAACCTATACAAATCCAATTAAAGCACTATCTGAGATAAACAGTTTAAAAAATAAACTAGACCTTATTTTTCTTGATATCGATATGCCTGGGCTAACGGGGATCAATTTCGCCGAATCGGTGAGGCATTCTTTCCCGAATATTATCTTTACGACAGCCTTTGCCGAATATGCAGTAAAAGCTTTCGACCTACGAGCTAAACACTATTTATTAAAACCCATTGACCTTGATATCTTTTCCCAAAAGGTATACACGGTGTTACTTGAATGTTTTGATAATCCTTTGGATGAAGACAATGATGCATTTTATCTTAGGGTTGGAGAAAGGGGATATCGGGTGAAGGTTTTGAAAGAAGACATTATTTATATCCAAGCAGCAGGAAACTATCTACACATTTTTACTTCTGAAACACATTATACCATCTATTATTCATTGCAGGAGATGGTTCAAAAACTCTTGGGCAACACTAGATTTTTCAGGGTACATAAGTCTTACATCATAAATACCGACTATGTACATTCAATTCAAGGGAACACCATACACCTGCAGAAGTATGATGTACTCATGACTGTTCCTTACAAAGCTGATTTTGTCCGGTACCTAGAAGACAACACCCTACTCTTTAGAAAATAGAGAATCCTTAATAACAAGCTACCGAAAAGTTGCTATGGTATCCGTTGATGTTGTGGTAACAATGGTCATTGTTGTTTCTGTAGGATCAGTACTTATTTTCCTTATCATATTCATTGATCGAAAAGTAAATACCGTTTTTTTGGTCAGTTTAGGAGAGAGCTGTTTTTTCATAAAACCAATTTACTAAAAACATAAGATAAATAAGAATTTATTCAATAGCTATGTTAAGTCATATTACTTATACTAAAGTCCCTTTTAACGTAAAAACTGGTCTTGAAAATCCTAAAAAGACATATTATTGGCATATACTGGCATGGTTACTTTTGATCACTTATGAGCTATACACAATATCATTTGCGATGGGAATAGTCGCTAAACTGGATCGTATTGTGACTCACTATGTGATCAACATCTTCTTTTTCTACCTTACTTCGTTATGGGTAATTCCTTACTCTCTGAGATATGGCAAACAATGGGTTTGGAGACTTCCCATTTTTTTGGCTGCAGCGTTCTCTCTATTAATTATAAGCAAAGGACTACTAGATCTCTCTTTCAAACTTATGGATAAAGATCTCGGAAGAGCATTAAACTTCAATGCCAGGTATATTGGGGGTGCCGCTTGGAGAAGCCTGTATTTCCTAGCATTAGCCTTTCTTTTCTATTACTTCAGAACTTACGTCAAGGAAAGAGATATCCGCGAAAACCTCGAACGCCTAAGTCTTGAAAACCAGATTAAAGAGCAAAGGCTGCAACTTGAGTTAACTCAGGCTAAACTGGTTTACCTGAAAGCACAGATTAATCCTCATTTCCTTTTCAACACGCTCAATTACATCTTTAGCCTAATTCAAAAAAGTGAACCTAAAGCTGCTGAAGCTGTAGTGAGGCTTTCTAAAATAATGCGATTTGCGCTAGATGCTGAGCATGCTGAAGAAAATCCACCACTATCAATTGAAATAGCTCATTCAAAAAGCCTCATTGATCTTTGGCTAATACCAAAATCAGGAACAGCCTATTTAAATTTCAATGTCGATAGGGAGGTTTATAATTACCATTTTATCCACCTTGTTCTACTTACTCTACTGGAAAACATTTTCAAACATGGAAATCTAAGTGACCCATCAGCTCCAGGAATCTTTAACTTACTCATACGCAAAGATAAACTCGTAGTCGAAACAATTAATCTTATCAATACCGATATCAATAGTTCTGGGGAAAGCATAGGACTAGATAATTTGAAGGAGCGGCTTAATAGTGCTTATGGTTCTAAATGTTCCTTTTCTTACAAAAATACGCTGGAAGGATATTTCAGCGTACAGATTGAAGTAGAACTAGCTATACTGAAAAAGGTTAAACTTTAATCCGCTGATTATAAATTAAACAATATACTGATTCGTTAAGCTCCTGAATAAAAAAAGAAACATCCATTGGATCTCTGATATTTTACAGGCACAAAAGTGAATCTTAGTGAAAACCTTTTGCTGATATAGTCCCCTCCTGACCAAAATGTGCGTATATTTATTTTGGAGATGGCATATGGTAGCCAAATAATCATCAGTATATATGGAAAAATCATTATGGCGTAAACTGGTATACCTTTGGTGTACAGTAGAGGATAAGAACGGACTCACCCTACCCTTTTTGATTGGGGCAGAAAGAGAATTTGGCGATAGACAAAACTTTAGTCTAGATACCCTATTTGAGGAACTACAAGCTTCTTCACAGCCTTATATTATATCCAGATTTGACGATATAGAGGAATATGTTATTGGGCTCCCAAAGCGCGAATACCCATTCTTGAGTTCACTACCAAAATACGGGTCGCTATACATTAATACTCCTTTTCTTGAAGGCTTTGATTCCATTCTAAAAATTCAAGAACAGCTTTCAGCGATATATGAAGAGAATATTCAGAATAAAAAATATTCAAAAACAATAGGCTTCGAGTATTGGAGTGAGTTTGACGGAAATGATCAAAACAAGATAAGGACTGCAATGGAAATGTAGCGCTATAAAGGACAAAACTATAAATTTAAATACAAAAGTAAAATTTGCCATAAGCAGGAAAACCAGTCTTTTTTCCTCTCCGATCATCGGTTTTTTAAAACCACGTAAAGCTGATTCATGGTTAGTAACACTACTTATCTGTCTTTTAAGTAAAGCTATACGACCCCATTGCCTTCTCTTCTCCCTGTTTTTTTACTCTATCTTAAACTATCATCGTATAAATTAGGCCATAGCCAATAGCTAAAGCCGCTATCACTGAAATCAGCCAATACTCATTTGGTCCATCACCCGGCAACCCTGCATGAGAAACTTACCATCCAATCTGCCAATTGTTTTAGCGAGTGTAACTGGTAATAAAAAAAGACCAGTCATTTTTTACCCGATTTAAAACGCCGTTCGTCGAGAACTTACAGCCGTTGGTATAATACGGCCAAAACCGTTGCAACGTTTAGCACCTCCTAGCGTCTTATTATTAAAACATTCACAAATTATTCTAAAACTATAAAACAAAAATATTATGAAAACTTCAATTTCAACCCTAGCAAAATCTTTAATGGCAGCTGTTGTTTTAAGCACTTCAATTTTCTCTACAACTGTGATGGCTACCGAAAAACAACCTGTTAAAATCTCTGCTCCTAAAAACTTCGATAAAGTAGTAGTAAGCGGAAATGTAGAAGTAACCCTGATCCAAAACGGTAAAGAGGGTATTAGCTATGCTGATGACAATACTGGAAAAGTAAAGGTGATCCAGGATGGAACAGCTTTAAAAATCACTTCAGCGGATAACGAAGTGGCTAAAGTTACTGTTTATGTAAAAAGCATTTACCGCGTAATGGCCTCAGATGATGCAGTTGTAAAAACCGAAGGCAAATTAAACGTAACCAACCTTCAGGTATTTTTAAGCGGAAATGCAGTGGCCAAAATCGACTCGAAAACTGAAAGCTTATATACTGTTATTGCAGACCGTGCAGATTTAAAATTAAGCGGAACTACTCAAAACCATAGCCTGGTAATGGGAAGTACACCAAAATTAAACTTAGATCGTTTCGCAGCGGTAAATACAGAAATGAACACTCCGGAAGTTACAGTACAAACTGCAGCCTTATCAAAATAAACATTACAAGTTTTTAAAACAAGAAAAGCGACTTCGGTCGCTTTTCTTGTTTTAAATGAGACTTACTTAATAATCAGTATGGTTTTTGGATTGGAAGAAAGTTTAATGTAAACATGCTTTTCCGTTTTATAGGCTTTTATTTCTATGTCAAGTAAAATAGCCGACATCCCTTTTTCATCATATACCAACTGTCCCTCTATCAAGTCTTCAAGTTCATCAATGGTGATATACCTGCTAATCCGCACAACGGACTGTTTTTCTTTTGTTTCAATTATCTTCCTGGACATTCTCATCGTTCACAACCTTAAAGTGTTAAAAGATCTTTCGCAATTGTTTGCAGGCTATCGCTTACATTTTTACAATGTGCCAAATAATCAATTAAAAAATCATCCATTACAGATTAATCAAGCTGCTTCCTAAATCCTAACCAGTAAAACTTGTATAGATAAGGCTTAGTTGATCAATTATAGCGGCATTGAATGATTTATATGATTAAGATAGAAATCCCCATTTCCATACACTCCTCAAATTTTGACTATAACTGATGCTATTTTTGCTTTAAATCATCTAAACAATGAGTTTTGGGCAATCAATATTTTAAACCGTGAACTACATCGCAGTTTAGAAATAGTGAAAGAAGATTAAGCTTTTAGTCGCCAGATGCAACCATTTTTTGTTGTTAGCTTTTCAAGGTTTCCTTTAAGCACCAGGTCATTTAATAACTGTTCAGCCACGTTTCGTTTCACACCAGAGAGTTCGGTAAATTCTTTAGCAGTAAGCGAGATATATTTACCAAAAAGCGCTTCCCAGTCTTTACTATATCCTGTTTTGATGGCATCAGGATATAGCTTTAAAACCGCCATTTCATAATGGGTATAAGGCTTAGCTCCATAAATAAATTCTCTTTCTCCGTTATTTCCTTCAAAAAACAAGGAAGGAAACCCCCTCACACCGTATGCTCTGGCCGCTTTCAAATCTGCTTCGAAAGCTGTTTTTGCCGGACCTTCGAAATCTGATTTTAATTGTTCAATATCCAATCCTGAATTTTTAGCCGCTGTTGCCAGATGTTCCCATCTGGTAATATTCTTTTTCTGCATGAAAACCATTTCTCTTATGATCCTTAAAAACAAAATCGCTTTTTCATGATCTTGCAGTTGTGCTGCTTTAAAAGCAATTGATGGTGGATAAGAAGAATCGAGCGGGTCTTCCAGCCAAACATCACCATCAATTGGCATATCGTAATACGTACTTACTTCATCCCAATGATGCGCTACATCTGATGGCTTACTAATCCCCCCGCTATTATAGCTCCAATCAGGCAATAAACCACCCATACGATATTCAATTTCTACACTACTGCCATATTCCAGTTTTAGTTTTCTAAGCTGAGGTTCTATTCCCCAACAGGTAGAACAAATCGGGTCGGTAAAATAAATTACTTTAACGGGATTTACTTTCGCCACAACCTCAGTCGCATCAAATTCTTCAGCGCTAAAATCTGGCATTTCACAAATACCAGATTCAGGATTGCACAGCAATGGGTTATTTTTTATAGTGTTGTCTGACATGTTTTTAAGCTTATTCATTCGCTTGGGCAAATTTAAAATCCTGTCAGTTTACAAACGTTATCAGTTTCCAATTGGAAACTACTTACCCATTGGAAACTATCTGGAGTTTCTCTAGTTTTATAGAATAATTGGAAAATTAATTGAGATGAAGAAAAACCAGACGGTAAATAACACTAACATTTGTAAAGGAAGGATAACAGCCATTAAGGATACCATGGAGGTTTTATCGGGCAAGTGGAAGTTTCACATCCTGGGCACCTTGCTTGAAGGTGGTAAAATGCGTTTTATGGATTTGTTGCGCGAAATAGATGGCATAGCTGCAAAAATGCTTTCAAAGGAATTACAGGACATGGAAATGAATCAACTTGTTAGCCGTACTGTTTTGGATACCAAACCGATTACGGTAGAATATGAAGTTACCCAATATGGTAGCACACTGAAACCCATTATAGATGAAATTGCAAAATGGGGAACGGCTTATAGAAACGCCATGTATGAAAAAACAGATGCTTAACTGAAGTATAGATTTCAAGCCAGCACCAGGGCATTTAACCCCTTACTTTTCAAATACAACCATTTCGGGGTTTGCCCCTTTATTTACTAAAATGGCAGCAATCTCTTCTATCATCAAATCCGGACCGCAGATGTAAAACGGTTGATTAAAATCTTCGATATTGGCATTAATGAAAGCTTCGTTAATGCGTGCGTTTTCATAGCGGGTGGATGCCTGGCTACTCAGCAAAAACACAGCATCTTCGCCAAGAATTTCTGTTAACTCTTCATTGTAAATGATATCGGCTTCAGTTTTATTCGAAAAAAACAATTTATTGCCTTTTGCTTTTCCTTCCTGATGTAACTGCCTGAGTATAGCTATAAAAGGTGTAATACCCGCGCCACCTGCAATAAAACAACCTTCGCCCTTGTACTCAATGGCTCCCCATGAATCGGAAATCACTAATTGATCGCCAACTTTTAACTGCCCTATCTGATTGGTTACCCCGTCATGATCAGTATAGCATTTTATGGTGAATTCAAGATAAGGTTTATCTGCTAAAGCCGTAAAGGTAAATGGCCGCTTTTGCTCAACCCATTCAGGCTTATTGATGGATACATCGGCAGCATGACCAGGAACAAAATGGTAATTCTCCGGTTTATCAAAACGAAGACACTTTACATTATGTGTTACCTGCGATATTGCATTAATACTAACTGTAAATTCCATAACCTTTGTTTTTAGCTATTTAACATATCTGGCTGCTTTAACAGGCAGACATATATTGGTTGTTTTTCTATATAAAAATGCGAATAAATTTAATGGCTTTATGCATTTAAAGGGCGATAAGTGAATAAACGGTTTACATTTTCAATCAGACCAGTCATTTTTTGCCCGATTTAAAACGGCGTTCGTCGAGAAGTTACAGCCGTTGGTATAATACGGCCAAAACCGCTGAAACGTTTCTCCCCTCTTGCCGTCTTATTATTAAAACATTCACAAAATATTCTAAAACTATAAAACGAAAATATTATGAAAACTTCATTCTCAACCCTAGCAAAATCTTTAATGGCAGCTGTTGTTTTAAGCACTTCAATCTTCTCTACACCTGTTATGGCTACCGAAAAACAACCTGTTAAAATCTCTGCTCCTAAAAACTTCGATAAAGTAGTAGTGAGCGGAAATGTAGAAGTAACCTTGATCCAAAACGGAACTGAAGGCATTAGCTATGCTGATGACAATAGCGGAAAAGTAAAAGTGATCCAGGACGGAACAGCTTTAAAAATTACCTCGGCAGATAACCAGGTAGCTAAAGTTACTGTTTATGTAAAAAGCATTTACCGCGTAATGGCATCTGATGATGCAGTTGTAAAAACAACAGGTAAATTAAATGTAACTAACCTTCAGGTATTTTTAAGCGGAAATGCAGTAGCGAAAATCGACTCGAAAACTGAAAGCTTGTACACCGTTATTGCAGACCATGCAGATTTAAAATTAAGTGGAACAACTCAAAACCATAGCCTGGTAATGGGAAGCACACCAAAATTAAACTTAGATCGTTTTGCAGCTGTAAATACAGAAATGAATACTCCGGAAGCTGCCCAAAGAACTGCAGCTTTAGCAAAATAATTACCCGAAGATTTAATAACAAAAAAGCGGCCTTGGCCCATTCATGGTCGGAAGATTTTTCTTCCGACTTTTCACTTTAAGTGGCCCGGCCTTCATAAACAACTAACTACCACACATCTACCTCACTCTCCTCGCTTGTCTTTACACAACTTAACAACCGACAATCAATACGATAAGGCCATTTTTAAAGATCATAACATTAGCATAAAACAGCTGTTAGAAAAGTATCTAAATTATTTCAGCAGGTTCCTACGTTTATTATAATGCAGCAGATATGTTTTTTGCTGCTGCGGGGGCAAGATATGAACTCTCAATTAACCCTGAAACCTTATCCTGTCTTAGTAAAAACGTGGCTATTAACACTTCTCTCCGTTTCTCTGAAATTCCCAATCTTCTACCAAACTCAAGAAAATCGAGTTCATTAGGCGAATTATTTATTTTCCACTTTCCTGATCTGAAATCATCGGCAAAAAGCCCGCCCTCGAGTGCAAAATCTGGAACGTCAACATGTATCCTGGTATTCAAAAGATCATAGGCTGGGCTAAGTGTGAAATCACCGTGAGTAGTTTCCAACAACCCAAAATTTTTCAAATGAGCATCCCCATTTGAAAAAAGATTTCAGCTCGCCTCATGATCTATTTCCGATATATTTTTAACTACAGCACAAAGTTCCATACCTAGTATATCCAATATCCGACTAACAACGTCTACACCAGGATTCACTTTTCCCAATTCTATCTCACGCAATGTAGTGGGACTGACCTCTGCAATTGCGGATAATCGAGACTGTGTGAGCCCTAACTCTTTTCTTCTTTTTTTAATAACCGAACCCAGTGAAATCGACATCATTCTGTTCTTTACAACATAAAAAACACAAAAAACAACATAAAAATGTTGTTTTTTGTGTAATTCACGATTACAGGTTATTAATTCACGCATAAAACAACAGTATACTGTTGCATGTTACGGGTTTACAGTTAAATTATTGCCCGCGATATCTTCCCAGCGGTAAAAATGAAAAGTTTTATCATCGCTCATCGCTACCAGCAACCCATGTTTAAAGTCACTATTTAAAGGTACCGATACCACATCAATTCCGTCGGTTTGGTTAGCCGCGTATTTGATAGTGGCCAATAATGGGTGCTGATTAGGTGCACCCGCTTTACCTTCCCTGTTGTAAACTTTTAACTGTCTGGCTCCCTGATCAGAAACCAATACATAACCTTTGTTTTCGGCAGTTTTATAAATGGCTATGCCTTCATTGTCCACCGCAAAGTCGCCCTGACCAAATAGTGCAAGTTCCTTGTTCCCTTTAGCCGGATCTGCGTAATATTTACGTACGCCAAACTGCTCATCGCAATAGTATACATAGCCCAGTTCATTATCAACGGCAATGGCTTCGATTTCTTTTTTGCCACTGTAGTTCCCAAATTTCCTTACCAAATCGGCTTTAACATGCCCATTGCCATCGTCGGTTAATAAGTATTGCCAAAGGTAACCTCCAGCTTTCGGACCAGTTTTACGGCCAACAATTGCATATATTTTTCCGTCAGGGTCTGTGTACATCGATATGCCCATCAAATCGCGGAACTCTGCACCTGTTTCCCCAACAAAAACCGGAATACCCCCATTGTCTACCGGTTTCATATCCGGAAGAGAGTAAATTCTGAGCTTATGACTCAATCTTTCAGTAGTTATGGCAATATCAGTTTTCTTCCCTCCAAGATTTAATCCGTAAGCAATATCCACATTATCGGGCCTTTGCAAACCTTTAACAGTTTTCGATTTGATGATTTTCCCTTTCAGATCAAAAACATACAAACCTCCGTTTGCATCTTTATCGGTACCAATTACCAAAGATTGTGAGGCATCTGCCGGGTTAACCCAAATGGCAGGATCATCGGTATCAAAATCAACCGGTTCCGAAACATAAAGCGGCTTTACCGCAGTGCTATCAGCTTTTTGTGCAATTCCGTTGCAAGAAAAGCAAAGTGTTAAAATTGCAATTGCTGCAACGGGTATAATAATTCTATTCTTCATTTTAAATTTTAGTACCGTAAGCACCTACAAAAGTAGATGGTGCCGGTGAAATATAAGTAATACCATTTTTCATTACGATGCCAGCCGCGTGGTGGCGGGTAAAATTAGTAATCCCTTTACCCAAAGCTGGCGAATTGCCCTGTAAATGAAAATCCCAGGCGGTGTTGAAATCCGCATTATTGACTGCGGTATTTAATGGGTAGTTAACAAATTTTGGATCGTTAGCGCCAGCAGCTGTGCCAATCACATCATTTTTCCCAGCAATAATATCTCCTGTTGGTTGAAACTGGTTAACTGTAGCCTGGTCGTATCCATAATACCAGTTATTGCTGTAAGCAGAACGGGCGTCTTCTGGTTTTTTCGGATCCCTTTTTACACCAAAACGGGTGTTGGCAAAAAGGTTATTGTATAAATCTGCACGCACTGTACTTTCCAACCAAATTGAGCCACCCTTTGCTGTTGGTCTTCTCCAACCGGTGTTAACCATCGTATTGTTATAGGCTATAATGTAAGTTTGTGGTGTTTTATCGCCGGTATTTGATAGTTTTAGTGCATTGGTATTGGTGCTGTAAACCAGGTTGTAGGCAATATCTGCTAAACATCCCGATTTAAAGTTCATGGCCTCACCTCCAGTTACCCCTGTAGTGTAAAACACATTATTGGCAAAAATTATTCTTCCACCCTCAATATAAGTACAATCTTCCTGCAGGTTCCTGAATATACTGTTCTGCACTACCAATCTTCCTTTTGCATTGGCGAACCAGAGTGCCGGAAGGTTTTCGCCTGCTACAGCTTTGTAAAGTCCCATTTTTACCGAAGTTGAAGCATCGGAAGTGGTAGAGCCACCATATTCAATAATGGCGTGATCGAGCACCAGCTCATCGCAGGTTGGCCCAGCCAAAATCCCCCCCCAAAGTTTGCCGAATTTCTTTTGAGCCGTTTTATAAAACTCATTTACGGTAAACTTGATTGGATTCTCTGCCGTTCCTAATGCGTATAAATTACCTTTTACAATAATTTCGGGTTTAGCAATGGTATCCATTAAAACCGTAACGCCTTCTTCAATGGTAAGCGATTTCCCTTCGGGAATAATGATATCGCCTTTAATTACCTGGGTACTCCCCTTTGCCCAAATGCCCGATACTTCTCCAATGGCCGAACCGTCTACGGCAGTAGCATCAACATCAATATTGGCTTTTTCACATCCTGCCAGAGCCAGCAAGGCAAGCACAAGTAGTTTAAAAATCTGATTTGATTTCATGTCTTTATCTTTTTAAAATTCAATTAATTAAACTTATATCTGAAGCCAACTAAATAGTTCTGGCCATAATAATCGCTTCGAATTAAGGTGTTACCATCTTTCACCAAATCTTCGTTGATATTGTCGTTCTTCGGATTGGTGCCTTTGATGAATAATTTTGTTGGCGTATTTAAGATATTATTGGCTTTCACAAAAACGCTGATACCACCTTTAAATCTTTTCTCAACCGAAGCATCCATTTGAATGAAACCTTTCTGCCACAAATCGTTATTTAAGAATTGCGAAACGGTGTTAATACGTGAACCGGTGTAAGCAGCTGCAAGCTGTGCATCCCAGCCTTTTTTGGTGTCTTTAAATAATACTGATAAGTTGGCTATATGCTCTGACTGCCCGTAAAGCGGACGTTCCTGATCAACAGAAAGTGCCTGAATGTCGCCAGTTGAGTTGATTGTCCTTGTTGTTTTTGGTGTTACAATACGAGAGTGCGTATAGGTGTAATTTGCCTTAATACCGATTTTACTGAAATACTTGATATAATCTACTTCTGCACCATAGTTATTGGCTGTACCAAAATTGCCTGGTGTGTAGTATATATCCTGTCCACGAACGGCATCTGCCTGGAAAGTGTATTCGATTGGATTTTTGATCCGCTTATAGAAAGCACCGATTAACAGCTGTTCAGATGCACCTGGAAAAAGTTCGTAACGTAAATCAAAGTTATCGGCCAGGGCGCGTTGTAAGTTTGGATTGCCACGTTCCTGAAACTCCTCGTTGATCACTTTACCAGGAACAATTTCGTAAAAACCCGGGCGGTTCAAAGCTTTGTAGTATGAGGCGTGCAACTGTGCCTTATCACTTAAAAAATACTTAGCAGTTAAACTTGGTAAAACATCGGTGTAAACCTGTTTTCCTTTCGGATAAGTTTCTCCCGCCGGGAAAAGCAGATTATAGCCTTGATTAGTATGCTCTACACGGGCACCTCCAATGAGTTCAAGTTTAGCCGAGCTATATTTAAACATACCGTAACCTGCAGCAATTTTTTCAGATGCATCGTAAGTAAGGGAGTTGGCCACAGCACCTGCTGGATTGCTTACTATCAAACTTAAATCTGTATAACTCTGAAAATCTACACCGTACAATTTCTTAGCATCATTGGCATTTGGTGCCAGATTATAATTATTAAAGAAACTGCTTCTCTGTTTATCGCGGTATAAACCGCCAGCCATGATATCGAGTTTATTTTCACCCAATGTAAAGCGGTAAGTAAGATCAAGATAACCAGCTAAATCCTCATCGGTATTGCGTTCCCAACGGCGCGTAACCGGATTGGTATTCACCAAACTTGTACGCTTGCGCTGAAAATTTTGTTCTACTCCATTTAAGCTAATACTGGTATTTTCGGGCACGTCGTTTTTAGCGGATGAATAAACTGCCGACCATTGTACCTTGAATTTATCATCAAAAAACTTATGATCTCCGTGCAGGGTACTGTTGTAAATTTGCTGCTCTGTTAAACGGCTACGAGTATCATAAACTAGCTCTGCATTACCCGCTGTAGGGTTGTAAACGCCATTGTATGTTGTGCTCACTGCATCTCTAAGTTGCTGATTTTTTAAATTAACATACACATTGTAAAGGCTTAACTGATGGTTTTTGTTAAACGAATAATCAACCTTTCCATGTAAACCTGTACGCTGCTGTTGTTCCGAAAACTCACGGTAGCTTTTGCTTGTAATTACCGCATAAGCATCTGTTCCCGCTACTGCATTATTGTAAAATGTACTGTTACTACCGCGATAAGTATTTTGATAACTTCCGGCCAGAACGACGCCAAGTTTATTATCTAAAAACCTTTGGCTTATTGATAAACTTCCAATTAAATTAGGCGCAGGGCTTTTGTATTTATAATCAAGAGTTCCTTTGGTAAAATCGTTTTGTGTAGCATTATAGTTTTTCCCGTTTAACTCATAAGGTGATTTATACTGAATATCTGATGAATTGAAACTGGCAAATTTCCGGTCTATAAACAGTTGACTATAGCCCGATGAAATATTGGTATTTACCTGAAACTTACCGGGTGCGTTTTTCATTACCATGTTAATGGCACCACCAATGGCATCACCTTCCAGGTTTGGCGTTAGGGTTTTGTAAACTTCTAAACGGTCTAATAAATCGGCCGGGAATAAATCGAGCGGTACGTAACGGTATTTATTATCCGGACTTGGAATTTTTACCCCGTTAACCAGGGTATAGTTGTACCTTTTATCCATTCCACGTAATATGGCGTACTGACCGTCGCCATTGCTATTGCGTTCGATAGAGACTCCAGAAACGCGCTGGGTGATGTTGGCCACTGTTAAATCAGGAGAAATTTCTATAGCTCTTCCTGATACGATGTTCATGATTTGGGTAGAATTTTTCTCCAAACGGCGCGCGCCCTGATCTGTAGAAGCTACAGCATTGGTTTTGATTGTGATCTCATCAAGACTTTTTGAATCACTTTCCATATAAAACTTTAAGTGTTCATTGTCTTCTTTTTCTACCGCGATGGTTTTGGTGATGGTTTTGTAAGTAATGTAACTTACACTGATTTTAGCAGAACCGGTTGATACACCTTTGAACTCAAAAGTACCATCGAGTCCGGTGTTGGTTACCCGTTTAGGGTTTTCGAGCACCACCGTTGCGCCAACTATAGCCTCACCGGTTTGCTTATCGTAAACGTGCCCTTTTATTTTTGTAGCATTGGCTGTGCCTGCACAAAAAACAAGAAAAAACAGAATTTGTAAAAGTTTGTTCATTTTGTTTGGTATTGTCTTTTTTTTATCGACGGGGCAAAGATGTATACGCCAAATTATACCCCAAAATTATGTGGGTTACATAAAGGCAACACCGTTACAAAAGGCATAAACCAAAAAGCAACACAAACACACAAAAAACTAGTAATGAAGACATTAAACACTAACAGAAACGCCATTATGCTTTTATTACCGTTACATTAACAAATTGTTAAGCAGGTAACTGCGCGCTAAAGTTTGTTTTTTAGCCTTATGATGTAACGGCTAAAGGGCCTGTATAAAAGCCGATAAATTATCGCCCTGGGCTAAGTTTAACTTCTTTCTTAACCTATACCTGGAAACCCTCAGGCTATCGGTAGAAATTCCCAGTAAAGTGGCAATATCGGCTGAGTCGAGATTCATTTTAAGTAAAGCAATTAGGCGCATATCAGCTGAGGTAAGTTCAATGCTGAACTTTTTAAGCTGCTCGAGAAACTGATGGTGCACCTGCTCAAAAGCCTGCGTAAATTCTTTCCAGTTGCGTTCGTGGTTAAAACTTTGGTTAATTTCGGTAAGGATCTGATTCATTTGCCTTTTCTGATCGCGTTTATCGTCTTTTACCATAGCCTGCAAGGTATTGCGCAGGTTTTCGAGGAATTGATTGTGCTTAATCAGGTTTAAAGTATGCGTAGAGAGCTCTCGACTCTTCACTTCTAGCTGTTGTTTAAGGTGCTGCTCTTCGAGCTGCAGGTTTTTAAGTTCTAAACTAGTTAAATCGTGCTGAATATCTTTCTGTTTGGCCAGCATTTGCTGGTCTTTTAACTTTAAACGTTGCCTGCTAAAAATAACAAAAGCTAAAACGACGGTTAACAGCACCACAATGGTGGCTGAAAATGCAATAATCCGGTTTATTTTTTTATCGTTCTGCAGCCTGGTAATCTCATCCGATTTTTTATTGATATCGTACAGCACCTGCAGAAAAGCAACCTGACGAGCACCATCTTCCGAGTATAAATCGATGGTATATTTATAGCCCAGCTTAACATAATGGTAGGCACTATCCATCTGATTCATTAACTCGTATGCTTTGCCCAAATCCCTACAACAAGATGCCAGCTGATAGATATTGCCCAGTTTATCGGCAAGTTTCATGGCTTTTTGTGTTTCTGCAACACTTGCCTGATATTTGCCTGTTTTACGCAAAATATCGCCCAGGTTATTAATTACCTCTATGCTGCCAAGTTCGTTATGATCTTTTTGATATAAATCCAGCGATTTTTTGAAATGCTGATAAGCCAGATCGTATTTTTCAAGGTCTTCGTAAATACTACCTAAGTTTTCGTAAATTTTAGCAGCGCCACTAATATCGCTTGTTCGCTCATTAGCTTTTAAAGCCAGGTTCTGGTAATAAAAAGCACTGTCATACCGGGTACGTTTTTCGTAAAGCTGACCAATCTGACCAAAAATAGCTGCCTGTCCTTTTACATTGTGCTCTTTTTTATAAATGCTTAAAGCCAGCAAATAATTCTTCATGGCTTTGTCGGGCTGCTTAATGTAGTAGTATAATACGCCAATATCGCTCAGGTTTGCAGCCAGCAATAAAGGTTTATCATTACTGTTGAATATTTTTTCGGCCTTTAAAAAAAAATCGAGTGCCTGCCTGAAATGTCCCTGCCGGTAACAGACCTTACCCATTTGCTGTAAACATTTCCCTTCTAAAATCGCATCGTTGTTTTCTATAGACTGGGCATAAATCTTCTTGAGTTCAATAAGCGATTCGATTGGCTTTTTCGATTGATGGTCAAAAAATAGCTCCAGTTCCTTTTCCTGCGCAGTGGCAGTAAAACATAACTGGAAGAATATCAGGATTGCACAAACATATCTCATCATGCCTAAAAATAATTTTCAGCAAAGAAAGAGCGTAAAGATTAAGTTAATGTTAAGCAGAGAAACAAAACTTATGATTTCTTTATTAATTATTAATATGAAAGTAATTTTCGCTTAAGGCTTTAGCAAAACTAGATATCTGACAATTCTCGCTTGCGATTTTTTACAGTGAAACGAGGCGGAGATTTATACGCGAAACTGTATTTTTTAATTCAAAGAACCGCATAAGGTTCTATCCTTGTAATAAAGACATAATTTCGGTATTCTTGAACTACATTTTATTGTATAGTGTCTTATGAACCCGATAGATCGTATTTCCAGAAGAATAAATACATTAATTCAATTACCAGAAAAAAAAGATGTAATCTTTATGACAGATATTAAGAAGGAGTACCGTCAGGATTTGAGTAATTTTATTGTAGGAGAGACATTAACTGTTATCGATGGAAAAGTTGTGATTGGAAAAAACCTTTATAAAAGATGGCTTCACAAAATTAGAACCAGAGGTTTTGATTATGATGTAAAGTTTATATAATGGCAATAGAAGATCAATTTCAGGCAATAAATAAACTTCGTTTCAGCCCATATCAAAATAGATCGAAAAATTTAGATACAGAAAAAGCGACCTTGGTCGCTTTTTCTGTATCTATTTTGAAATAAATTCTAAACTCTTTCTACTTAAAATCCGGCACTGGAAATATATAGCCTCCAAACAAAATATAAGCCCATAACAAAGTCCAGAATATATTAAACAGCTGCGCCACAACAAAAGTCATAGCTGGTCTTCCACCCTGTAGTTTCACCAGTGAAGAAAATTTAGCTTCCATACCGATAGAGATAAACGCTACTGCAAACCAAATTGTGCGTAAACCATTTAACGTAGGTGCTACACTTTTTGCTGTAGCAGGCGAAAGTAGAAAAGAAAATATGAGCGAGGCCGCAATAAAACCCAATACAAATTTCGGGAAACGTTCCCACACAATTTTAAGCCCAGGGCTTTCGACCTTAATTTGTACACTGCCTGCCTCATCTTTCGGCTTTTTATAAGCCCACCATATGGCGATAAAAAATGCGGCTACTCCAATAAATACATTTTGCGAGAATTTAGCAATTACTCCTGCTTTGACGGCAATTGGCCCCACCAAATCTCCAGCTGCTGTTACTGTAGCCGTTGTATCGAGCGTTCCGCCCAACCAGGCCCCTCCTATTACTTCAGGAATATGAAAATATTTTACTGCCCAGGGCTGGATTACCATCATAGGGATAGCCATAATAAGTACCAGGGTAGTTACATAAGATAATTTACGTTTATCACCATTGATTGCACCAGCAGCAACAATAGCTGCCGAAACGCCGCAAATAGACACTGCCGAAGCCAATATAATTCCGAATTCATCGTCTACTTTTAACCTGCGGCTTAGCCACAAAGAAAAAAACCATACCGCGCTCACTACTATAATGGCTTGTACAATACCGGGCAGGCCCGCCTTAACTAAATCGGCCGATAAAATAGTTGTACCCAATATTACCAATCCTGTTTTGATATAAAATTCAGAGCGTACGGCTTCTTTCAACCAGCTTGGCAGTTTAATCAGGTTACCCATTAATATGCCAATCAGCAGGGCAAAAACCACATATTCTAAGCCATAATAGGATACGTTCTTGTTACCGCCAATAATAAAAGAAATAATGGCTAAAAAGTAAATCAGCGAAAATCCGGTAGCAAACCTAACCACATTACCTCCTGAAAGCGCAATGGCAATACCTGCAAGAGCCAGAAATACCAGACCGGTTTCGATAATCAACAATAAATTGCCTGCTGATAAAATTTTGTTCAACAGATCGTCGGTACTTGCCCATTTAAATACGGGTAAAGTAATGGCTGTACCTGCAGTAGTTAAATAAAGTACTGCAGCAATAATAGCCGACCCTAAAATTACGGCCCACCAATCTTCGGTTAAAGCCTTTAAAAATGTTTTTTTGTTTGGTGTGATCTCCGCATCCGTTAAAGCTCCGGTAATGACTGAAGCGCTGTTTTCTGTCGACATAAATAGGTTTACGCTGAAATATCTGATTAAAATTTTAAATATATGATTTATAGTTTTTTTATAGTGATCTGCTTTGCAAATTTCTTAATACATGATTTTTCCCACAACAAATTCAACTCGTTATTTGTAACAAGTCTAAATAAGATTATATTTGCAACATATCCTTATTTTGACATGAAAAATCGCGAATTTGTAGGTTTCTTTAATCTCCACTGGGCCAAAGTGTATGGCCTCGCGCTTTCCATGTGTGGTAACCAAGCAGCAGCAAAAGATATATGTCAGGATATATTTCTTTCTATCTGGACCAGGGGTTTAATTTTTGACAATGAGCTGGAAGCATCAAAATACCTGGCCCGATCTACCAAATACCAGATATTAAATCACTTCCGAAACAAAAAGAATCAGGAAGATGTTACCGACATCAACTATAACGATTTTATAGAAATTAGCAGGTATAATCCTGAATCGATCTTACTGGATAAGGAACTTTCTTTACAATTCGAAATGGTGATTGCCAGGCTTGAAGAACCTTCGAAAAGCATTTTTATGCTCAGCCGTGAGCAGAACCTCACTTATAAACAAATTGCCGACGAAATGGGCATCGCCGTAAAAACAGTCGAAAAACACATTTCAAGAGCCTTAAAAGAGCTAAAAAGCTCACTTCATCCTGCCTGATTTTTTACTAATAAAATATTTTTTGCTTTTTGCGTAGGGTACTGTGCCTTTCATGGTAGTTATTAATATGGAAGATATTAATGGCGAGCTACTGGAAAGATATGCACAAGCAAAATGTACTCCCTTAGAGCGCATGCAGGTAGAGGCCTGGCTTGAACTGGAAGATTTCCCTGCATTCCTAGCCGTTGAACAGGAGCAAGTAAAACCAGAAATCCTTTCTGCTCTACAAGAAAAAATGCAACCTCGCCCAAAAAAGTTCCGGCTAACCTGGAGGGTATACAGTTCTATTGCTGCAGCTACAGTACTTGCACTAGGTTTCCTGCTATTGAACAGAACACAACCCCCTCCGCAAAACATTGTTTTTAATGCGCCATACGGGCAGCCCACCTTAATTACCTTACCCGATAGTAGCAAGATCGAGCTTCAACCCGGAAGCCGCATTGCCTATCCCAGCAAGTTTACCGGAAAAACCCGTCCTGTAACCCTGCTTTCTGGCGAAGTATTTTTTGTGGTTAAGCACGATGCCTCAAAACCCTTTTTGGTAAAAAGTGCCAATAGCGAAATTAAAGTGCTGGGTACACGTTTCAATGTACGCAATCTAAAATCTGCAACATTAATGGAGGTTACCCTTACTCAGGGAAAAATTAGTTTCAAGGCTAAAAACAGCCCAGAAACTATCCTTTTGCCAGGAGAACGTCTTTTTTTTAACAAAACGCAGCAACGCACTGGCGAGGTTACCAAAGTAGATACAAATGCCGTTACAGCCTGGAAATCAGGACTAATTAAATTCAGTGACACGCCTATGCCACAGGTATTGGAAACTCTCGAAAACAGATATGGTTTACGTTTTAAAGTGAGCTGCACACTCAATGATCCGATTAGCGGAAAATTCGAAAAACAAAGCGTTAGCCAGGTTTTACAACTGATACAACGGGCCTCAGATTACCGCTTCAGAAATGCAGGAAAATATATTGAAATCTATAAATAAAATTAAAACAACAAACTACCGGAAGTGCGCCAACACCCCGATAGTTAATATTACCATCAATTCTCACAATCAATGATCAATTACAAATTTATGAATTTTAAGCCTATTCTAGTAGGCTGTGTCCTTTTACTGTGTTGTTTACTCTTTAATACAGGTTACGCTCAAAATACACCGGTTACCATTAGTCCACGAACCTTAAAAGTTAAGGCGGTGATGGAGCAACTGGAAAAAAAAGCTGGACTCAACTTTATTTATAGCGGATTAAGCGCCGAGCTTGATAAAACCATTACTTTAAGTCCATCGGCCAATACCGTTAGTGAAGTGTTAACCGAACTTTCTAAAAAAAGCGGTTTGGCTTTTACTGCCAGCGGGAAAGATGTTACCATTAAAATCCAGCTTAGAGGAGAAGTGAGGGGAAAAGTAACTACAGCCGAAGGCAAGCCCGCACAGTTCGTAACCGTTAGTATCGATCGTACGCGCAACACCGTTGTAGATGCAGATGGAAATTACCGCATTAAGGATGTTCCTGCCGGCAGGCATACCCTATCAGTAAGTTATATTGGCCTGGAAAGTCAATCGAAAGAAATTACTGTAGAGGGCGATGCCAACCTAAGAGAAAACTTTACCCTAAGAGAAAGTAATTCGCAACTGGATGAAGTGGTAATTAATGGTGGTGAAACCAACCGTTTTTCGGTAAAAAAGACCACCACAGCAGCTAAAATGCCTTTAGCTAATCTCGATAATCCACAGGTTTATACTACCATTCCAAAAACCTTGTTAAACGAACAAATGATTACCGATTTTAGTTACGCACTTAAAAACTCGCCGGGCGTGTATAAAATCCAGGGATCGCGTGGTATCAATACTGATGGTGCTTCTTATTACAGCATGCGCGGTTTTAGAACCGAAGCAGCTTTGGTAGATGGACTCCCAGCGCAAACCAATGGCGAAATCGATCCTTCTAACATTGAGCGGGTAGAGCTGATTAAAGGCCCATCAGGAACTCTTTTTGGCGGAGCTGTTATTTCTTTCGGCGGGTTGATTAACATTGTAACCAAAAAACCTATTGATACGGCAGGTGGCGAAATTAATTACTTAACCGGTAGTTTCGGATTAAACAGATTAACCGCCGATGTTTACGGCCCAGCCAAAAAAAGTTCTAAACTTTTGTTTAGAATGAATGCCGCATACCAATATCAAGGCAGTTTTCAGGATGCAGGTTTCAGAAGATCAACATTTTTCGCTCCATCGGTTGAATACCGTGCAAATGACAGGTTAACCCTTAGCCTGAATGCCGGCTTTTTACAAACCGAGGCTACCAGCCCATCTGTAATCTTTTTAAACCGGGTAAGAAAATTTATAGCTACAACCCCACAAGAACTAAATTTTGACTGGAAAAGATCTTATTCATCTAACGATCTGACTATGAAAAACCCAACAGTAAATATTAAAGCTCAGGCCAATTATAAAATTTCTGAAAACTGGCGTTCGCAAACTATTTACTCCAACAACTCCCGAAAATCAGACGGGTTCTATCAATACCAGTTTATTAGAGGCGCAACCAGCGATGAGATGCTCGAACGTAATATTAGTCTTCAAAATTCAACGAATACTGCAAGCGATATCCAGCAGAACTTTATTGGCGACTTTAAAGTGTTAGGATTAAGAAACAGGTTGGTAGTTGGTCTCGATTACCTGAGTCAAACCATTAACAACGACAATTCGCCCTATATTGTGTTCGATAATGTAAGCGGACTGAATCCATCAGATGCCAATTATGTTAAAATTTCTAAATCGGCCGTTGAAGCCAGACTTGCAGCAAGTACCGCAGCGCCGACTAAAAACACCACCAAAAGCTACATTTATAGCGTTTATGCTTCTGATGTACTGAACATTACCGACCGTTTACTGGCCATGTTAAGTTTACGTGTGGATCGTTTTCAAAATAAAGGAACCCTAAACCAGGCGACCAACACCATTGTAGTAAACAGCCAGTATATGCAAACAGCTGTTTCGCCAAAGCTGGGGTTGGTATATCACATCATTAAAGATCAGGTGTCGGTATTTGGAAATTACATGAATGGCTTTGCCAATGTTGCCCCGGTAACCCAGCCTGAAGGTGCTGGTGTTTCGGGTACTTTTAAACCACAACATGCCAACCAGTTTGAAGGTGGTGTAAAAGCCGATCTTTTTAACGGAAAACTGAGCTTTACCGCTAGTGTATACCACATCAAGGTTGAAAACCTGACCCGACCAGAAGATTTAATGGTTAACGGGGTTAATTATAACATTACCGTACAAAACGGAACCCAGCGCAGTAAAGGTGTAGAACTCGAACTGATTACCAACCCGCTGCCAGGTTTAAACATTATTGCCGGTTATAGCTACAACGACAGTAAGCTTACCAAAGCTACGGCTGCCCTTGAAGGAAGAAGACCAGCCTCGGCAGGGCCAGCAACACTGATCAATAGCTGGATTAGCTATAAACTACCAGTTGGTAACCTTAAAGGCCTTGGGCTTGGCCTGGGCACCAATTATGTAGGCGATCACCTTACTTCAAATGCGTTGGCAACCGGCATATTCACGCTTCCGTCTTATGTAATGATTAATGCTACGGCTTTCTATGATACGGGGAAATATCGTTTAGGAATCAAGGTTGATAACCTGAGCAATCAATTATATTTTACAGGCCAGGGTACCTTAACTGCCCAAATGCCACGAGCTTTTGTAGCCAATGTTTCGTATAAATTTTAAAAAAGCGCTCTATCAATTACATCTCTGGCTCGGACTCTGCTCCGGGCTGGTGGTGTTTATATTGGGCATTACCGGTTCTATATACGCTTTCGCTGATGAGCTTAAAGCAGTGCTTTACCGCGACCGTTTGTACGTTGAAGTGCCTGCTGGTGCAAAACCAAAATCTTTTGATGAGTTACTTAATGTAGCTCAGGCTAAACTGGGGAGCAAGAAAAAAATCTCGAGGGTAGAAATCCAGACTGCTCCGAACCGCAGCTATATGTTCAGGTCGTTAAAATCTGGCGTATATTTCGAGAAAGTTTATGTAGATCCTTACACTGCGCGTGTGGTTTTTCATGAGGATGCCAACCGCGAGTTTTTCAACGTTGTTTTATCGCTGCACCGCACGCTTTTACTGGGCGATAAGGTTGGCCATTTTATTATCCGCTGGTCGGTTATCTGTTTTGTTTTCCTATTATTATCGGGCATAGTACTTTGGTGGCCAACCAAATGGAAAGCAAACGTGCTAAAGGCAAAGTTTAAAGTTAAATGGAATGCCAAAAAGAAACGTTTGAACTACGATTTGCATCAGGTTTTCGGCTTTTATGCCTTTATTGCCCTGTTGATTATTGCCCTTACCGGCCTGATGTGGTCATTTGATCTGGTTGTAGAAAAGAAAACAAAATTGACCTCTGATACCACGCGAACCTTGGTAGCAGCATCAAATAACCAGATCTTATCGAAAGTTGTTTCTTTTAACACCAGGGCCGCGTATTACCTCATCAATATTCCCGCAGTCAAAAGTGGTACTGTAAATGTATCGGCTTACCTCGATCCCGACAAAATACACCAGCGCATACAGTATCGTTTCGACCGTTATAGCGGCAAGCTGCTCTTACAAGGAAAAACCTTTGAAACCCTGTCGCTAAGCGATCAGATTAAAAGCTTAAACTATGATTTGCACACCGGAAGCGTAATGGGAATTTTGGGGAAAATAATTGCTTTTATTGCGGGACTAATTGCCGCCTCACTGCCCGTAACCGGCTTTTTAATGTGGTTGTGGAGAGGTAAAAAACAACACTAAAAATCGGTTTATAAAGAAGCAAAATCACCTTAACCTAAAGAACATCAAAAAATGTGACATGAATTATTCAATAACGGTTTAAATTATTCTACAACATTATAATTCCATTCTTTCCTGAAAAGGTTTCCCTGCCCATCAAAGCCTTCAAGTACAACCCGGTGCTTGCCAGTTAAATCTCCATTAAAATAACTTACACTTATTTTACCATTTTTATCGGGAATTAGGTTAGGTGCCCAGTATAGTGTTGTTCTCAAATCCTCCTCATTACTTTGCTTTTTCAATGGATACTTTACCTCATAAAATGCCTTGCTTATGGTATAGCCCTCCTGTTTCAAATAAGCCGTACCAGGTGGTGTTCCTTTTCTAAAATTCTGATATAGGATGTTTTTGTCCTTCATCGAAATGGTCATTATGGATGGATGTGGCGGAGAACCAAGCAAATACACCTGTATTTTTTCTATCTCCTTAACAGGTAATGCTGAAAGGTCAAAATATTCATCTACAGGAAAGTCATTTATGCTGACTGATATTGGCATCATTTTAATTGTATTCATTCCTTTAATGTAGAGTGGGTACATGGGTTTCATTACCCCATAATCATTCATAGCAATAACACCATTACCTCTCAGGTGCCGCGCCAGGTAATCCATAATATCTTCAACATGAATCAGGTCCTTTTGTAAAATTACCTGAAAAACATGCCCAGAATTAATTGGTTCTCTTGAGGGGTTGTAGTCTAACTTTCTACTTCCTTTTATTTCTACTTCTTTCAGTTTTATGCCTTCTTGTTTCAGGTATTTCTGGGTATTTTTCTGCATTACTTCTTTTGATAAAAAAGATAAAGTATCCTTAAAATAGTTTTTGGTAAAGCTATTTGGCGAAATGGGTATTGCTGGCAGCGAATCGAGTTTAACTGCTAACCATTTGGATTTATCACTTTTAGCCTGAACTACGAAATTCCCCAACCCCATGTACACCAAATCGAATGAGAACCTCCCCAAACTGTCGGTAACCGTCTGCTCTAGCCCTAACTCTTTACCGGTACGCATTAGGGTAACATTGGCGGCTAATACTCCCCCTTTCTTATCAGTTACCTTACCTGTAATCTGAATCGTTTTTTCAGGGTTATATTTTTTCTGCCAGCTTATTTTTCGCCAGCCCTGGGTCAACATCAGGTTATCTAAATGCATCCTTGTCGAATCGGAGCTATCCATAAAATAGCGGTTTGGGTTTTCGATATGCCCTTTAAGATCCGGAGAAAGTAATAAATCTGCTAAGATATGGCTCTCATTATCGAGGTTTGGTATACTTACCTCACTATTGGTAACGGCAACTGAAAATGAACCATTTGTTACAGGCCCACCATCAACCATAGTTTGCAATTCGAGTTTGGTTTCGCCTCTTTTTGGATATTCGATAGCAAGCCCGTTCTGCTTTATAACATCATTATTTCTCCCCTGGCCAATAAAGGCTAGCCGCTCACACAGCGGCTGCCCCTTAGCTGCCAACAACGAAATTTGCACAATTCCTTGGGGTAATTTCGCCGCCGGAACGGTTATTCTTGCCATCTGGCTATCCATAACAAAAGGAATACTCAGTAATTCAACTCCGTTCTTATGTACACTTAACTTTAATTCTCCCTTACCTATCAAATCTTTGGTACACATCGATTTAATAACCAGCTCGCTCGTATCGCGCTGTGAAACAGCAAGTGTATAGCCGCTGGATTGAGCGAGTGGTAAATCAATTGCTCTTTCAGCTCCGTTAACTTTAACAATCGCTTTATAGGTAATTCCTTCTTCAGCAGTAAAGAAAAAAGACCCCATCCCCTGATAAGTATCCTGAATCAGGCACATTTCAGTTTCTTTACTGTTTAGCACTCTCCCTGTTATGTTTACTCCACGGCCATTTCTGCTTACTGCCTTATAGGCAATCCTTGAAGGCAGCCCCATTAAAAGGTTTCCTCCTTCAGGCAGGAAACGAACATCAATATCTTGTATAGCAGTTATTTGGTTTTTAATTTGCTCAACATCACCTATTTTAATTACCTGATCGAAAAACGAAACAGGTGTAATATTATCCATAATTCTGGTATAGGCACGAAGGCGATATAGGCCTTTGCTACTTTTAATATCGATTGGAGCATTACCAAAGGATACCCCATTGAGTAAAGGAAGTGTAAATCCGTTAAGGAGTGAATCCTTTTCATTAATCAGGTCAACATAAAGCGTTCCGCTGGCTTTCGAAGGGAGATTGGCTTCATCAACCACATAAGCCTTAAACCATATGGTATCACCAGGTAAGTAAAATGATTTATCCATATGTAGATGTACCCGCTCCTGAAAATTGGTCGTGCCTGACTGTGCAGCAACGCTTTGTGCATTAGCGTTTTGAGCCAAGCAACCCGTTAAACAAAAAAACAACAGGTAAAGAATACTAGTAAATTTTGCTGGCATGTGGAGAGGGTTAATTTTTACGGAATACTTTTTTGAATCTATTAAATAAAGTACGCTCATTTCTTCAAAACAATGCACAAACGATTGATTTGGCAACGAGACGAATAAATTTTAATGTCAGTGCTACTCAAACAAAAACATTTTTATTAATCGCTTAGTAAACTCCCTGCAATATAATCCAGTATAATGCTTTTTTAACAAAAATCGTTTGGTAAAATACAAAATCAAATAATCAGCCAATAAAACCAATGCCTCTGGCACTTAAATTCAGGCAAACGTTTGCGTGATTATTTACACCAAGTCTATAATACACTAACAATTAGCAAACTAAAAAACAAACTATATTATTAATCTGCATTTTTTAACCCTTAAAAAATGTTAAATCTAAACTCCTGAGTTGTAGCAAACTTATTTTATAGTTATTATTGTTAACCGCAATTGCGGCACACCAAATCTAAACACACTTATGAAACGCTTCAAGCATAACTTATGCTTACTGGCATTAACCTGCCTTTCTTCCCTCACAGCTTTTTCGCAAGAAGGAGTAATTGACAGCTCGCATGTTGTAACCTTACGAATCGACCCGCAAAGTGCACGCGGAGCCGCAGTTTCGCAGATTTTCGACGAAGTTAAATTTGTTCCGCTGGAAACCACCAAAGAAAGTTTGTTCGGCAATATTGCTGAACTTAAAATTGCCGGCAATAAATTTTTAATTTACGATTATGACACCCGCGCAGTCCTGGTTTTTACCAATGAAGGAAAATACCTCACAAAAATCGATGCCTCCAAGCTGCAAACAGAAAAGGCCGATAAGGAAAAAGCGGTAACACATGGTTTTACAATGGTAACAGAAGGAAATACCGAATACATTGCCGTTTACACCCCAAACAATGTACAGTATTTTACCCTGGAAGGCAACTTTGTAAAAAAAGTTAAAAACTTCAATTATTACTCACCAAAATTATCTTTCGCCAATAGCGATGTTGTGCTCAGGCCTTATACCTATATCAAAAAAGGTAAAGACAGTACCCGATATTCGCTTGTTACCATCGACAAAAAAAAGAAAGATACCGTGGGCTACTTTAAAATCGACGATAAGTTTTTCGAAAGAGACGATTGGTATGGCGACAATCCAATAACCAAATACAATGACAACGAGGCCTTTTACACCAGATATTACGATTACCGGTTGTACAAGCTCAATGCAAAAAAAATGGAACTGGCTTATAAATTTATTTTTCCGGCCATAAACACCCTGCCTAAAGATTTTATCACCAATCCCGCTTATGTTAAAAAAAGGTTCGAATACTTCGAAAAAAACAAGAAAATGATTCATGGTATTGGCAGCAGTTATTTAATTGGCGATCAGCTTTACCTGAAACTATCAAACATTTTTTGGGATAAAGACCAGAAGAAAAGCCTGATTTATAACACCAAAACAACTGAGTTGTTATCTTTCCAGGATTTAGAGCCAGATAGTCTTTCGAGTTTCCTACCAGTAACTGATTCAGGTTTTACCTACGATTTCGAAAACCGTGGATTCTTAGCCTATGAAGATAAAAGGTTTTATACCAGTTACTCTGCATTGGCCATGTTTACTTTTAAAGAGCGTAGTGCCGGTAAAACAACCCAGTATCCGCCCCTGCTCGAAAAATATTTTAAAACCGGCGACCGAAAAAGCAATCCTGTAATTATCATCTTAAAACCGAAGCAAATCTAAAATCATGCGCGCTCATTTTTTATTCCTTTTAAGCATTTTTTGCTTAGGAACAGGTTATTCTTTTGCCCAAACCGCAACCCCAGCGCCCACGGGCACTATTAAAGGTATAGTAAGAGATACGGTGCACAATTATGTGCTTAAAGCTGCTACAGTTTCTATTTACAAGGCCGATAATACCGTAATCAATTATCAGCTAAGTAACAATTATGGCGAGTTCAAATTTAGTAACCTGCCAATCGATAAGCCATTACGACTGGATATTAGCAACGTTGGTTACCAAACTATCCAAAAAAACATTACTATTCCCAAGGGACAAACTGTGCTCGACCTTAAAAACGTTATCATTAACCCGCAGGATGTGAACTTGCAAGAGGTAACCGTTACTGTGCCTCCTATCTCGTACAATAACGATACTTTAGAAATTAATGCCATTGCATTTAAGCTCGATACCAATGCTACGGTAGAAGACCTTTTGAAAAAAGTACCGAACATCACCGTTTGGGGTGATGGTATTATTACGGTTAATGGCCGTGAGGTGAAGCAACTTACCGTTAATGGAAAACAATTTTTTGGTGGCGACAATAAAATCGCTTTGCAAAACATCCCAAAAAATGCTTTAGAGAAGATACAGATTTTCAATACCGCTGATAGAGATAAACCACTAGACAGCAACCTAGTGGCCAACTTAAAATTAAAGAAAGGGAAAGACCGATCCTACTTCGGCAAAATAAGTGCCGGCTATGGGACGGACAAGCATTACCAGTTTGATGGCAATTTAAACTTTAGTACCCCCAAGCTCCAGCTATCCGTCATCGGGGCATCAAACGATATCAATAAGATTCCCAATGATATTAATACGCTGATCAGAAACAGTACTTACAAAGGTGTTGGCACCTCGGTTGAATACCAATCGGATTTCAGGCAAAGCGGATTGAATAAAGGTAATGTAGCCGGAGCGCAGATGACCTACAATTTTAAGCCCGATAGTAAAGATTGGAACAATAAAAGTTCGATAACGGCCGATTATTATTTTAGAAATCTCGAATCATCAAACATAGGCGATGCGCAAACCATCACCACCATTGCCGATAATAACCAGCTTTACGCGAACAGCAATACCACTTCATCCAATACCAGCGATAGGCACCGCTTTAATTCAATCTACAATTATTACCAAAAAAGTCATCGCTTAGATTTGAGCGAATCATTCAATACAGAAAAAGGGGATAATAGTAATTCAAATATCAGAAGTGCACAGAATAATGCCCGGCAGCTTACCAGTACCAACAACAGCATGGGGCAAAGTAACTATACCAATACCGATTTCACTTTCAGGGCAAGTTACAACTACCAAAACTACAACAATTGGAAACAGCGGTTTAAATCACTTAATGCCAGCTATGATGTTAGCATAAACAACCGTAATAACGACAGAACAGAAATAACGGAATTTAGAGATTTATTAAATAGCGCCAACAACCGCGACTTTAACCGAAAATACCAAACGGATAGCAAGAATTTATCACAAACCATGATATTAGGTTTGCCCAATTTGAAATCGATCTTTTTTGGCAATGCTAACCTAAGTGGATTTGATGCTGAAATTACTGGCAAACTGGCTTTGACCAATAGCGAAGAACATAATTTTATTGAAGATTTTGTAAACGGGAATTACAAGCAGAATAATTACCTTTCCAATAACCTAAAAACCAATGTTACCGATTTTACTCCCGGAATTTCATTAAGCAAATCGTTTTCTAAAAACCTAAGTAATCGTTATTATAAATCATTAAGCATTAAAATTACCGCTGCACAACAAGTCATTAATCAAAACAATACTTCTGACCGCTCTTTTCAAAACCTAAGGCGAACCTATCGAAATTTTGTACCTGTTGTTTCGGTAAGCGCCTCAAACTATCAAATCGGCACCTATCAGGAGAGCTTAAACCTCAGCTATCGTACCCAGGTAAATATCCCTACCCTTCACCAACTCGCACCCTTAACCGACAGTACCAACTTATATAATTTACAAAGGGGTAACCTGAACCTGAAAGAGGAATTAAACCGTTCGATCAATATCAATTTTTATCATTATGATATGAAAAGTAAAAATACATTGAACTTTAATATCAATGGCTCGGCGGGCATAGTTGATAATGATATTGTAGATAGCACTTTTATCGATCAACAGAATCGCAGAACAGTTTACTTAACCAATGCGAATGGTAATAGGTATGCCAACTTGAGTGGAAATATCCGTAAGTCGTTTAAACTAAAAACCAGTGAATTGCAACTGGGTTTTAATACTTCCTTTAATTTTAGTAAAAACCCAACTTATACCAATACTTTGTTTAATTTTTCTAACAACTTCTCTACTAACAACAGCCTGCAAACCACTTACACCTATAAGGATAAATTAGCCTTCGAAGCCACACAAGGCATTGTTACCAGTGTAGCTAAACAAAGTGCCTTGGGTACGACCTATAAAAACATTACGCTAACTACTTCTTTCAGCGGAAATTATAATTTCACCAAAAAGTTTTCACTCAGCAGTAACATCAATTTCAACAACAACAATCCGTCGGTTGGCGAAACCATTAATTTTGCGATCTGGAATGCAAATGCCACGTACCGTTTTACCAAAGGCAATAATGCGGAAGTGAAATTTTCGGCTCTTGATTTATTGCGCCAAAACAAAAGCGTATTTAACTATGCAAGCGTAAACAGCTTCACTACAAGTACAAAAAATGTATTGCAACAATATTTTATGGTGACGCTTTCTTATTATCCTAGAAAGTTTGGTACCAACGCGCCTAAAAAGTAAGATGTTAAAATTTAGTACTCAGGCGTTCTCCCCGAAAAGGAGAACGCTTTTTTATTTTCTATTATTTACTTTTGGCTACAAAATCTTTCGTTAAAAGAAAATGATTATAAAAAGTTCTTCCCATTTGCGCACTGTTTTCCTGGTAATGGCCTGCATTGCCCTTTCTTTCTTTTCTGCTTTTGCTCAAACCGGCAAACCAGCTGACAAGAACCCCGAAACTGCTTTTCTGGCCGATTCTGCTATACTAACCAAAAGTGATTATCTCTTTCGATTAGAAAAAGTTTTTGAGGTGGTAAACAAGGTGCCCGTTACTGTTAATTCGTTTACCAAGCTTAAACCAATTGATGCGCACCTCACGCAGGATGAAGCTGCTCTTGCACTTTTAAAAAGCCGCCTAACCAACGCAGACCGGAACCTTAACCTGCAGAACCTGCAAATGGACGAAACCCTGCTGGAAGAACTTCAAAGCAATAACCGCGATTGTTTGGCCGATCTTGACGCGTACGAAAAAGAACTCCGCAAGTTAAAAACAGAAATACTTAACCTGCGTAAAGATTCAGTACTGGTTAAAATATTTACCACGCCCGCCTTGCGCGAAATGTTTAAGATACAGTTTTCCGAACTGAAGAAAAAGCGGGTGGTAATGGATAGCCTGATTAAAAACGCCTCCTTAACCATTAACAACCAGCAGGCACGCACCTCGGCCAACCTGATTAACATTAAAGAGCTGATGTACCTTACCGATAGCCAGCTTAGTGCCGTTAGCATAAAAGCATTTGGCAAAGAAAGGCGCTACCTGTGGGAATCGGTTAACAAGCGCGCCAACAAAGGCATGGGTTTCAGAAAGTTTATGAATAGCGAGCAGCAGATATCTGCTTATTATTTCGTTTACACCAGAAGCAGTCGTGCTTTGCTTTTGTTTACCTGCCTGGTTTTCTTCTGCTGGGTATTTTTTAATTTCAGGAGTCTAAAACAACGCGACAGGCTCGAAGCAGTGGAAGATTTTAACTTTACCATGCTTTCGCCAAAACCATACCTGGTTACCTTAATTATGCTTTTTGCGCTCGCACCAGTATTCGATTTGCGCGCCCCCGCCTTGTATATCGAATCGGTACACATACTGCTGGCTATTTGTCTTACCTTTTTATTCCGGAAAAAACTACCTAAAAAATTATTCTTCCAATGGTGTGTATTTGTACTGTTTCTTTTTGCACCAGTAATCCTCCGCATCTTGGGTATGCCGCCACGCTATCAGCGCTGGCTACTTTTAGCACTAAGCACGGGGGCTACCACCTATGGCATTATCGTTTGGCGCACACTCGAAGAACAATACAAGAAGTATAAACTACTGATATCAACAGGCTTTATTTACATCGTATTTGCCTTTATTGCTACATTTTGTAACCTTTTTGGCCGTTTTACGCTAACGCAGATTTTTTACAACACAGGTGTAAGCGCTTTTCTGAATGCCACTTCACTAATTGTACTTGCTAAAATGTTTGTCGAGGCCTTTTTACTTCAAATGAAAAGCAGCAGGATTAGAAAAGGCTACCCAGAGTTTTTTGACTGGATACCTGTTACCGCCGGCTTAAAACGCATTGCCTCAACAGGTGCCATTATCATCTGGGCTGTTATTTTTACAACCAACTTAAATATTTTCAACAGTATTTATTCGGCCATTACCGACGAACTTACCCAAAGAAGGATTGTTGGCAGCTTCTCTTTCACACTGGGAGGTGTGGTGCTGTTTCTGGCCATTATCTGGCTCGCCAATTTCTTACAAAAATACATTGCCTATTTCTTTGGCGATGTGGGCGATGATGCACTGGATGACAATAAAGGCGAACGCTCCAAGCTATTGGTCACCCGCCTGGTTTTACTCATTAGTGGCTTTTTAATTGCTGTTGCAGCCTCTGGCTTGCCTATTGATAAAATAACAGTGATATTGGGCGCTTTGGGTGTAGGTATTGGATTGGGCTTACAAAACATTGTAAGCAATTTTGTTTCGGGTATCATCCTTATTTTTGATAAAACCATCCGCATTGGCGACGTGGTAGAGCTGAGCAATAAAAAAGGAAGGGTAAAAGAAATCGGTGTAAGGTCTAGTACCTTGTTAAGTGATGAAGGTGCCGAAATCATTATCCCAAATGGTTCTATCCTATCCAACAACATCATCAACTGGACATTGAGCAACAACCAGATGCGTGTTGATATTGTACTTTCCATCGCTAAGCCTTTCAACTCATCAGAAGTAACCAGCCTGATCCGCAATGTAATTATCGAAAACACCAATGTATTTGTGAATAAAGAACCTGTAATTATGATCAGTCCGGTGAGCAGAGCCAGCAGTGATGTACGGATATTTTTCTGGTGTAAGGATATCTCGCAGGCCGAACTAACCAAAAGCATGGTAAACGCACATATTTTTGAAGCGCTCGAGGAAAAAGGAATCGAGATTTTATAAATTCATTAAACCATTACCGAAAGGGCTGTTTTTATCATCCCTTTCGGTAAATTTATTATTTAAGGTTTCATTACCACCAGGGTTTTCCCCTTTTCTACAATATAGGTTGCCAATTCTACAGCCTTATTTTTACCCACATTCTTAGCCCGGTGATTTTTACCTGCCGGAATAAAAAGCACCTCACCAGCTTTAAGCCGGACTGGTTTTTCCCCCTCGATCTGATATTCAAATGTCCCTTTAAGCACGTAAATTACTTCTTCACCAGGATGCGAATGCATACCAAACTGAACCCCGGGCTCAAAAGCAATACTTGCCTGTATGGTTTCGTATCCTGGGACACTAATATTGTGTCTTTGGTGATTGGTGCGTATAATGCCTGTTTTTTGGGCAAAAATGCTAAAGGGAGCTATAAAAGCTGTTAATACGAAAGCCAAAGTGGCACTAAAAATAATTTTCCTGTATTTTTCCATGATACTAATTTTATAAAGGAGCAATTCAATTCGCTATCCTTGTGATGGTTTAAAGATAGCTATGCGATGAATATGGAGGAATTTGATTGAGGTTCAATTTGGCAAATAGCCTGCTGAACAAGGCATTTTTAGCCTTAGCTTTTTTATAAAGCATCATTTTTTTCAAGAAATAATCAGAAAATCAATTTAGAATTTGCAAAAAAACAAATAATTAATACCTTTGCCCTTGCAGGGGGTGAGAGCCCTGCATCAATCATAGATTGAGAGCGTTAATTTAGATAAAAAGGTACAACAGCGATTGTTGTACCTTTTTTTATTTATAACGCATATCGTTTTAACTGAAACAGCTCTCGCTTAAGGCTTTACACCTATTGCATTCAATACTTTTAAAGTAGATGCATCTGCTGCATTAATCTTCACCTGATCGAAAGTCCAGTTTTGGGCAAATTCGATGTTGCCAGCAGTTGCTGTAGCAATGTTCAAATTTTTAAAGTTGAAATTTTTTAATACGGTTTCGCTGAAGCCAACAGCATTGATGGCTTTTTTAACATCTTTTGCATTCACGTTGAAAACATTGATGTTCTGTATTTTTGGTATGCCTTTACTCGCCGGTTCAACATGGGTTAAAAGCTTGGTCCAATGCAAAGGGATTGAATCAGGATTATACCCGGCAGGCAAGGTTGAGTAACTGTAAGCCGGATTCCAGTTAGGATTAACCTGAATTACATTGCCGCCACCTTCCATGGTGATATTACCGAAGTAAACATCTTCTACAGTACCACCCCTGGTTTTAGCCGATTTGATATTTAATGCATTGCCTGTACCATAACCGATTAAATCAGTAGCCCACACGTGACGGATGCTGCCCGAGGTTTCGCTGCCCAGAGTAAGTAAACCAGCACCTTTGCGGGCAATGCAATTGCGGATAACCACATACTCAGTTGGCCGGTTTACCCGCAGGCCATCCCAATCGCGACCAGCTTTAAGGCAGAAATTATCGTCGTTACAATCAATATCACAATTCTGGATCAAAGTCCACAGCGATGAATCTACGTCAATACCATCGGTGCTGGGGCCATGCCCGTCTACATTGTTTCTGATGGTAATTTTATCAATAGTTACATAGCTCGAATAAAGGATTTGTACCGTCCAGAAACCTGCTTGTTGTAAATTTACATCTCTCACAATCACATCGCTGGCCGATTCGATTAGTACGGTTCGGGGGCGTTTCGCATCATAATCTACAATCCAGCGTAAGCCTTTAGCATCATAATCTTTTCTCAGGTTCCAGTAGTAATCCCAAAAAGGTTTACCCTGAGCATTAATCAATCCCGATCCCGAAATAGCTGCTTTGTGCTGTTTGAGGATATTGATCAGTGCTGCCGGCCATTTCATTTCAATGCCTGCCACACGGGTATCAATCTCGGGGTAATCTTTAATATCCTGACTACCCAACAACTCCACACCTTTAGCCACTTCGAAATTAACACCTGTTTTAATGAACAAAGAACCGGTTAAATACTTGCCTGGTTGAAAAGAAACCGTACCTCCCCCTTTTGCTGCACAATCATCTATGGCTTTCTGAATCGCTTTGGTAGATAAGGTTTTTCCGTCATTTAAAGCTCCATACTGGTTAACCAGGTATTTTTTTTGCTTGAAACTAAATTTTCTGGCGCCTGCCTTACTTACCCAATCGGGTGTTTTAAATTGCGCAGAAACCGCACTGGTAATTAATATAAAGGCCGTGAGTATTAATATAGGGATGCTTTTCATAAATTACTTCAAATATATTTGGTTAACCTTAAACTGCACATTCAAATCGTGCTGTTTATTTTGTGGTTAATATATAGAATATGAATGGCGTAACCATCCTGTCGCATCCTGTAGATTAAAAATAGCGCGTTATTTACTCCCCTTATTAATAAATTTATAAATCTTTTGTTTATCTGCTTCAATGCTCACATTTATCACTTCCAGCTTGCCACCGGGATATACCAGAAATGAATAAGGAATGGTTTGAACAAAGTATTTTTTCCGTATCTGCTCCATCTGATCAATTGCAAGTAAGCTTCTGCCGGGAATTTCTGCTGCTTCAGTCATCTTTTTCCAATTGGCCAGCGTATTTTTATCATCGATGGAGATGTAAACAACATCCAACTGATCGCCCAGCTTTTGTTTAAGTTCTTTAACTATCGGCAACTGCTTATGGCAAGGCACGCACCAGGAAGCCGAAAAAACAACAAGCGATGGTTTATTCGGGTCGGTTACAATTGCCTCGGGTGTATTGCTATTCCAGGGTTTAAGCATTGCATTATCAAAATGGTTAAATGCTAAATTCCGGGCAATTTCTTTGCCGTAGTAACTGGCTTTAATTTTGGGCGAAAAGAGATTGAAAACAGCTGCTACATCGTCGGTCGATTTGTAATAATTTAACCTGCCAGCCAAACCGGCCACTAAGCCATAAGAATCGGGATATTTTTGAGTAAGCGTGATATACTGTTTTAACGACTCTTCATAAGTACCGCTTACCTTGTAAAAAAAACTATAACGTATTTTTATGCCCTCCATCGAACTAAGCAATTGTCTATCCTTTACCTGGCCAATAAAAAACTGATTTTCTAATTCTGTTCGCGATCCCTCAGTTCCATTTTTTTTCAAAAACCTCATCCCGGTATAGGTATTGATGTTCAAAAATGAAGCATTAAGCGCTACATCTCCTCTGCTGAAATGGCAACTTCCACATAACACAGTATCAGCCCCGATAGTAGTTGATAATGTTATCGTATTGGCTGAAGTATCTGCATCATTTTTATTATTGATATCAAAGTACCTGATTTGCTCATAAAGACTATCAGGATAGGCAAAATCCCAGGCCATTCCATCTTTTGAATAACCTGAAAATGAACGTTTTATATTTCCTTCAACAGTTGTGACTAGGTTTAGCTGATCAAACTTTTTTCCGCTAAAGTTGATGCGGATATGATTTGACTTAGCTGTTTTATTTTGTGCTGATGAATAAAAACTGATTACAAACAGCAAAAGAATGAATAAGAGTTGTTTTACTTTTTCGGATGGCAGCATAGTTGACTTTGGTTAGCGTTGCCCCTAAGTTAGCCCGAAACGGTCTATTTCTATTTATAAATTAAGCACAAACGTTTGATTTGTTTTTACTATCAGAAAGTTAAATTGCAGGGAAAGACCTGGTTCTGTTAGTGGCCTTTTTCTTTACTAAGCAACACACCTTCTAAAAAACATAGCATAACACACGCTTTAACAAACACAAACGTTTGTGCAAAGATTGTACTGATTATCATACCACACAATTGAGTAAAATACTCAGGCCAGTTTTTCAACTGGCCTGAGTATTCACTATTTCAAGATCTGCTCAATCAGCTGATCAAGTTGCCCGGCCGTGAGTGGTTTTAGCTCATACAAATCAGGTTTTTGAGTCCAGGCTAACTCCATTGCAAAATAATCGGGCGGCTCATGTTGTTCACCATTTATTTTAGCCAGCTGATCTGCAGTAAATGCCTGCCAACGCGAAAGGTATAAAGATTTAAGCAAGCCTGCCCATTCTTTGTGTGCATAATCGCGGAGGTCGGTTTTCGGATTATTATCTGGCCCCCAGTAAGTAATCTGTGTTTTTGCATTTTTTAAAGCATTGGCTTTATCTTCAGGGGTTTTACCAAAATCAATGGACTGCTGTAACCACCTGTTTAAAGAAAAGTATTTGCTGGCACTTAAAAGCGAATCTTGCTGTAAAATCAGTTCTTCAAACCGGGCACTTTCTTTTTTAAAAACAACAGCATCTTTAGCAGCAATAGCCGATATCATTTTCTGGTAGGTAATATCACCCTTATTGGCCAGCACTTGCCTAACAAAATCAATTTTATCGGTTTGGTAAGTTTCTACCGACTTAAAGTCAGCTCCAGCTGCTACAAATAGCTTAACGGCTTCGGCAAAGCGTTCGGGATCATAATTTCTTTTGCGGGTTCCCCATGATGAAACTGTTTTAATAGCCATTCCCGGTCTTGCGCAAAAAATCGATTCTGAAGGCCCCTCCTGGTATATTTCCGGACTGCTGTAAGCCGTTTCCAATAAAAGTTGCCAGGCCTCATTAAGTTTAGTATTACTTTTTCCATAACGGTAATCCTGATAACCTTTTATCCAATCATTTACTTTTACAAGATCCCGGTGCCAACCAAGTTCCAGCATTAAATCGTAAGCTACCGGATTATTATTTATTCCTTCGGGTATAATACCCACCCCAGCCAAAAACTGACCGTAAGCACTGCTTTTTGCCCTGTTTACTTCATCAGAAAACCGTTGAAGCTTGCCGTAAAGTCCGTTTTTCTCACCAAAATTACTCACATTGCTCCAAACAAAAGGGGTACCATCATAAGCCTTTCGTTTCTCCCAGTTGTTGGTGTTTTCGCCAAATAATTCGATTACCAGTGTTTTCTTTTTATCTAAACCACTCAATAAAGCAGCCGAAGGATTAGATTGCCAGCCCTGCAATACCCAGGTACTGCCAGGAAAATGTTGTTGCATACGCTTTTGTATTGCGGTGGCTGCTGCACCTACATCCACTCCTTTCGAATTTCCACCTTCGTGAAAAGGGTCTCCCCCAAAAAAATGTAAGCCCGCACCGTATATTTTTTTCATTTCGGCATAGTAAATGTCTGCAATCTTCTCAAAAGCAGGGTCGGTAGGCACCAAAAAATCAGGACGGGTAAAACCACCTGCCCATTTGCCCTGATCGGCAACAGTAACCTTCATTTTGTTTTTTAAACTTGTAGGTACCATGCCATAAAAGCCCTGCATAACCGGCTCGATCTTTAAATCTTTCATCCGTTTAATGATCTGCTGTTCTAACTTTACCTGCTGGTTAATCAATGTTTGGCTTACCGGTCCGCCCCAGCCTTCTAAATTCCCCATTAACCACCAGGCATCAAATGCAGGCCCGGGTATAAAGGCCTTCGTTTCTTCATCGCTATAACCAATTTTCTTAAGTGTATTTTGCCATACCGCTTCCATGCCAACCGGCGCCAGAATGAGATTTACCCCATTTAAGGCCATCCAGTCTAGTTCGCGCTCCCAGTCTTTCCACTTGTAAAAACTCATCGAATAACTGATGGTACAATAGTTTAAAGCATAACGGTATGGATATGGTGAAACCACCTTCACTTTGCCAGCAATTTGCGGTAAGGTTTTTACAGGCTCAAGGTTATCGCCCAAATGCGAGAGACTTCTTTTGCAATAATATTTCAGGTACCAGCCTAAGCCTTCGGCTGCGGCATTGGCATTAGATGCGGCAATTTTAACCTTATTGTTTTCGGTCGAAAGTTCGAAAACATCTTTTCCATCCTGGGCTGGTATACTACTAAATGTAAGTGATGAAGCCAACCAAGGGGTTCTTCTGGCCGCTATTTCTTTTACCGCCTGATAAACCTGTGCCTTGGCAGGGTTTAACCAAGCGACGATAATGCACAACAGGATATACTTTTTGCCTTTTAAACAGTTCATTTTCTATAGTAGACTAAATTTAGCGAGAGGGGCTTTTACCTCCTACTCTTATTTTTATGATAGGGTTATTAATTGTAAAGGTATACTTTCTTCTTTTTGCTAATATAAAATTAATAAGGCAGGCCCAAATATGGCCTACCTTACAAGAGCGTTGTTATTTAATTAAATTCGACTACCAGCCTTCGGTTTGTTTAAAATCGGGGTTTTTACCATTCAGTTTATCTATCTCACTTTGTGGAATAGGCAGAAAGTAATGCTTGGTTTTATCGAACACCCGTTTTTGAGCTTCAAAATAAGTAAAAGTGGTATCGGTAGCATTGCTTGATGAAATGGTATAATTTACCCCAAAAACAGGCTTGTTATCTACCACCTCTGCAATTTTCCATCTCCTAACATCCCAGAAACGGAGCCCTTCGAAAGCCAGTTCAACCCGGCGCTCATGCCTGATTACCTCGCGCATTTGTTCTTTGGTTAAGCCGGCAGGAATATCGGGCATACCTGCTCTTTTGCGGATAGGATTAATGGCATTGTAAACGTTTACATCTGCTCCGGCAACTTCATTTTGTGCCTCAGCATAGTTTAACATCAGCTCTGCCGTTCTAAAAATAGAGAACGATTTGTTTACCCCACCTGAATTGTTGGCTAAGTTTAAACTTTCTGTAATGTATTTTCGCCACCAATAATTGGTTCCGGGCTCGTTGGCATTGTCTTTATCGTTAGTGTAAATATTGATCGTTCTGTTTTTCCATTTCGCCCCGGGGTATAAAACTGTTGCATAAAACCGTGGATCGCGGTCTTTATAAGGATGCTTAGGATCCCAGCCCGAAGCTGCATCCTGAATAGGCAAACCATTTTTCATTTCAAAGGCATCCACAAAATCCTGTATCGGGCCGCAATTGGTCCAGCCGCTATAACCTAAGGGCTGCATTACCTGATCAATACCTGAACCTCCTCCGGTTCCAATGTTACGTCCCCAAATGCATTCGGTATTGGCATATTTCAAAAAGGCATCGACAAATTTTGGTTCTAAAGTATAACCTTGTGCCAGTGCTGCATCCATCGCTTCTTTAGAAAGTGCAGCAGCTTTCTGCCATCTTGCGGCATCGTTAGCCGGATTGAATAAGGTGCTGGCATAGTAGAGAAACAGCCTGGATTTTATGGCCTGGCATATTGTTTTGGTAGCCCTGCCCCACAAACCCGCATCTTGCTTGGCTGGCAGGTTTTGCATTGCCGCGTTTAAATCACTCTCAATAAACCCCACTACTTCTGCGTATTCGCTCCGTTTTAAGAATACCGCATCTCCATCTGTTGCCGGCGAAAGTGGTTTATTCATAATCGGAATTTTACCCCATCCCCTAAAAAGTACAAAATGATAAAATGCACGCAGCATTAAAGCTTCGCCCTTTAAACGAGTTTTCCGGCCCGGAACATTAGGGTCTTCCGGAATCTGATCAAAATTGGTTAAGAAAATATTACAGGCCCTCACCTTAGCATATGCATTTGTCCAGTCATCGCCAAGCGGAGAAAAGTTACTTGGATTCCATGCCCCGGTATTAAACAAAATAGCTCCATTTGCCCAACGTTGTTTAGCTTCATCGGTCATGGCCGCAGTTACATAAGAGTTTCCTGCTCCATAATTCCATGATGGAATAGCAGTATATATATTATTCAGAAAGCCTTCGGCATTATTGATATCGCCAAAAACCTCTGCCTCATTGATATAATCACTCGGAACCCGGTCTAAAAAACTTTTCTTACAAGAGCTTATCCCTAAAAGGAACAAAACTACCAGTAAAGCATAATTATATTTTTTCATTGTTAAAGATTTTAAGTCAGTGATTAGAAATTCATCGATACACCCACATTGTATACTTTCATGGTTGGGTACAATGCGGTTCCGTTTGCAGTTTGTTCCGGATCGTAATCCTTGTAAGGCAGTTTATCCCAGGTGGCCAGGTTTAATCCGTTGGCAAATATCCGTAGCGAGCTTATTTTAATTTTTGCAAGTGTTCGGGTAGGAAATGTGTAGCCTAGTTCTAAATTTTTAAGTTTTAGGTAATCGGAACTGTAAATAAAGAAAGTACTTAGCTGCGAATTATTTTGTCCACCCGCTAAGCTGTAATGCACCGTAGGGTAAGTTGCTGTACTGGCTGTTGCTGGTGTCCAAACATCATCAAGCCTTGCCGGCCCAAGATAAGGTACATTGGTTTTACCGCTTAAAGCGCCCTGCATCAAAACACTTAAATCGATTCCTTTCCACGATGCCCCTAGCGAAGCCCCGAAAGTATTGTTTGGAAAATTACTTACCTGAATGGCTACACGATCGTTTTCATTGATTACACGGTCGCCATTCATATCGCGGTAACGGATATCACCCGGAATAACCCTACCTGCAAAGCTCTGTTTCGGCGATGCATCTATTTCGCCCTGATCTTTAAACAAACCTTCGGCAATATAACCTAACTGATAGCCTACAGGAAGCCCGGTTAAAGCTTGGTATGGATAAGCTAAATTGGGCTCATCTCGGGCAAGTATTTTGTTTTTATTGTAAGTCCAGTTGATGTATCCGAAAATATTAACCTTATCTACATTGGTGTTAAAGTTTAAAGAAGCCTCGAAACCCTGGTTTAATACTTTACCCACATTAATGGCCGAAAGACCTGCAATACCCAAATAAGTTGGGATAGTTTGTGGCGTAGTGAGGATATTGGTTCTATTTTCCCTAAATACATCTACATCCAGCTTAAGCGCATTATTAAAGAAACCTGTTTCTAAACCGATGTTCGATTTTTGCGCTTTTTCCCAGGTAATATTGGGGTTACCTGTACGGTTTACATTGTAACCTCCTGATGTGGTTGGAGAAGTTCCAAAATCGAAGCCTCCGCCCCTGCTGTAATCGGAAATGAAGAGCCATCTCGATCCACCAATGTTATCGTTACCCACGTAACCGAATGATCCCCGAAGCTTAAGGTAATTCATGGCTTTGATATTGTACCAGGATTCGGCAGAAATTACCCAACCTGCAGAAACCGCTGGAAAAAAGCCGTAACGTTTACCTTTGGGGAAATTTTCAGAACCATTATAGCCCATATTAAATTCTGCAAAATATTTTGCATCGTAATTATATGCTGCCCTGCCTACAAAACCTTCATAAGCCCGGGGTAAATCGCCTGTAACAGAAGTATAGTTGCGATTAAATAAAGCCAGACCAGAAAATGTGTGTTTACCAAACGAGCGATCGTAGTTGAGCTGCAGGTTATAGTAGTAATAACGGGTAGCCGAAGTGCCCGATGATTTTGAAAGTGAGGTTTGTTGGGTAAATGGTGTATAGGTTTCTGCTCCGCTTACGGGATCTTTACGATAGCGGAAAGCCGTAAATTGCTGGTTTTGACCGTAATTGATGGCGCCATAATTTTCGAAAGTATACAAACCTTTGGCATTTAACCCTTTTGTAATAAAATCGAGTCTATGGTTTATTTCAATGGTACCGTTGGTGCTGTTCCAGAAATTATCATAATAACCGCTTTCTTTTATGGCACCCAGTGGGTTCCATACATCAGGTGCGGTAATCCGCCCTGCACCATAAGTACCATTGGGGTTAAAAACAGGTGTGGTATAGTTTTGCATCAGGTTTACCCAGCTAAATACAGTACCATAACCTGGCCCGGGTCCGGTTCGTTGCTCAATTCTCGAAGCCAGGTCAAGCCGTACATTCATCATATCCGTTGCCGTAATATCAATATTAGAGCGAAAATTATAGCGGTCGTATTTTTGAGACACACTATATTTATTATCATTCGCCCCTTTAAAAAGCGTACCCTGATTAAGGTAGCCTAATGAAACAAAATATTTTACGCTACTGTTACCGCCACTCATGTTGGCGTTGTATTGTTGCTGAGGGGTATTGGGTTCGAAAATTACATCGTACCAGTTTACATCAGGATAGGTGTAGGGGTCAGCTTTGCTTCTAAAAAGTTCAATCTCTTTATCTGTCCAGATAGGGTTACTACCATCGTTAACGGAGCCCTGATTATCTAAAGTTGCTTTTTGTAAACTGCTGAAACGTTCGGGCAAGCGTTGCGGTGTCTGCAAACCATACTGTCCATTAAACTGAATATTGGTTTTGCCAATTTTTCCGCGTTTAGTGGTTACCAGAATTACACCGTTGGCACCTTGTATACCGTATAATGAGGTTGCCGCAGCATCTTTTAATATACTAATTGAAGCAACTTCATTCACATCAATATCGCCAAAGTTGGCATCTCCGCGTGGTAAACCATCAATTACAATTAAGGGGCTTCTGCTAGCGCCGTAGGTACCAATACCACGGATGTAAATAGCCGATCCGTCTGAACCCGGAGTACCTGATGACTGAATAGTTGTTAATCCGGGTAAACGGCCAGCTAAGGCATTACTTAAATTTGAAACCGGGCTTTGCTTTAATTCCCTGGTTTGAACGGTAGATATGGCTGCGGTTACGCTTACTTTTTTTTGGGTTTGCCCAAAACCGGTAACGACTACCTCGTTCAGGCTTCCCGACTCGGCAATGAGCTGAATCAACATTTCGGCTTTCAGATTGGCCTTTATTTCCTGTGTCTGGTAACTTACAAACGACACCTGCAAAATGGCTCCATCCTGAACATTTTTCAGCACGAACTCGCCATTGTTGCCACTCACTACCGCAGTAGAACTCTCTTTTACTTTTATGGTTGCGCCGGGCAAACCCTGGCCAGCTTCATCTACTACACGGCCCCGCACATCGGCAAACTGACGGTTAAAGGTTGTATACTTTAACTCGCTGCGATCGCGGATTACAATGGTTGAGGCTTCAATGGTATAGGTTAAGGGCAAACCGATAAAACATTTATCTAAAACGGCGGCTAAGGAAGCCTCTTTAACATTAATGGAGATATTGTTTATCCTTTTTATCCTGTTGGCGTTGTAAAAGATATCCAATCCGCTTTGCTGACTGATCTTGTCTAATACCTCTTCTAAAGAAATATTCTTTTCTGCAAGGGTAATCTTGTTTTGCGCGTAGCCATTTGCACACACCTGAAAAACCAGGCCAAAGAGAAGTAAAACAGTAAGTTTCATGGTTAGCAGAACTTTATTTTTCGCACAGGAATTCCAGTACGAATTAAGATCGTAAAATTTCATACATTTGATTAGTTTAAGTTGTTAAATGCTCCGTTTCCGGACCATTGTGTTTGGTTGATAGTATTCTGAAAAATATTTTGGAGCAGACAAACTGAATGCTAACCGGGAGTGTCTTCAGCACTTCCGGCTTTTTACAGCTTGTCCATATCGTAAATTATGGCATAACTGTAACCCTCCTTTCTTTTACTTTAAAGGTTACATCATTTGTGCGTGTTAATATCCTGAGTACATCTTTTAAGGTTTTCGATCTCGAAATTTTACCGCTAAAATTCAAATTTTCTACCGGCTGTGTATAGTCCACTTCAATATCATACCATCGGGCCAATTTGCGCATTACACTTTTAAGCTCTTCATCCTTAAAAATGAAACGGCCGTTTTTCCAGTCTACCTGTGTAGCGGCATCAACCGGTTTTACCAGCCAATTGTTGTTGTTCAACACCGACTGTTCGCCTGGTTTAAGGTATTTCGACTGGCTTTTATCCTGCAGGCTTTTTACCTTTACGCTGCCCTCCAACAAGGTGGTTTTAACATCCTCTTCATCCGGATAGGCATTAATATTGAAATGGGTACCCAAAACTTCTACTTCCTGCTTGCCGGTTACTACAATAAATGGTTTAGTTTTTAAGTGCGCCACTTCAAAGTAACCTTCTCCTGTTAACTCAACCCTTCTCTCGTTGCCGTTAAAATGTAAGGGATACCTTAAAGAAGATGCTGCATTGAGCCAAACAGTGGTACCATCGTCTAATATAATTTTATACTGCCCCCCCCTCGGCGTTTCAATGGTATTGAATACATTTTGCAATGGGTTATTGGAAGAAGTAACTGCAAGCTGAACATACTCCAGGGTTCCGTTCTCTTTCTTTTTGATTTGAATGCCGTTTTGTTCGGCTATTGCTCCGCTTGAAACATTATCCAGAATAACTTTTTTACCGTTGGCCAAAGTTAAAACGGCTTTATTTCCACCAGGTTCAATCAACGCTGCATAATCAACAGCTACTGCCTGAGTAGTTTTATTAGCCTTGTAAAGCATAATACCAATGCTGAATATAACCAGGATTAAAGCCGCAGCACTGAGCCACCAGAGGCTTATCCGTCTACCCCTTTTAATGCCTGTTGCTGTATCGATAGATCCGGTTCCGATCTGCTCGATAATCTGTTTAAACAGCGTTTCTTTAAGGTATTTTTCATTTTCTATTTCCTGTTCACCAACTTCTGATATTCCTTTCAACTTCGAATAATATGCTTCAACCAAAAGTATTTCATTTTCGGTAGCCTGCCCATTAACATATTTATCTATCAGGATTAAAAATTGTTCTTTTTCCATGTCTCGAATTAATAAGTACCCAAAAGTGAAGAAGACCCTACAGCAAAATGGATAATTGAGAGACTAAAAAAGATAAAATACTGTAAAACAGCACTATAAAATCAAAACAAATGATAAGCGGCAATTATAAAAAGACACATTTCGAGGTTTAAGCCTTCGCGAATGATTTTAAGCGATTTGGACATTTTTTTCTCGACAGTTTTTTCAGAAATTTCGAGTTTAGCGGCAATTTGCTTATAGGTCATTTCTTCTTCGCGGCTCATTAAAAAAATGGCTTTACAATCGGCAGGGAGGCTATCAATCAACCCTTCTATCAGGCTTTTTTGCTCCTTAAAAAGCATGGGCTGTTCTATAATAATTTCAGTAGTGATTTTAGCCAGTCTTTTATAAAATTCCTGATCAGTTTTTTGTGCCCTTATAGCCTTAAGTACGGTAAAACGTACCGCCTGGTGGAGATAAGCTTTAAGGGTTACAATGTTGAGGTCATGTTTACGCTGCCATAAGCTCACAAACACTTCCTGTATGGCATCCAGCGCACCTTCTTCATCTTGTAAAATAGTAAAGGCGGTGTAGTAGAGCTGTTTCCAGTAGCTATTGTAAATTTGATTGAATGCGAGCTCATCACCACATTTTAATCTGGAAATCAACTCATCTTGATGTGGTGTTGGATAGACTGGCATTTGGTATTCTTAAAACTAAATTAATAAAAATTACAAATAAACATAACCCAAATGTTACACCATTTTTATTAGCCTGGTTTGCAAACCCACAGCTTTAGGCCAGGTAAGGTAAATAATTTCTCTAATTAACAACCACAATTATTAATTAACCTCTGTAGCGCGTTAAAGCATATACACGCTAAAGGGTGATTAAATGTTTTGAATAATTTAATTTTCATCCTATTTTAACCAAAACAGGAATGATTAATTAATTTTGACAAAAAACACGAGAAGTTTATCGTGCTTTTCTACATTTAAGTATATGATGAATATTATCCTTGCCTCAACCTCTACCCTATTTGGTGGTGAATACCTGGCTTATTTAAAAGCAGAGATTATCGATTTATATCAAGGTATCGACGAAATCATTTTTATCCCCTTTGCCCGGCCGGGTGGTATTTCTCACGATGATTACACCCAGAAAGCTATCGATTTTTTCGAAACCATTGGCATTAAAGCTAAAGGATTACACGAATTTGAAGATCATGCAGAGGCTATTAATGCAGCGAAGGGATTTTTCACCGGAGGTGGCAACACTTTTCTGTTGGTGAAAACCCTGCACGAGGCAGGTCTGATGCAAGCATTAAAATCGAATGTAGAAAGTGGTAAACCTTACCTAGGCTGCAGTGCAGGAAGTAATATTGGTGGCGTAAATATGAAAACTACCAACGATATGCCGATTGTTTATCCAGCCTCATTCGAATGTATGGGATTGGTTCCTTTTAATCTTAATCCGCATTACCTCGACCCAGACCCTACACTGAAACACAATGGCGAAACTAGGGAAACGCGTATAAAAGAGTTTTTAACCCAAAACAACATTAAGGTAGTTGGCCTCAGAGAAGGGAACTGGATTAGAAGAAAAGGCGATAAAATTACGGTTGAAGGCACTCAGCTTACCCGCATTTTTGAACCAGGTAAATTGCCGTACGAACTGCCGGAAGGTAGCTTGTTATAATTTGGTCGTGTCACAGCAGTAATAGCGAATAGGTCTTCGACTCCGCTACCATTGACAGACCCTATAGAAAGAATCGTCATTTCGACTGGAGCAAGCCGGTTTTTCACTGGCAGCGGAATGCCTGCCCTTACAGGCGGGGAGAAATCTAAGAGGCAGATTTAGCTTCGCTTAGCACTGCGTGGTTCTCGACTACGTTGCACTACGTTCGAAATAACAACCCGGAGAGGCTGTTACTAATATTGATTTTTATCCAATAAATTAACGCTCAGACTGACAAACAATTGATTTATCAACCTAGGTGAGTAATTCTATCGGTTTATGTCCTCACCAACCGAAGTGGTAACAACAATCAAATCAGGATTCAGGAGCAGAAAATGTATAGGTAAGCATTCCAGGTACGCCTTGATGTGTATTTTTATGATCTTCCTGAACCAGATCAAAGCCAAGCCTTTCCAGCAGTTTTATAGATGGGGGATTGTCGCTGGATGGAAAGGCTACAATGGTTTGCACCCCCATTACTTCAAATGCATAGTTAAGTATACGCGGGATTACCTCCAACATAATACCTTTTCCCTGAAACGCCCGAAGCAGTTCGTAACCCATTTCAATAGTCCTGGTTTCAGGATTGAAATCCCAAAGGCAAACCGCCCCAATCATTGGACCGGTTTCCTGCTCGGCAATAACCCAGTATATCGATTCGTTGTTATTAACGAGGTTGTCGATCTTGTTGATATAGGCAGTGGCATCATTTAAACTCTGATAGGGTGCTTTTCCGGTTAAGACAGCTACTTCCACATCCGAACGGAGTTCGTAAATTTCGGCCGCATCTGTTAGTAAGAGCCTGCGAAGTGTAAATCTATCCGTTTCTAATATCGGGAAGGTGGAAAAATCGAATGGTTTCATCTAATTAATTTTTGGAAGTCTTGCGGCATTCCAGATTATGATTGAGCATGAAGATAGGGATTTTTTCACTATTCGCGTTCACACCAAAGCACCTAACAGAGCGGTTCTAAAAACACTGGACATTATCACAATAATCCGAAAAACTTAATCCCAAAGTACCTGCTGGTATTTAAGGTTTTGACGGAATGCAGTTTTATCTGCCGATGATATTTGGGTTTTAAAACTAGACTCGAATAAAAATACAGCCTCTTCAAAATTTCTTATCCCTACATTGTAAACTTGTAAAAGGTACTGTGCCGGATTGCTCTTTAAACCCGCAAAAACACCTTCACCTTGAGTGTTACATAGAATGGCTTCAATCAGTTCCTGATGCGCCTGGGCGTTGTATTTATATTGCTGTAGCATGTAAGCTGATGATTTGGTACCCCACCTTTTTGCACGGCTCTGCAAATATTCCCACTCCCGCTGAACTTCCTCTTTCTCATACTCTACATAATGTTCTTTTTTACCGTAACTGGCATATAAATTATCAAAATAGTTTTTGCCATTAAAAGGATTTAAAAAATTTACATTGCCTTTTACCCTGTAAGCGATGAGCCCGAAAGCATCACTGCTGCCGGTATCGTTATTAATATCCAATAATGTAGTAATGCTTCCACCAGTAATTCCCCGCCAGTCTCCTGTGGTAAAACTATAGCAGTATTTATTCCAATAGGCTTGCATTTCCAGCGATTTCGCCTTCATTTCATCCGATCCCATGTTTGAAATGTCTATTGCACCAAGTTTAAAAAATTTGCACCAATAAGAAGGCCATTCCTGTGGGCCACATTTATAACCAGTTGTAGAATCGAATATGATTCCCTGTGCCTCATTTTTAGATGGGGGCAATACTTTCTGGCTAAACAGTGTCTGTGGCAATGTTTTTATCGGGGCTACTGCCTGCAAATTTTGTGCAGAATCTGCTAATTTTAATTTATAACAAAGGGTTTCAAATACCAACAGATCAGTATTTTTGATATGCAGCTGAATACTCCTTACGCTACGCTCGGTAGTACCATCAGTGTACTTGTTTTTAAAATAGTTTCCGTAGGTAAGCTTACGACTTTGCACAATGGGCTCAGCAAAAAACAGATATACCGCCGAAGTACTGATTTTCTCATGTGTAATGCTCTGCAGATTTTTCCAGGGAATATTTCGGTAAGTACTGCTCACCCGGGCAAACTTTTCGGTACGCGTAAAAGTTACCGATTGAAAAGTATCAAAACTATGGGTTAGGGTATTGCAGTTTGCATCGATAGTATTATTGTAATACTGAAGTTCGTCTGAATAAGTGGAATTGTTAATTAGCTTGCTTAACTGTGCGGCAATTTGCGTGCGCGATTGGGAATATGAGGCTATACTGCTGCATAGTAACATTACCAGAGGTAATAAATTAATCGAATATTTAAGGCATCTATTCATGGTTTTTGGCTTAAATGTAATTGGCTTAGTTTTCTACTTGTTTCCCGTTTTTATCAATTTTAATTTTTTTATCACCGAGTGTTACAATGGCTCTTCCCTCGTCAAAATCTTCTACTTCAGCGTATAGGTTTTGAACCACTAACTTTCCTTCTTCATCCAAAAAGCCCCACTTTCCGTCTATTTTAACCTTTACCCTTCCTTCTGTAAAAATACCGAGATCACTATAAACTGGTTCAATAACCACTTTACCTTTATCGTTTATCATCCCCCACTTTTCACCAACCCTTATTTTCGCATGATACAAAATCATTCCTGTAACAAAGGTATATTGGATAGGAATGACTACTCTTTCGTTTTTATCGATAAAACCCCATAAATTATTTAATTTAACCCTGGCCATTCCGTAATAAAAATCGCCTACGAATTGATATTTGGGCGCTATTGCTTCCTTTCCTTCTCTATCCAAAAAACCATATTTACCATTGGTTACCATTAAGGAGAGCCCCTCGCTATCATAACCTATTTTTTCGTATTTGTTTGGAGAAACCTGGTTGCCAAGTGTATCCAGGATCATCTCTTTCCCATCCTGGGCAGCCTGATATCTTGCCCGGCCGAAAGAAGAAAGTTCGTCATACGCTGCAGGAATTAATATTCTTCCGTTGAGATCAATAAGCCCCTTTTTTTTATTGGCAGTAAAGGTGGCTTGTCCATTAGCATTAAACCTTCCAATCCCATCGTACACCGGTGGAATAATTTCTTTCCCCGATGCGTTCAATCTTCCTGTTTTCCCGTTTAATTTAACATTTACAGCTTTCTCTCCGATGAACCCCAGTTTATCGTATGGTAAGGTTTTAATGATATTACCCTTAGTATCAATCATATAAATTTCACTTTCCTTCTCTACAAAGGCATTAGCGCCAAGGAAAAATGTAGCATCATCGTAAACAGCCGGAATAACGATCTTGCCAAATTTATCCATATAACCCATTTTTTTATCCTGGGTTATCAAGGCAAGTCCATTTGCAAATCCAGAAATCCGATCGTATGGGGTTATAAACAGTTCTTTTCCGTTTTTATCCATTAGCCCAAACTTCTTATTCAGCTCAAAAACCCTTACCCCATCAGAAATTCCCCCTATCCGATCGTATTTTAATGGAACAATTTCGTTTCCCTTTGTGTCGATAATTCCATATTTAAGGCGGTAATTATATACTACTGCCAGGCCATTTTGAAAACTATACCCTCCATAGTATTTAAGCTTAATCACTTCCTGGCCTTTATTGTTAATATATCCGTTAGTATTATTCAGCTCAACCAAAGCCAGGCCTTCGCTAAAGTCGGAGGAGTAATCGTATTTAGGTGCAACCACCACGCGGCCGGTGATATCTTTAAAGCCGATTAATCCTTTCTCGTTAAAAGGTGTAAGCTGCTGCGCCTGGGCAAAAAAAGAAGTAGCAATCAAAAAAAGGAAAGCAGTAATTAGGTTTTTCATAAAAAGAGCGGGATTTATCGCGGAATTCATTCAGTTATTTCTTTACAAACAAGTTGGCCTGGTTAACGAACATTTCTTAACCACAGCGGTAAAGCTTACCGATGCGAGTATAAGTACGATTGCCTTTTAACAAGCCAGCTTACATTTTTTTAAATCAACCAAAAATACTGCTGTCTTTTTAAATCTCATATCCCCAATTAAGGGTATTTGTAAAGCTTGCCATGATATTAAAAAACCTTAAAACAAAATAAGCCCGATATAAAAATACCGGGCTCATTAAACTGGTTAACTATGCTAAAACAGGCAGGTTATTTTACCGGCACCTTAATCTGATACAACTTATCGTGCAGCGCTTTTATTTCTGCTTCCGGAAACTTCACCACTTTACGGTCGTAGGTCATAAGACCATTGGTTTCTACCTCCACATCAGTTGTTTGGGTATAAACCCCTGCCGATAAACCCACTTTGATAAGTTCGCCAAGGCGGTTTACAAATTCTGAATACTTTTTAAACAGATCGGTTTTGTTTTTAAAGCTCTGGTAACCCCAATTATTTTTTTGTTGCCAAACATGGCCATCAATTGGTAAACCCAAACCACCAAATTCGCCCAATACCAGTACATAGTCTTTTCCAAAATAATCGGGACTAGGCATAGCCGGATGTGGATAATTGTGCAAGTCGATGATATCGCCAACCGGGAAAAAGTTACCACCGCTGGCCGTATTTACCAGGCGCGAAGGATCTTTCTCTTTTGTCCATTTGGCAATTTCTACCGTTTTAAATTGTCCCCAGGCTTCGTTAAATGGTGTCCACACTACAATTGAAGGTACATTATGCAGTTTTTCCATAATTGCATTCCATTCTTTTTTGTAGTAACCTTCTGATTCGGGACTTCTTTTCTGGTCGGTTTGATGATCTAACACCCCCGGGCGGTTTTCCCACCTGTTGCCTAAATCGCCACTTGGCATATCCTGCCAAACCAGCATACCTGCTTTATCGCAGTAATAATACCAACGTGCAGGCTCTACCTTAATGTGCTTTCTAATCATGTTAAAGCCCATTTCCTTAGTCTTATCAACATCAAATTTCAAAGCTTTATCGGTTGGGGCAGTGTACAATCCATCCGGCCACCAGCCCTGATCTAATGGACCGTACTGAAACAGGAAAGCATTGTTTAACAACATACGTTCAATCCCACTCGCATCTTTACCCATCGAAATTTTACGCATGGCGAAGTAACTTTTCACCTCATCTACCTTTTTGTTTTTTGAAAGCAGTTCGATTTTCAAATCATATAAAAACGGACTATCGGGGCTCCATAATTTGGGGTTTTCGATCTTTAAGCTTACTGTTCCTTTGGCATCGGTAGTTTGTTCGGCTACTTTATTGTTGCCATCCCAGGCCGAAATTTTAACCTGATCGCCGGCATTTGCATTTTCTACAAATGAACTTACTTCAACAGCCTTTTGATCGATATTAGGTGTAATTTTAATGTGATCGATATGCGCCTTGTTTACCGCTTCTACCCATACCGTTTGCCAGATTCCGGTAACCGGGGTGTACCAGATACCTTCTGGCCGTTTAACCTGTTTACCTCTTGGCTGTGGGCCTTCGTCAGTGGGGTCCCATACCTCAACAGTTAGCGTTTGGTTGCCGCTTTTATTTAAGAAAGGGGTAATATTAAAGCTAAAAGGATCAAAACCACCTTCGTGTTTACCTACTTCTTTACCATTAACACTTACAGTTGCACGCCAGTCTACCGCACCAAAATGCAGTAAAATATCTTTCCCTTTCATGTTCGATGGAATGGTAAAAGAAGTTTTATACCAAAGCAAGCTATCTTTACCAACAGTTTTACCAACGCCCGAAAGCGAAGCTTCTACAGCAAAGGGAACCAGAATTTTACCCTGGTTAATGGCAGGGCGTTGCGATTTTTCGGCAATGGCATAATCCCATAAGCCGTTTAGGTTTTTCCAGTTTCCGCTACGCTCAAACTGCGGACGCGGATACTCCGGAAGCACGGCAGCAGGATTAACCTCATCGGCCCAGGGCGACGATATTTTTCCCTTAACAGCAGACCATGGTTTACTGGCCTGCTGCGCAGAAAGTGAGAGCGAAAGCCCCAACAGTGTAAATAAAATAGACGTTTTTTTCATTTTTGGTTTCAATTGGTGTTTATTACAGATAACAATTTGGATTCTCAGCCCTGTATGATCTGTTTATTTGTTGTTTAATTTTTTAATCAGGTTTACTTCATCCAGGCGGTAAGGCGTGCCATCTGGCTGAAAAATTTCGTGAAACCACTCAACCGGATCTGAACCATCGGCCAGTGGGGTATCCCAGGCATATTTGGTATTGGTTTTACCGGCTGCAAAACCCCAGTTAATAGCGCCAACGTTTTCTGCTTTAAGCATAGGCAGAATGTTCGAAAAACGGCTGTTACGCGGGCGAGCCATGTATTCGGTACAGATTAAGGGCCTGCCGCTTGCTTTTAACAAATCGATGGTTCTCTGGTGCCAGTCTGGTGCTTCGTAGTTATGGTAAGTAACGATATCTGAATTGGCCAGCTGTATTTCGTTTAGTTTTTCGAAACCCCAGCTCCATAGCCCGATGCTGATCGGCTGATCGGGATTTACCTCGCGTGCCCAGCCAATCGTTTTGGTTAACAACGGAATGGTTGCCTCGAGTTTACCACTATTTCCGGGTTCGTTATACAAATCCCATAGCAAAATGCGTTTGTCGTGAGCGAAATGCGTTAGTACATCTTTCACATACTTTTCAAGCAGAGGAAAATTGGCTTCTTCTTTAAAAGCCGGATCTCCTGGATCTTGCAGCCAGCCTGAATTGTGAACACCTGTTTTTGGCTCGGATTGTTTACCAATAGCGGAAGTTTTGTTCCAGCAATCGTCGAAAAACACAAACATAGGTTGAATGCCATGCTTTTGCGTAATGGTTAAAAACTGATCCATCCGCTTTTTAAAACCCTCAGGATCCTGGCTCCAGGCCTTGCTGTATAAAAATACGCGCAGGGTGTTAAAGCCTATGCTTTCGGCCCAGCCCAGCTCTTTATCAATTACCGCTGGCGAAAAGGTATCGGCCTGCCACATTTCGAGCTGGTTAATGGCATTGGCCGGTATATAATTTGCGCCGGTAAGCCATTTGTGCTCTTTGTACCAGGCATTGGCTTTCTCAACCGACCACACTTTTGCGGGTTCGGCCGCTTTTTTGTCTTTCTGCGCATAGCCTGTGCTTAAACAAAGCGCAAAGGCAAAAGGAAGAAGATAGTTTTTTAAGTTCATTGGGATTATATCTGATTATTTTACTTTTTAACTGAGGGTGCTGCCAGCTGCACACCTGTTTTTAAAGGTGTGCCGAAATTCGGTGTACCATCTACATTCCAGCTAAACTGTTGTGCCCTAGGTGAGCGGAAACCTCCACAGCCTTGCCCCGGTTTATCATTAGCATGGTACAGGATCCAATCTTGTTTACCATCGGGCGATTTGAAAAAAGAGTTGTGCCCGGGAGCATATACACCATTTTCTACCGATCGCTCAAATACTGCCTTTTCTGTTTTTTTCCAGGAAGCCGGATCGAGCAAATTCCTTTTGGCCGATGCGGTAAGCATGCCTAAGGCGTAAAAATCCGTCCAGCAGCCACTGGCTGAGTAAATGATAAATAGTTTATCGCCGTGTGGCAAAAATTGTGGTCCCTCGTTCACATCTACATGTTCGCCTCCGCCTAAATCACCATTTTTTTCCCAGCTAAATTTTGGTGACGATATTTTAACCCTTGGTCCATCTACTGTCCAGGGATTTTTTAGTTTGGCAATAAAGATTTCCTGTTTGCCGTTGGTATCGCCTTCCCAACCCGACCAAATCATATACAGCTGGCCCTTAAAGTCGATTACATCGCCATCTATTGCCCATTTATCAGTAGCATCGGCTATTTTTCCTTTAAAAACCCATTCGCCCTGCATGGGATCGGCCGAAGCATTTTCGAGCACGTACATGCGGTGATTATCGTTTTTGCCATCATCGGCAGCAAAATAGGCGTACCATTTCCCTCTTAAAAACATCACTTCGGGTGCCCATATTTCTTTGCTGTACGGGGTTCCGGCAGGTGCTTTCCAAATGTTTTTCCGTTCAGCATCTTTTAAACCTTCAATGCTTTTGCTTTTCCATAAATCAATACGGTTGCCCGAGGTATGGGTATAGTAATAATAGCCGTCCTTATAAAAATTATATGGGTCGGCCCCGGAAGGCAATAATGGATTGGAAAAATTTTGTGCCTGAGTGGCTAATGCCAGTAACAGACCTGCAAAAACTAAGTAATATTTTTTAATCATACCCTATATTTGGTTAGGCATTTTCCGGTTAAATTCCCAGACGCTAAAAAAGCGATTTTCTTTTTTCCGGATGCCCCTTATTGTTTCAATTTTTCTACAAAACCGATCATTTTACTGCCCGGCTTGTAGCGTTAACCACCTGAAAGTTTTCGGATCGATCTGCATTGCCGCATTTCCATCTTTCCCTTTCACAAATTTTGCGGCTACAATAACTGTTGCCCGTGGCGATACTTTTTGATCAGCATAATGAATGTGGAATACATACTGTAAATTACCTTTGGCATCGACCAGAAAATCGCCATGTCCGGTACCGTTCTGTTTAATATTCGCTTTGCTGATGATGGGGTTTCCATTGTATTTGGTCCATGGGCCAAACGGCGATTTTGAAGTGGCATAACCAACTGCATAATCGGGATTCCTAAAATCATTTGCCGAGTAAAACAGGTAATAGAGATTGTTCTTTTTCAGCACGGTTGGTCCTTCGGTAACCGGCCAGTCTGTTTTAGCCGTATTCTCCCAGTTTTCAGTTCCCGATATACATGCTTTAAGTGTACCTGGAATAATATCCGAAAAATCGGCTTTCATTTCAGCTACAAATATGCGGTTACCCCGGTCTAACCGAACATGATAGAGGTAATTTTTGCCATCACTATCGGTAAACAAAAATGGATCGATCTGTTTTCCGTTACCCGAAATTTCCTTTAACATTGCTTGTTTAAAAGGCCCCAAAGGGCTGTTGCTTTGTGCGATGGCGATCTGCTCATCGGCAGTATAAGCCATGTAATAGGTATTGCTCCGCTTAAAAACCTGTGGCGCCCAAAAACCTTTAGTGCCAAAGGCATCGCCTTTTTTCAGGGCATAGCCATTTTTGTTCCCCGCAGGGCCTGTCCAGTTTTTAAGATCGGTTGACTGGTATACCAAAAAACCTTCTTCGCCACTGGTACCGTACAGGTAATAAGTGCCATTATCGAAAAAGATAGTGGGATCGGCCAGGTAAATATGCTTCCCGTCCAGCGGCTTTTGCTGGGCATGGGCCAGCTGAGCCCATACAAACAGGCACAACATAAAAAGTATGGAGCGGTATTTCAAAATGGTTAAATTAGTTTAACTAAGACAATGAATAAAGGCAGGCATAGGGTTTTAGTTCCATATGCCTGCTGATGGTTATTAATAGGTAATTTTAGCTACCGGTGTGAAAATCAAATCGTCTACCCCTGCAATTTTTACCCCAATTCTTGCAAAAACATAGTTTTGTGCAGGTACAATTGCAGGTATGGTTACACTTGTATTCAGGTTATTCAAATCAGCAATGGCTGCACCTCTAAGCTCCTGCACGGCAATATTATTACCACCATCTACAAACTGTGTTTTATTGATGTAAAGCGATACGCTTTCTACATCTTTTGCATTGGCATCGGTAATAATTTTTTCGAGCTTGCAGAAACCATTTACCTTGCCCGAAGCAGCGGTTAAGGTTGCGCCACGGATCATGTAATAAGGCGTTACTTCAATATCCATGGTTTTGCTGCCACTAATGTTCACCGCAATGGTATCTTGCTTGCCCGCAGTATTCTTTTTCCATAAAAAAGGTCCCTGGTTTGCCGAAAAAACAAGTTTATAATTACCATCAAATAGTTTGGCCGAATAGCCTCCCTCCTGGTTTACATTTACATTAAGTGCTGAATAGTTACCAAAGCCCGACTGCCAGAGTTCGAAATTTACCTGACCATATTGTACATTAATGGGCTCTCCTTTGTACACAATCCTGCCTGTAAAATCGGCCTGAGGTGCATCGTAATTATCTTTTTTACAAGCGGAGAATAATACGGCTATAATTGCCCCTGCTATGAAATAAAATCTATTTTTCATATCTGTATCTGATTATTGATTAGGGTTTCTGATAATTTTTGGATTACCGTTTAATACATCCTGCGCTATTGAAGAATAATAGTTACCAATGCGGAAACGATGTGCTGCTGTAACGCGGCTGGGTTTAATTACTTTAAAAACATACTTTAAGTGGTTGGCATTGCCCGGGTTGTAATATTTATAAGGCCATAAACCAAAAACCTGGGTGCTGGTACGCGTTACACTACCAATATTGGTGGCGTTGGTAAAATCGGCGGCCGACATGTTGTTGCCGTTCCACACTTTATCGGCCAGTCTCCAGCGTTTCATATCCCAAAGCTGTTGTCCTTCAAAAGCAAATTCTACTTTACGCTCGTGCACAATTCTATCAAAAGTAATCTGCGCCGGGGTTAAAGCGGTGGTTAATCCGGCACGGTCTCTTACTGGTTTAATATAACCCGCTGCTGCACCTAAATCCCCCAATTCAAAAGCGGCTTCTGCTGCATTTAACAATACTTCGGCATAACGGTAACGGATCCACCATACATCGCTACGGGTACCAATCTGCCCTGAACCTGTTGCCGGATCTAAATATTTACGCACATAAAAGCCTGATTGTGCACTGAATTCCAAACCATCTACAGGCCCGTCTTTTCCCACTACCTGCACCGATGCCGGGTTATCAGGCAAAACTTTATCCTTCATCTGTCCGAAATTATCACCGGTAATGATGGTTCCGTTGGCTAACTGGTAACCTGCCCAGATATCAACTGTTTTACCTTTAAACTGCGTTCCGGGAAGGATTACCGTACCTGCCAAACGCGCATCGCGACCTGCAAAAATATCAGTGATATTGGTATAGTAAACCGGATTTCCGCCTGCATCAACCGAAGCCAGTGAAGCATAGCTGTTATCCAGCTTTTCGAAAGACTGAACCAGGTTTAATGATGGATTTAATCTGCCGCCCTGAGCTTCTTCTGCTGAAGAGCGGGGTTGGTTATCGATCGTAAAACCGTGTACTTTGTTGGTTTTCAATTTAAAATCTTTTGCAAATATTACTTCAGGATTGCTGCCTTTATCGGTAAACAGTGCCGCGAAATTATCAGACAGGTTCGGGTTCTTTTGGTAAAGCGAATACTTACCGCCATCGATAATTTGCTTGGCTGCATTTAATGCTTTGGTAAAATAACCATTGGCTAAGGTTGAAGAAATACCCACTTCGCCACCTGGCAAGCTTAACTGCGAATTGCTGTATTTGGCTATAGAGCCAGCATAGAGTGCTGCTCTGGTTTCCATAGCCAGGGCGGCAGCTTTGGTAGCTCTGCTTTTTTCGGTCGCATCATCAGGTAGTATCGTTTTAACGGCTTCCAGTTCGGCAATTACGAAATCATAAATTTCGGCTTCTTTTGCCCTTGGATATTGCAGATAGCCGGGGTTGCCGCTATAATCGTATTCCAGGGGAACAGTAATCAGTGGTACCCCGCCCATACGTTTCACCATTTCGAAGTATACCCCTGCCCTGATAAATCGTGCTTCGGCAAGGAAACGGTCGCGGTCTGCTGGTTTCAAAGCTGCCGCTTCCTGACCACTCTTAATAAATAAGTTCAGATTATTAATTAGTTTATAAACCTCTATATCCCAATATCTCCAGGCATCGTAGCCATATTCTAAATTCTGGTGACGGAAATAATCGCCACCAGCCGAGGCAAAGCCTTCGTCGAAATCGGCAAAGAGCCACCACGATTCGATGCGTTGAAAATCCGGATAACGATCGTACAAATCGCCAAGTACTGTAAGCACCAGATTAGGGTCTTTCCATATCGCTTCAACCGACAAGGTACTGGTAGGTTGTTTATCTAAAAATTCTGAATCTTTTTTGCATGACTGCCCAAAGCTTAAACAGGCTATGGCCACAAATGCGTATATATATTTTTTCATCTGACTGGTCTTTTTCATGTTACAACGTTAATTTAATACCGATGTTAAAAAACTTGTTTTGTGGGTATTGCAATCCATTATCATCAGCAATTTCAGGGTCTACACCATAATCTTTTAGGTTATCGATAGAGAAAAGGTTATATCCGTTTACATATACCCGAGCATTCTGGATCTTGATTTTTTCGGCCCATCTTTTTGGAAGCGTATAACCCAGCTCCAGTGTACGCGCCCTTAAGTAGCGTACATTGTGCAGCCAGAAAGTTGAGTTACGGTTATTGTTGCTGTGGTCGCGATCGTTGAAGCGAAGTGCCGGATATTTACCTGCTACCCAAGGGCTGTTCAGGTTAAAAGGATCAGTACGGTGCCAGCTGTCATCAGCAAAGTTCTGCAATAATGCTCCTCCGTTCTGGAAAGCCCAGCGCTGCTCCCAGTTCTGGTTCCAAGAGTACATGGCGCCACCCGAGAAATCTGCTGTAAAATCGAAGTTTTTGTAAGAACCACCCAGGGTGAAACCAAAACCAATATTGGGTTGTCCGGCAGTAGTATAACCGATTGGCCTTTCATCAAGTCCATCGATAATGCCATCACCATTCTGATCTTTGTAAATTAAATCGCCCGGCAATAAAGAACGGTTTCCTTTTCCGTCAATATTCACTTTATAGTTATTGATCTCATCAATACTTTGGAATTGCCCTGTTACTTCGTAGCCCCAAAATATATCAGTATATCTGTTGGTATTGTTACTTCTGTAATTTTCCCATGAATTACCAAAACGTGGCTTATATATATCCACCATTTTTTTTCTGCTGATAGAAAAATTTCCGCCAACATTATAATTAAATTCACCGATTTTATCTCTGTAATTTAGAGAGAACTCACCTCCAAACTGTGCATCACTGTTCAGATTTTCTGCATTTTGAGGATAACCCAGTTCGATAGGAACTATAACGTCATTTTTTATATCTGGCAAACCAGTACGTTTTCTGTAGAAATAATCTGCAGTTCCGGATAGCTTGCTGTTAAACATCAGAAAATCTATCCCAATATCAGTGATTTTGCTTTTAAACCAGCTAATGTTATTAATTACAGGCCCCTTATATCTTGAGGTAGTGATGTTTTTACCATCGAGGATAACAGTACCCTGATTATATCTATAACCAGGAATCCAGGCAAAAGGATCAATACCTGTATCATCATCCCCAAGCTGACCATAAGAAGCGCGTAGTTTCAAATCGTTCAGGATCTTGCTTTCGCCCAAAAAGGATTTAATAAATTTTTCCTGCGTAATTCTCCATCCGATTGATGCAGAAGGGAAATACCCCACGCGCCTGTCTGGTGCAAACCTCCAGGAAGCATCTCTACGTCCAGATAGCTCCAGGTAATATTTATTATCGTAATTGTAGTTTAATCTGGCTACGTAACCAACCCGGGCCTGCTCTTCCTGTAGGTCTACAAAATCCTGTCCGTCCATATCGGCAAACTGCAATACCGGTAAAACATTGGTTTGTGGTACCGCATGCTGGAAGGTGTAGGTTCTGAAACGATCTAAACGCTCAGCTACCAACACGCCTCCTACGGTATGCTTGCCAAAAGTGCGGTTATAATTGGCCTGAATCTGGTAGGTATTGGTATAAACTTTTTCATTCCTACGCTCGCGGTAAGGATTCGAACTACCTACTTTTTCTTCGTAAACACCACTTTCAGGGTGGTAAGTGTACACATTATAGGTGTACTCATGTCCGTTGATGATATTATCGGCAATGTAGTAAGAATATAAACCTTTTATTTCCAGTCCTTTTATCGGGGTATCATAGGTGGCCGATAAATTGGTTTGCAATACGCGCCAGTCTGATTTCCAGTAGCCGGTTAAAGCTTTACTTTGTACAGCAAACTGCTCGGTGTTGTGGCCAATATCATTCGGATAATTCGGGTTACCATTGGCATAAGCCTGCTCGGTTGGGCGGTTACGCAATAGGGCAAAACGTGCTGCCCAGTAATCATCGCCACCGGGTACACCAGGCTGATCGCGGCTTTCGATACGACCATTAATTAACATCCCTACTTTAAAGCGGTTGGTAATTTTAGCTTCAATATTACTTTGGATATTGGTACGGTTAAATTCGAATTCACGCGCAGTTCCGTACACCCCTTTCTGATCTAAGCGGGTAGCCGAGAAATAATAATTTACCCTATCGGTACCACCCGATGCACTTAAATTAACCGAAGTTTGTGGTGCATTGGGTGCAATAATAATATCTTTCCAATTCTGGCTTTGGTAACCATATTCAGTACCTGCTTTCCATTTATCGAGCTCGGCCTGGGTAATTGTAGTTGAACCGTTTTGGTTCATTTCGGCAGTTGCTTTACCCAGCATCCACTGGTAAGCATCTGTGGTTTCAGGAAAGCGTACCCAGTTTTGCCAGCCGGTGTAGGCATCAACACTAAAAGTATTGCGGGTATCGTTTTTACCTCTTTTGGTGGTTACTAAAATTACCCCGTTAGCTGCGCGGCTACCATAAATAGCTGCCGATGCATCTTTTAATACACTGATCGATTCGATATCGTTTGGTGAAATGTTATTGAACTGGCCCGCATCCTGCTGAATCCCGTCAATTACATACAAAGGGTTACCCATATTACGGATCTGAATATTGGCCGATGCCCCCGGTCTTCCATCCGGCATACGGAACGATACTCCTGGTAATTTACCTGCAAGCCCTGTGCTTACGGTAGAACCGCCATGTACTTTTTCCAAATCTTTACTGCTGATGGAGGAAATGGCACCGGTAATGGCTTCTTTCTTCTGCGTGTTGTAACCTACCACAATCACTTCCGAAAGATCGTTGTTGGAAGGCTTCAGTTTAACGTTAACCTGCGAACGTCCGGCAAGGGCAACTTCCTGGTTAACATAGCCCACATAAATAAAAATCAGTGTTGCATTTTTATCCGCCACCTGAATTTTATACTTACCATCGCCATCGGTAGTAGCGCCTGTATTGGTACCCTTAATTTTTATACTTGCGCCAACAACGGTTTCGCCCTTCTCGTCGGTTACGGTACCGGTAACGGTAGCTGTCTCCTGTGCCCGGAGCTGCAATGAAAGTAAAATCAGGGCAAATGAGGCGAAAATAACTGCATGGACTTTGCGTTTCAAAAACAACTTTTGAAGCAAGTACCAATCGCGGCAGACTATGCTGCCAGAAGAGAGTAGACTTCTTTTCATAAAGGTTTAGTAATTTGGTTAGTTTGTGATAAAGGCTTGTACGCCGTTTACCTATTCAAAGGTTGGCTTTTTATGCACGGGGTGGGCTAGCACTTTGTATCAATCTTTCTGCAATTTGTCTCGTTTTATCGATTTAGTAAGCTGGTAAATAGAAATCAAATGGTTTATCGCGGTCGCAAACCAGTGTACCATCTTTAAATTCGAGTTCGGCTACATGTATCGATGTACGCTTGTTCGAGTAAGAAAATGCGCCATCAGCATCAAGCGTGCCCTCGAAATGTACTTTTCTTCCGGGGTGGGTAAAATAAAAGATATAAGCCTTATTACCGATTACCTGTACATCGGCATGCGCACCTGTGGGGGTATCCTCCAGCCTGTGGCCAGGCACATCAAGCACCAATCCTTGTTTTTCCCAGCTTTTGCCATCTTTTGAGCGGTAAACGCGCTGTCCATGCCACTCGTCGGTAATCATCCAGTACCAGTTTTTAAAAAAGAAAGCTTTGGCGCCTTCGTGTGGTGCCCCGCCAATAGCGGGCTCGGTTTGTGCAGTCCAGTGTTGTAAATCATTGCTTTCGGCAGTCATGGTAATGCTGCCTTTCGAACTATCTTTATACCACATGTGCCACTTACCATCAGGCATCTTTAACAAAGTAGGGTCGATAACATGGTCAGAATTAAGGGAGATAAAGCCTTTGTATTTCCATTTCCACAGATTTTTACTGGTGTAGTGCGCTATTTTTGCGGTACCGCCCCAATGGTTGCGTACCCCCTCAATATAAGCCAGGTACATGTGGTACACACCTTTTTCATAAATTACATCTGGTGCCCAAAAGGTATTTACGCCCGGTTCGAAATCCAGGTCGAGTGCACCTTTATATACAAAGGTTTTCCCGTTATCGATACTTGTGGCTACGCCGATATTCGTGCCGTAACAATAGGCCACATCGCTGGTTTGGGCATTGGCCCTGCGCTGGGTATAAAGTATCCACCAGCTTTTTTCGGCATGGTTATACACCATAACCGGATCGGCAGCACCATCATAAACCGGATCGCGGTATAGCGGTGATGGTGCAATGCGCAGCTGTTGTGCGGCGGCTGAAAGCGATAAAATGAGCAGGATAGCTAAACTTAGAAACTGTTTAAATTTCTGCGAAATATCAAATAGGCGGTGGAGACACCGTCCATTAGCACTCGCTAGAGGTGGGTGTCCCCAGCCACCTGATAGACCTGTGAATTTTTTATTCATTTTTAAACAGCTGCTTAAAGCTTTAATATTTTTCAATCTGGAATGATTTGGTTAGCAGACTGCAAATAATAGCATTTGCCCCACTGCACAAAACAGATACGTCTCAATCTTTCTACTTATCTGCTCAAATTGAAAAACCAAGGCATATCTTTAATATATTTGATCTTGCTGACCAAAATTCACTTGAAAAAACTTTTCATCCTTTTTCTGTTTCTATTTACAGCCAATATACTGCTGGCCCAGCCCTACTATTTCAGACGGTACCAGGTAGAAAACGGATTATCGAATAACACGGCATTTTGCAGCGTACAGGATGCAAACGGATTTATGTGGTTTGGCACAAAAGATGGCCTCAACCGTTTTGATGGCTATAGCTTTAAAACCTACCGGCACGATGCCGACCAGCCCGGCAGTTTGGGTAACGATCTCATTTATGCATTGCACCATGACGATAAAACCCTGTGGGTAGGGACAAACGATGGCGTTTATCAGTACAATCCGTTAAAAGAAAGTTTTAGCTCCATTAAGGCTACTAAAGGCATGCGTATTATCGACCTTGGCAGCGATAACAAAGGAAATTTATGGGTGCTCTCATCCTTCAAAATCTATCTTTACAACAAAAAAAATAAAACCACCACCGCTTTTACCACCAATGCCCCTTTCGATGCCTCATCTGTAGCTGTACTTAAAAACGGCAGCATTTGGATCAGCACCGGTCGTGGTACGGTTGAAAAGTACAACCCGCAACTCAACAATTTTCAAAGTTTTAACATTAACGGTAAAGATAAAAAGCCCGAATATGGCTGGGTGGCCAAAATTGCCGAAACCACCAAAGGCGAGCTGTTGATCGGCACCACCAACCAGGGTATCAAACTGTTTAACCCGGTTACGCTGCAATCTAAAGATCTGCTGAGACTGAACAGCGATAAAACGCCCATATTTGTGCGCGACATTAAGCAGGTGGCCGGCCACGAATTCTGGATCGGTACCGAATCGGGCATTTATGTGTACAACGATGAAACCGGCCTGATTACCCATATTACCAAGCAGTATAACAATGATTATTCCCTAAGTGATAATGCCATTTACACCATTTGTGCCGATCGAGAGGGCGGCGTATGGACAGGCTCTTATTTTGGTGGACTCAACTATTATTCGAGCCATACCTCATTCTTTACCAAGTATTTTCCACAGGAAGGCCGCAATGCTATCAGCGGAAGTGATGTAAGGGAAATTACAAAAGATAGGGCCGGCAATTTCTGGATCGGAACAGAAGATGCAGGTTTAAACAAACTAGATAGTCAAACCGGTACCTTTAAGCATTTTCTTCCCGATGGAAAAAAAGGCAGCATTGCTTATTCCAATATCCACGGCTTGCTGGTAGATGGCGATAAACTTTGGGTTGGCACTTTTGAGCATGGGCTGGACCTCTTTGACCTGAAAAGCGAAAAGGTAATTAAACATTACCAGGCCGGTGTGGGTAATGCGCTGCGTACCAATTTTATTGTTACTTTTTGCAGAACCCGTGCCGGCGAAATTATTGTTGCCACCATTAATGGCATTTACCGTTACAACCGCAAAAAAGACGATTTTGAGCCCATACCCGATTTACCTTTTATTTTTTATGATTCGGTTATCGAAGATTATGCAGGCAATATCTGGGCTGGCAGTTTTAATGATGGCGTATATTGCTTTAATTTATCAAAACCGGGTTTTAAAAATTACCGCAACAAACCAACCGATCCAGGCAGTTTAAGCCACAATACCGTAAACAGTGTTTTCGAAGATAGCCATAAAAACATCTGGATAACTACCGATGGTGGAGGGGTTTGTAAGTTTGATGCCAAAACGCAACTGTTTAAACGATATGGCAGCAAAAACGGTTTCCCGAGTAATTACCTTTTCCGCATTGCTGAAGATACGAGCCATCAATTCTGGATCAGCAGTACACGGGGGCTTATCCACTTCGATCCGGCTACAGGCTTGAGTAAAACCTATACCAAGGCGAACGGATTGCTTACCGATCAGTTTAACTATAATTCGGCCTATCAGGATACCGATGGCCGGCTTTACTTTGGAAGCGTAAAAGGACTGGTTAGCTTCAATCCAACCAATTTTAAACCTAATTCTTACGAAACGCCTGTTTTTTTAACAGGCTTTCAGGTAAACAGCACCGAAATTGGCGTAAAAGGTGCCGATTCGGTATTAAACAAATCAATTGTGTATACCGATACCATCGATTTAAATTATGATCAGTCATCTTTCAGTATCGATTTTGCTGCTTTAAGCTACCTCTCGCCAGCCATGACCGAGTATGCCTATAAAATGACGGGGCTTTATAAAGACTGGGAATATTTAAAAACAAACAGGAAGGTTTACTTTACCAAACTGGCGCCAGGCAAATATACTTTCGAGGTAAAAGCCATGGTAGAGGGTAGCAACAAATGGAGCAACAAAAATGTCAAGTTGTTGATCAGGATAAAACCACCTTTTTACCTGAGCCCGCTGGCTTACTTTATTTACCTGATTAGTACAGCGGCCATTATTTTTTATCTGGTTCGCCGTTACCACCTTAAAATTGCACTCAAAAACAGCCGCCGCATGGAAGTTTTTGAACACGAAAAACAAAAGGAAGTGTACCAGGCCAAGATCGAATTTTTCACTAATGTAGCCCACGAAATCCGTACGCCACTTACGCTGATTATTGGCCCGATGGAGAAACTGATTAAACAGGCGCATGTGGTGCCCACAATCGAAAAGAACCTTAAAATAATGGGGCGGAATACCGACAGGCTGCTTAAATTAACCAACCAGCTGCTCGATTTCAGAAAAACCGAAACCAGCGATTTCTCGCTCAACTTTGTAAAGGCCGATATCCAGGAGATTTTGAAAGATGTGTTCCTGCAATTTCAGCACGCAGCAGAACAAGAAAATATCAACTACAGCATCAACCTGCCCGATATGCCGCTTCATGCCTATATCGATGTAGAGGCTTTTTATAAAATCATCAGCAACCTGCTCGATAATGCCATTAAATATGGAAAAACTACTGTAGAACTGGTTTTAGAACAGCCAGATGGCGAAGATAAGTTTAGGGTGCTGGTAAAAAACGATGGCAATCGTGTTCCGGTAGAGCTTAAGGATAAAATATTTGAGCCATTTTTCAGGGCCAAAGAAACCGAAATAAAAGCGGGTACAGGTATCGGGCTTTCAATCTCCAAATCGCTGGCCCAGCTGCATAGTGGCGAACTGTATTTTGATTTTAATCATAACGAATTTAATATATTTGTATTGGCGCTCCCCATCCATCAACTCATTGAATTTAACCTGAACGGAAAATGGAAGAAACTGTAACGGCGCCAGCTATAAAGGAAATAGAAAAATCGGTGGTTTTGCTGGTCGATGACAATGAAGATATCCTCGATTTCATTTCTGATGACCTGGAAGAAAAATATCAGGTACTACAGGCCCGCAACGGTGTTGAAGCTTTAGCAATTTTACAAAACGAAATTGTACAGCTCATTATCAGCGATGTAATGATGCCCGAAATGGATGGTTTCGAACTTTGCGCCAAAATTAAATCTACCCTCGAGTTTAGCCATATCCCCGTGATTTTGCTTACCGCCAAAAACACGCTGCAATCTAAAATTGAAGGTTTAGAACTTGGGGCCGATGCTTATGTAGAAAAACCGTTCTCGCCCGAATTTTTACAGGTACAGATTTCGAGCCTGATTAAAAACAGGAACAAAATCAAAGAATATTTCTCGAGCTCACCCTTATTGCACATTAAAAGCATTGCCTATTCGAAAGCCGATGAACTGTTTTTAGAGAAGCTACAGGATACCATCAATAAAAACATCCACAACCAGGATTTGGATGTGGAACACCTGGCCGAGAAAATGAACATGAGCCGGCCAACCTTATACCGTAAAATTAAATCGATTTCGAACCTGAGCCCCAACGAACTGATTAACCTGGCACGTTTAAAAAGGGCAGCAGAGTTTTTAAATGAAGGAAATTTAAAAGTATACGAGATTTCTGAAATGGTGGGCTACAGTTCACAATCGCACTTTGGCCGCAATTTTTCTAAACAGTTTGGCATGTCGCCAACCGACTATCTGAACAGTAAACTGGCCGAGAAAAAGAAATCTTAATCCAGTCATTATCAATTTGTTTTGTGGTAGTTTTTACGTAAATTGTTCTAACCAAAATATAGAAGTTATGAACATGCTTAAGAAAATCCAAAACTGGGGTGACCACCACCACCCAAAATGGTTAGACTACTTTAGAATTTTACTCGGATTGGTTTTAATTTGGAAAGGTGTTGATTTTTACATCAACATGCAGGCCTTTAGCAACCTCATGCGCGGTGCCTTTTTAGGTACAGCCATCAGCATCAGCTTACTGGCGCACTTAATTATTCTCATGCACATCATCGGCGGTATGGCCATTGCTTTAGGTACCTACACCCGCTTGTTCTGTCTCTTAAATTTACCCATCCTTATCGGCGCGGTATTCTTCATCAACATTTCGGCAGGTATTTTTAAACCCTATTCCGAATTTTGGTTTTCATCGGCCGTACTCTTCGGATTAGTCTGTTTTATGATCGAAGGAAATGGAATTTTATCTGTCGACAGGCAGAAAACCTACCCAAGTAAGGCAATTTAAAATAAAAATTACGGTTAAAACCTGCTCGAAACAGCTCATTTTAGCCCTCTAAATCATTTTTTTTAAAAAAATATCGCAGCTAACTAAATGATTAGCAGAACATAAAAAATTAATATCAATAATAAATTATAAAAGGTTTGCAGATTTGCTTCAACTTCGTACTTTTGCAGCGGAGAGCTGGCAGAGTGGTCGAATGCGGCAGTCTTGAAAACTGTTGACTGTAACAGGTCCGGGGGTTCGAATCCCTCGCTCTCCGCCCATAAGAACGAAGCCCGACGATAGTCGGGTTTTTTGTTTTCCGGACTGCAGGAAAAAATTGAGGCCTAAAATCTTATGATTCCAGGCTTTTTTTGTTTTGCTGCTCTGGCCTAAGTATGCCTCCTGCATATTGTGCACACCAAGCACTTGTACGAGAGCGATGTGGTATTTTTGCAGGCGGTATTTCCTGGAAAAACAGATGCCCCCCCCCACGGGCCTTAAATGCTTAATTAAACCATCTCAAAACGAAGTGAAGCTGGCTACCATATTTGTTTAGGGGAAAGGGAAGGTTTTAACAACTGCCCGGCAATCGAATCCGAAACCACTCTTACTTCAACATGTAGCGAATATTCTTATTAATTTGTATTTTTTATCATCAAAAAATATTAGATTAGCCATGCAATTTAATGTCTTATTTTACTCTCATTACCGATCTATTTTCAAAATTATCGTTTTACTAAACTAAATTAACAATCATGAAAAATTTATTAAAGTACCTGCTGCTTTTAAACATTGCATTGTTCTCTGTAGCTTGCCGCTCAGATAAGGATGGACTTTTAGAAGAACCGCCAATTACGGCAACCACCCAATTCTACAAAAACGCAAACGAACTCGCTGCCACCTATGATCCTTCAAACACGGTAAGCCAGACACTGAGGGATCAGGTTTACGATTTATACAAGAAACAAAAGTGGGGCGAACTGGAAACGCTATTTACAAACAACAATTTAAACGGAAAATGGCCACCTGCAAACGGAGGTTTCAATATAGTAGATGATACACCAATCACCATGGGACAGAAATACGATAGATATAGTAGTGCGATTGGAACCTACAGCGGAACAGGAGCTCCAACTTTGGGAGGAAGTTTTACAAGTCCAATCCTCAATGGATATGTTTATACCTTTGGGCAAAGAGCCTTGAACCAACCGGAAAATGCTTATGATTTTTATTATGAAATCGAAGTTTTAAATAATTCATTAAATTTCAAAGGCCAAACAGCAGATATTATTCCCTGGTTTAATCAGGTTGGTTATGGTAAGCAGACCATGTGGAAAATCCCGATAGATCCGGCGACTGGCTACCAAAAAACCTGGAATAAATTGGCCCAGGAAGGGTATATTAAAGTAACAATTAAGAAAAACCCGAGTGGAAAATACCCGGGAGCTGTGGGTGTAGTTATTGCACAATAAAATCATTTAGATGTATTCCATTTCAAAAAAAATATTCATTGAAAAACAGGTTGCTGTTTTCAAAAACACATTCACTTCTGCTGAGATCGGTAACTCAGCAGAAGTAAAATTCAAATGCTGTAACTGTGAACATGAAAATACCGTTAAAATAACACCTTATGAGTCAGGCTTTCCGATTTTTCAATTGTACAATAACGAAGAGGTTTTAGCTAAAAATGAATTGTTAAAAAATAAAATTGTCTCCGAAACCTCCATAAACTTACTTCACTTTGGAGAATTGACAGTAAATGATTTACCAACGTTGTACTTTGGAACAGATTGTCCGTCTTGTCATTCAAAATATATTTGTGTTTTCAGCTATGGAGAAAAACAGCCTGGACTGACTATACTAACCATTTCAGGCGTTTGGAAATATAACGGAATTTAAGCCTGGATAGCTCAAAAATTGCCCTGTAATTGCGAAAGCCAGGCAATGGTATGAAAACCAATCGTCGAGAACGCAGAATTACAAAAAAATATAAAGTTAAAATGCACTAATATTCTTTTAATATCTTAAAAAAATAATATTTTGAATTGTTAAATGCGCTGCTGTAATGTCACAGATTAAGCGCACTACTTAAATAGCATATGAATAAGAAAATCCTGGTAGTTGATGATGACCTCTTTATGCTTAGATCTTTGGAACTTTTGCTTTCAGATGAAGGCTACATTGTTCACCTGGTCGATAAATCATCATTGATTAAAGAATCAATCGTTGCCTTCAATCCAGATCTAATTGTGATGGACATTCGGTTAGATGATGCTGACGGAAGGGAAATTTGCGATAAAATTAAAAATTCGTGGCTTACCGCGCAAATCCCAATAATATTATTGACTGGCCTTTCACATCAAAAAATCAGTGAGTTCGATTGCCAGGCCGATGCTATTTTAGGAAAACCATGTAATTACGACACACTTCTTCATACAATTTCTGATTTGCTCAAATAATCCGTATTAATATATTGGAAGTACCCAATAAGCTCAATTTGACGAATTCGGATAGAATTTCAATTTACCATACAAACTCTTTTTTGGTCTACCTCGCTGGCACTACATGTGCTTTTTATCTTCATTACAACCTCATCCAGTTCTATTAATCCGTTACCTCCGCTATAATTTATTTACTGCACAATTTTTAATCAAATAGAAATTTAATTAAAGAAGAAGTAACCAAGGCTACGACTGGAGGGGGCAGAACGATACAGTATTATTCCGATTACTGTTAAACACATGTACTATAAATCATTAAATTCCAGGCTATTCACTTCATAAATAAAGTACAAAAAGTCGGATTTGTACAAAAAATAGTCCCATTAGGCCAAATTTTTAGGTAGCCTGCATCCCTATTTTTGAATAATTATTCCATGCTACTGCTTATGCCAGCCGATAGCGCCTAACCAAATATGAATAAAAGACAATGTTAGAACCCTATTTCAAAAATGATGACGTGTTTATTGCCCAATACAGTACCCCGCATGAAAACACGAACTACCGACCCGTAAACCAACCAATCATTGGTGATGGCCCAATGCAGTATATGGAAATTTATCGCATTAACCGCCAGTTTTATACCTACTGGAAGCACTTCCCATTCCCGGAAGAGGCAATAGCTGATTTCGTTCCATGTAATTAGGATACAATTTTGCGCTGAAAACTAAAAAGAAAACAAATAACCAAATAGCACACTGCAAATCAAACACTTACCTTATCCATTATTTTGCTCTTTTTTTGAACAAGCCAATCTGATATTTCTTTCTGCGTCCGAAATGACTTTACATCAATAAACTAACCAAATATACTACCAAACAACATTGAGGCATCTTTTTTAAGTGCAGTTCAATTTTTAAAACAAACCATGAAAAAAATTATAACAATACTTTTCATTTGCACAGTTAACTTCTTTGTTAATGCGCAGCAAAGCCCACAAAAAAACCTGCAACAGCTCCAGTCAGATTTTATTGATTTGCGTTTCGGCGTAATGATGCACTTTAATATGGGCACTTTTACAAACGAAGAGTGGGCGAAACCCGATCACGATCCCCAAATATTCAATCCTAAAAAACTAGATTGTAATCAATGGGCCAAGGCATGCAAATCGGCTGGTATGACTTACGGCATATTAACCACCAAACATCACGATGGCTTTTGCTTATGGGATTCGAAATACACAACATACGATATTGGTAATAGCCCCGCAAAGCGAGATGTAGTTGCAGAATATGTAAAAGCATTTCGCAGTCAGGGATTAAAACCTTGTTTGTATTTTTCTATTTGGGATAGGCATAACGGCATAGAAACCGGAGGAGCAAAACAGGAAGAATTTGTAATGAACCAACTCACCGAGTTACTGACCAATTATGGCGAAATTCCGCTTATTATTTTTGATGGCTGGAATTGGAAAATGGGCCATAAAGCCATTTCATACCAACGCATTTATGATCACGTTAAGAAATTGCAACCCAATTGTCTTATCAGCGAGCATAATGGGAATGGCCTTTTACAAACCGATATCATCTATTACGAGGGCCCTAAGGGAGTATATCCGCCTGGAAATAACATTTATGCCTCGCAAATGGCACTTACACTAACCAATGGATGGTTCTGGCATCCAAGTTCGCCAAAAGATGTTAAAAACATAAACTTTACACTCGACAAACTGCAAAGGGTAGTTCCATTGTATTGCAATTACATGATCAACATCGGTCCCAACAGGGACGGGCTTTTTGATGATGAAGTGGTGGCGCACCTGAAAGCAATAGGAAAAACATGGAAACCAGCCAAAAGACAACCACTGCCACAACAGCCGCCTGTTCCGAGGTCATACCTTGAGGTAAAAGGCATTACAACTTCGGCCGGCAAGGCGTTTATAGAACCCGAAGGGCCTGCTAAAACAGGATCTCCCATTGCATCCCTGCTCAATGAAAAAACAGCTTCGGTAACCCTTGATGGGGTAAGTGACTTAGTTGGCGATCGCGGTGGGTTTGCGGCATTCCAAACTTACTGGAAATTTGCTCCAGAAAAAGAGCGCTATCTGATTCTCGACTTAGGCACTGAGCAAACCATAAGCAAGTTTTACTACCTGCCAACTCAGCTAAAAGGCTATAGTGGTATTATTACCCAATACCAGTTATTGGTTTCAACAGATAACCAGAACTTTCGGGAGATTACTAGCGATAGCTGGAGAAAAACCACGGATTTAAAAATTACCAGCTTTCCGCCTGTCAAAACAAGATACATTAAACTGCAAATTTTAACATCAGTTGATGATGCAACAATAAGTGAAGTTGGCGTGGGCAACTAAGCTTATCTAAAACTCATATTCTACCTGTTAACCAACAATTAGCACGTCCCGGGCTTTAGTCCGGGGCATTTTTAAACTACAAGCCCAATATACCCGGGGCTATTTTGATAATAGCCATTGAAACGCAACTAATTTTATGAACAACAGACAATGTTTTGCGCTCGATCTTAAAGAAGATCCATTGCTTATTGCCGAATACGATTTTTGGCATAAAAGCACAAACGGATGGCCCGAAATCCGAAAAAGTATCATCGATAATAAAATACTGGATATGCAGATTTACCGTACCGGCAACCGGTTATTTATGATAATGGAAACCAGCTCCGATTTCAGCATTGAAGAAATGAACGCACAAAATGCTGCAAACCCAAAAGTACAGGAATGGGAAAAGCTAATGTGGCAATTCCAACAGCCATTGCCATGGGCCAAAGATGGAGAAAAATGGGTATCAATGACACAAATCTTTCAACTTTAACAGTATGATTCAAACCAACAAACAACAATTTGCTTTCGTTCTAATCACTTCATTATTCTTTTTATGGGGCTTCGCATTAAATCTTAATCCAATACTTATACCGCACTTAAAAAAAGCCTGCCAGTTAACCGATAGCCAATCGGCACTCATCGATTCAGCATCATACATTGCCTATTTTTTACTTGCCATCCCGGCCGGCAAGTTTATGCAGAAGTATGGCTACAAAGGTGGAATCATTGTCGGACTCCTGCTATTCGCAGCCGGCGCCTTTTTATTTTATCCGGCGGCAGTTAGCCGCCAGTACGGCTTCTTTTTGTTTGCCATTTTTGTAATAGCCAGCGGACTTACTTTTCTTGAAACCGCGGCCAATCCCTATATTACAATTCTGGGCAACCCTGCCACCGCAACACAAAGGCTCAACTTTGCGCAATCGTTTAACGGGCTTGCTGCTTTCATGGCTCCGCTACTGGGCGGCATATTCATCCTTTCGGGAAAAACATTAAGCAAAGCCCAGGAAAAGGCCATGAGCTTACCAGAGTTAAACGATTACCTCGACCACGAAGCATCATCTGTTCGACTACCCTTTATTTTAATCGGAATAGTGGTATCGCTGATCGTAATCCTATTGTGGAAAACCAGGCTCCCTGATATAAAAGAACAGGATAATGAATTAATTAAAGAAGGCAGCATATTAAAGGAGAAAAATCTGCTTATCGGTGTGATGGCGCAGTTTTTTTATGTAGGTGCGCAGGTATGCGTAAGTAGTTTTTTTATCCGCTTCTCTGAGCGTGTGGCTGGTATAGAAGAAAAATCGGCAGCTTACTTCCTCTCAGGCGCATTGCTGGGATTTATGATTGGCAGATTTGTAGGCACTGCGTTAATGCGTTTTGTAAGGCCGGCAAAATTACTGGCACTTTACAGCGTATTCAATATACTGTTACTTAGTACCGCAGCCCTTGCAACAGGTAAAACAGCCGTTTACGCCCTTATTGGCGTAGAATTTTTTATGTCGATCATGTTTCCAACTATATTTTCTCTGGCCATACTCGGTTTGGGCGGTAAAACCAAGCAGGGCTCTTCGTTATTGATCATGTCGATTGTTAGCGGCGCAATTTTCCCGGTGATAATGGGCGCCGTTTCTGATGCAAGCAATATTCAAACAGCTTACTTAGTTCCGGCAAGCTGTTTCACTGTGATTTTCTATTTCGCCATTAAAAATCTGAATGCTGGTAAAACTACACTAAGCACTTCACATTAATATAAATAAGTAATATGACATCCGATTTTCCAAAGGTAATTTTTGGTACCAGTGCCCTGGGCAACCTGTATACCGCACTTACCATCGAACAAAAAAGAGAAATTGTATACCAAATTTTCAAACATGCCCCGCGGCCGCTCATTTTTGATTCGGCCGGAAAATATGGAGCAGGGCTCGCACTCGAATCGCTGGCCGAATGTTTGGAAAGTTTGCACATAGACCCTGCAGATGTAGTAATTAGCAATAAACTGGGCTGGTACAGAACACCATTGCTAACCCAGGAGCCAACTTTCGAGCCAGGAGTATGGCGCGATTTGAAACACGATGCCGTACAAAAAATCAGTTATCAGGGAATTATCGATTGTTTTGAGCAGGGCAACACGTTATTGGGAAAATACAAACCCAAAATGGTTTCAGTGCATGATTGCGATGAATACCTGGCTACTGCACAATCACCAGAAAATGAGCAAGAGCTTTATAACGATATCATAGAAGCTTACCGCGCTTTACAAGACCTGAAAAAAGAGCATAATATTTTAATTGGTGTGGGGGCAAAAAGCTGGCAGGCAATTAAAAAAGTAGCTGAACATGTAAACCTGGATTGGGTAATGTTTGCCAATAGCATGACCATTAAAAGTCATCCGCCTGAGCTCATTAAATTTATGGAACAACTGAACCAAAAAGGGGTTAAAATCATCAATTCAGCTGTATTCCATGCCGGTTTTCTTACAGGTGGAGACTACTACGATTATAGACTGGTAAAAGATTCGGCAGAAGATTTGAAACTCATTAAATGGCGTACCGATTTCTTTGTGCTCTGTGGGCAGTTTAAAGTAAGGCCGGCATCAGCCTGTATACAGTTTGCCCTGGCAGCTCCCGGTGTTACCAGCATTGCATTAAGCACCTCGAATGCAGCCCGGATAAAAGAAAATATCAGTATGGCCGAAGAAAAAATGCCAGCTAAGTTTTGGCAGGCTATAAAAGATCAGGCATTAATTGCTGATCATGTAAAATTTATTTAATTCCACACAAATTACCAATTTATGAAAGCTTTAGTTTGTTCAGAGCCAGGCCATTTTTATTACACCAACAAAGAAAAACCAGAATTAAAAAAAGGATGGTCCATCCTTAAAATAAAAAGGATAGGTATTTGCGGCACAGATCTGCACGCTTATGAAGGTACACAACCATTTTTTAGCTATCCCCGCATTCTTGGTCACGAACTTTCCGGCGAGTTAATCGAAACAGACGGGGCACCTGGTTTTGAAATTGGAGAAAACGTAACATTTATCCCCTATTTTAATTGTGGCAGGTGCATTGCATGCCGGAACAATAAGCCGAACTGCTGTACCCGTATGAAAGTTTGCGGAGTTCACATTGACGGTGGTATGGCCGAATACCTGCTTGTACCATCTTCTTCCCTATTACATGGCGAAGGCCTCAGTTATGATGAACTGGCCCTGGTAGAACCTTTGGCCATTGGTGCGCACGGGGTGCGAAGGGCTAACATTAGCCATGGCGAATTTGTACTGGTAATTGGCGCAGGCCCTATCGGATTGGGAACCATAGCTTTTGCGCGTATTGCCGGAGCCAGGGTAATTGTACTGGATATTAACAACGACCGTTTACGGTTTTGCAGAACGGAGTTTAAAATTGAGCATACCATCAATGCCCTCAGTGATGATGTAACCGAAGTCTTAATGAAAATTACAAATGGTGATATGCCTACTGTGGTAATTGATGCAACAGGAAATCAGAAAGCCATTAACGGCGCCTTTCAGTACATGGCTCATGGCGCCCGCTTTGTGATGATTGGTTTGCAAAAAGGCGATATCTCTTTTGCTCACCCTGAATTTCATAAGCGCGAAGCCACTTTAATGAGCAGCCGCAATGCTACCCGCACAGATTTTGAACAGGTAATTGAGGCCATGAAAAACGGCCTGGTAAATCCGAAAACATACATCACCCACCGCACAAAATTCAGTGAGGTGGAGCATGAATTTGAAAGCTGGCTTGACCCTAAAAATGGAGTAATTAAAGTGATGATTGAAATGGATTGATGAATAGATTTGCCACATTTGTAACAACCAGTAGAACAACCACATTATACAGTTTTAATGGTATTATGATTGCGTCAATACACAACCTCATTAACCGAAAGATTTAAAAATATAGACAATGTTAGTCGCTAATAATTTTAAAACAATCTACCATCACCATACAGAAACCGCTTTCGAAAGTAAACCACAAAACCCTTTATAAAAAACCTGTCAGGTAAAACATGTTTTACCTGACAGGTTTTGAATTTAGCCTGTAAAAAGAGAACTCTTTCAGTTCACTCCTTTTTAGGCGCACTTTTTCTTAAGCTTAAAAATAAATGGCTATAGCTTAATCACCTTTACAACCTTTCTTTCAGTACCCTGACGTACCTCTACTAGATACACACCGGCAGGAAGTTCTGAACCAAAAGTTAGCTGATCAGTTGCTGCTATTTTAGCTTCTTTAACCAATTGCTGTGCAATATTGTACACTCTATATTGCAATGCCTCGTTACTAGGACTTTCTACCTGCACTTTAAACCCGGTTGTACTTGGATTTGGCCAGGCGGTAATTTTTAATCCCAACAACGAACCAATCGTATTGCTGATCTCGTCGCTTAGCGAAAACTCACCCATGCTCGCTGCACTGGCTTCCTTATTCAACAATAATTCTGGCTTATTGCTGGCAGCCTCGCGCGAATTAAAGGTAACCAGGTTACCCGATCCTTTTGCGCCTTGATTAACCAGCTTAATAGAAACAATTTTTTTACCCAAAGCCAACTGACTATTGATATACGCAGTTACATCCAGTTCGTACCATGCACGCGCTGTATTGTTAACAGTATAGCTACCCAGCGATGTACCGCTTTCTGTCGGCTTGTTATTCCAGGTAATGTTGTTTTCGCCCCATGTTGTATTTGACAGGCCAAATACCGATACAATTCTCGATGCATTGGCATCCACACGCGAAGCATATACCCTGATTTTTGCACTGTTTACTGCTGTCCCAGCAAATGTACTGTAATCGAAACGGAGATAAGATTCTCTTAAAAACGACCAGTTATCACTGCTCACGTCCAGATTTTTTGAGTTCCCGCTATTGGCGTTTGCAAAAATGCCATCGCGCACAAACGCATCGGCTACCGGATTAACGGCCAAAGCTTGTGCTACATTTACCTTCACATTAACTGTTGAAGATGTGGCAACCCTGCCTAAATTATCGGTTGCTTTTGTCGTAAGCGTGTACATGCCTGGTGAAACATTATTCCACACCACAGCATAGGGTGCCGTTGTAGATTGGCCCAATAATACTGAACCCTGATAGAATTCTACTTTAACAATTGTACCGGTAGTACTGGCATTAACGGTAATATTCGAATTTGCCGCAAACGAAGTGTTGTTTAACGGAGCGGTAATTGACACTGTCGGAGCAGCACTAACCGTAACATTTACAACTACTGATAAGGTTGTTCCTCCATTATTATCGGTTGCCTTTGCCGTAAGTGCATAGGTTCCAACAGGAGGATTGTTCCATACGAAACTATAAGGAGCAATAGTTGACTGACCTAAAAGCGTACTGCCCTGATAAAACTCTACTTTGGCTATTGTTCCGTCAGTATCAGCAGCATTGGCGCCAATAGTAACGTTTGTTCCTGCGTTAAATACCGCATTGTTTGCCGGCGAACTGATGGTTACCGTTGGCAAGGTATTTATGGTAACCATAACAATATCTGATACTGTGGTACCCCCGTTATTATCGGTTACTTTAGCAGTAAGGTTGTAGTTTCCTGAAGCAGGATTATTCCAGCTAAAGCTATAAGGTGCAGTAGTTGACTGCCCCAGTAAGTTAGCCCCCTCATAGAATTCTACTTTGCTAATTGTTCCGTCGGTATCAGTAGCATTGGCATTTATGGTAAGGTTAGACCCTGCTGTAAATACCGCATTGTTTGCCGGCGAACTGATGGCTACCGTTGGCAAGGTATTTATCGTAACCATAACAATACCTGATACCGTGGTACCCCCGTTATTATCGGTTACTTTAGCAGTAAGGTTGTAGTTTCCTGAAGCAGGATTATTCCAGCTAAAGCTATAAGGTGCAGTAGTTGACTGCCCCAATAAGTTAGCCCCCTCATAAAACTCTACTTTGCTAATTGTTCCGTCGGTATCGGTAGCATTGGCATTTATGGTAAGGTTAGACCCCGCTGTAAATACCGTATTGTTTGCAGACGAACTGATGGCTACCGTTGGCAAGGTATTTATGGTAACCATAACAATACCTGATACTGTGGCACCTCCGTTATTATCTGTTGCCTTTGCGGTAAGGTTGTAGCTTCCGGCAACAGGATTATTCCAGCTAAAGCTATAAGGCGCAGTGATTGACTTGCCCAATAAGGTGCTACCCTGGTAAAACTCTACCTTGCTAATGGTTCCATCGCTATCAGTAGCATCAGCATTTATGATAAGGTTAGACCCTGCTGTAATTACCGCATTGCTTGCCGGCGAACTGATGGCTACCGTTGGTACTGCATTTACCTTAATCCTAATCGTATCTGCTACAGCTGTTGCTCCGTTATTGTCTGTTGCCTTTGCCGTAATGTTGTAATATCTCGGAGCAGGATTATTCCAGATAAAGTTATAAGGCGCAGTGGTTGATTGCCCCAATAAAGTACTACCCTCGTAAAACTCTACTTTAGTAATGGTTCCGTCGGGATCGGTAGCATTGGCTTTTATGATAAGGTTAGCCCCTGTAAATGTCGAGTTTCTTACTGGCGAAGTGATGGCTACCACTGGTACGGCATTGATCTTAATCCTAACCGAATCTGCTACAGCTGTTCCGCCGTTATTGTCTGTTGCCTTTGCCGTGATGTTGTAGTATCTCGGTGTCGGATTATTCCAGGTAAAACTATATGGCGCAGTGGTTGATTGCCCCAACAAAGTACTACCCTCGTAAAACTCTACCTTGCTGATGGTTCCGTCGGCATCAGCTACGTTGGCATCAATAGTAACACCCGTACCGGCCGTAAACGCTGCATTGCCTGCAGGTGAACTAATGGCTATCGTTGGCAAGGTATTAATAATCACCTTAACCGTATCCGATACAATTGTTCCGCCGTTATTATCGGTTGCTTTGGCAGTAAGGTTGTAATTTCCGGCAGCAGGGTTATTCCAGATAAAGCTATATGGCGCAGTGGTTGATTGCCCCAATAAGGTGTTGCCCTGATAAAATTCTACTTTACTGATTGTTCCGTCGGTATCAGCTGCATTGGCATCAATAGTAACATTCGTACCGGCCGTAAATACCCCATTGTTTGCTGGCGAACTAATGGCTACGGTTGGCAAGGTATTTATAGTCACCTTAACCGTATCCGATACAATTGTTCCGCCGTTATTATCGGTTGCTTTGGCAGTAAGATTGTAATTTCCGGCAGTAGGGTTATTCCAGTTAAAGCTATATGGCGCAGTGGTTGATTGACCCAATAATGTGCTGCCCTGATAAAATTCTACTTTACTAATTGTTCCGTCGGTATCTGTTGCATTGGCATCAATAGTTACATTTGTACCGGCCGAAAATACCCCGTTGTCTGCTGGCGAACTAATGGCTACGGTTGGCAAGGTATTTATAATCACCTTAACTGTGTCTGATACCTTTGTTCCGCCGTTATTATCGGTTGCTTTGGCAGTAAGGTTGTAATTTCCAGCAGCAGGATTATTCCAGGTAAAGCTATATGGCGCAGTGGTTGACTGGCCCAATAAAGTACTACCCTGATAAAACTCTACTTTGCTAATTGTACCATCAGTATCGGCAGCATTGGCGTTAATGGCAACATTGGTACCTACTGTAACTACTGCATCGTTAACCGGCGAAGTAATTGATACCGTTGGTAGCAGGTTAGCAACATCAACCGCCGGATAAACCAATTTTCTTGAACCATCGTATCCAATCGCATAAACACTTGTAGAGCCTGTACCATATTGAACCGTTGTGGTTGCATTTGCTGTAGTTGCTTCTCCGGCACCATAAATAGCCACATCGGTAAGTACTTTTTGATTATAGGTTTCGAAGGCTACTGCATTGGCCCATTTCGTATTATCAATTTTTAATGTATTGGCATTAACCGTTACACCAACCGTTGTAGCCGCGGTAGTCGCCAATGGCGTGCGGTTTTTAAATGTATTTATCGTATTTGCCGAAATATAATTTAGAACTGGTGATACTGGCTTCGGATATCCTTTAGCCTGTACAGCAGCAATTAATGCATCGATTTGTGCCTGTGTAATGGTTAACCGCTTTACAGAATAATCGTCTATATCCAGGTCAATAGGCAACAAATAACCGCTTTTAACAAAAAAATCGGTCAGGTCTTCATGAACGGCATCGCAGGTGGCGCTTACAAAATTGAGTAATAACTGGCCCTCGCTTAGTCCGGTTTGGCTGGTTGTTCGCATTTTCTCCAATACATCTCCATACCAAAATGCCACATCTGGTTGCCCAACCGGAGCTGGCGTACCCGATAAGCGTTGCTGCATGGTAGGCAGGTTTTTCCCGGCACCGGCAAGCTGGTAATACACTTCCAATTGCCATAAAGGCACCAATCTTAAAAACACGTCACCTTGTGCTTCCATGTGCTTTTTCTGTACCAGACAATTATCAAACAACGATCCGTAACGGCCACCATATAAACTTGCAGCCCCTGCTTTAGGCACGTCGTTACCTTTTTCAAGTCTTGTTGTATTTAAATAGTTGGTGCTATAGAGATATTGTATCCATGCCGAATTCACATTGTTGGTTACCTCGGTCATGCCAATCCACTTAGCGCCCGGCCTAACCTGGTTATTATGGCCAAACTCGTGTGCAATGCCCCATGGATCTTTAAAAACCCCGGTAGGGCTTGCCAGGTTAGCACCATTTCCGCCAACGCCTATCGGATAATTTACGCCGTCGCCACCTGCATTGGGGTTTCCATCGCCAGTTATCGACCTAAAAAACATGTGATTTTTAGGTACCCGGTTATATTTGGTAAGGCCATTTAGGGTGTACTCATTATGCACAATGGTATCGTAAGCTACAACCAGTGCTTTACCGCTCGATGCTGAATTACCGAGCAGTATATTTTTGTTGAGGTTTAAATTAACATAGGTTCCTTTAATATCCAGTTTCGAATATACTCCGTTAAGCAACATCTGTGTCCATTGATCGTTGGTATCGGTTAAAGGATTGTAATAGCCGTTTACCTGACCGGTGGTAATGTTAATCTGTATAGGTTGCAGATTTGGGTTATCGCTAAAATAACCAATGTAGGCTAGTCCATCATGTAGCACGTTAACAATGTTTACCCCTTTTTTCAATGGATAGCTATCTGTAGTGGCGCTATAATCAAGCCCAAAATCTTTAACAATTAATTGTGGATTTACGCCATAGGTATCGCCAACAAAAACAATGGCCTTGGTATTTGCCTTAAAAGCAATTCCGGTTGGGTTTTCAACCCTGTTTAAGCCGTTTGTTTTTAATATACCTTCTACAGTGCCTGGATTTGGATAAAAATCGTAGCTCTGCACGCGGTATTTCCTGTTATAACTGTTGTTAAAAATACATTGGGCCAAAGATTTAAAAAATGGCGAAGCAATGGCATCAATATCGGTTTGGTTAACGCCGGGTTTTAAGGTAGTATGCAAATCGTCGGCAAAAATGTTGGTGTACAAATTGCCTGCCGTGTTTTTCTGAAAGAACTGCATTTCGGCACAACTGGCAAAATTATTTTTACCCGTAAGTACTTTCACCACAATTTGGGTAACATTGGTTAATGCTGCAGGAAAACTGATTTGATATGCCGCTGAACTAAAGCCCGTATCAAAATTCATCAGTTTGGTTAAGGTAGTTTGTGTAGTGGTTTTATACCAGATTTCGCCGGTACCAAAAATACCATTTACACCGCCATCTTGCCTGGGTATGTAATTAATATAATCGATAGTTGGATTGGTGGTAAAATTATAGGTTAAACTCATCGGAAATCCGCCACCGGCATAGTTAGAATGATATAATGTAGCCGTGTTGTTGTCGTAAGTACGTGTAATATCCTCCCCGCCATTTGCCGCAGGGCTTACACTGGCACTTGAAATACCTAGTTTAACATCAGTATAAGTTGTAAAATCTTCTGCTATTGGATTGTCACAATCTATCGGTTGAACAAATGTCCCCGTTTCGGCTGAGCTAAAATTGATTTCAGCACAACTCGAAAAATTGCCTCCTGCTGCCCTGATCACAAAGCGCACAATGTAGGGTTTTGCAATGGGGCTGGCCGTCATGTCGATTGTTTTTACTGCATTGGTTTGAGCCCAACTGATATTACTCAGCTTGTTTACAAAAACTGAAGGCGCATCTACCGTAGCATAATAAACATCTACTGTGGTCCAGATACCATTTGGCCCGGACTGCCGTGGTGTATAATCTACTTTGTTAATACTTTTTACACCGGTAAAATAAAAATCAACCGTATCTGGCATCGCATTTAACGACCAGTTAGAGTGGTACATGGTGGTCAGATTGCCATCATAGGCTTTCGAAATTTCGCTACCACTTTGCGATGGCCGTTTTGAAGCGGCGGCAGTAATGGTGACCGGGTTTTGGGCGTTTGCAATTGCACAGAGCAATAACATCGCGAGAAAAGTGAGTAATCGTTTTTGCATTTGGTTGGGTTTAAATTAAACAATAAGGAATTTATGCGTGCTTTTCAACCAAAGTCAAATTGGCCTGTTGGTTTAAAGCGGTTGGTTTATTTTTATTTCCCCCTTCTGGGAAGAAAATTTACGGCAAGGCCAAACCTTAGTGTGTTGGCCAGTGGATTACTTCTTTCGGAAGTTACCAGGTAAGACATATCGATGCTGTAGATCTGATATTTAAAACCAGCACCCAGAGTAAAATAACTGCCATCGCCTTTTTGCGCATCCTGATAGTTGTAGCCTGCGCGAAATACGGCCATATTTCTAAATAGTAATTCGAGCCCTGTTGAAAAACCAATTTCTTTCAGTTCTTCATTAATACCGCCCGGTGCATCATTAAAAGATCCGAAAATCCCTGCAGGAACAGACCTGTTAGGATCTCTCCCACTAATAATCTTCCCATCGGCCGAATAAAGGGGTTGGGTAGGTATCAATAGTTTATTTACATCTAAGGCAAGGGTTAGTTTGCTTTCATTTCCAACAAAAGCAACAGCAGAACCCAGTTTGAGCTCAGTAGGTAAGAAATATTGCTGCCCGGTATTGCTATAGCTCATTTTTGTGCCGATGTTGGATACATTTACCCCTACCGACCAATTTGCCGGCCCGCCAAACATCATCGCCTCTGTTCTGTATATTCCGGATATATCGGCAGCCAAAGCCCTTCCAGGTCCTGTTTGCATGCCTGAAGTGGTTATCCCGGTAAATAGGCTGCTGTTGATGAAACGGATACTTCCACCGAGTGCAAATTCTTTTCCAAAACTCCGTGCATAAGTAATATCAACTGCCAGCTCAGTTGGGCGTGCAGTTCCAAGTTCAAGCGAGTTATCATCAGTAAGGTTAACCGAACCCATAGAAAAGTATCGCAAAGAAGCTCCTATAGTATTGCGTCCATCCAGGTTCAAATAACCACTTAAATAAGAAAGGTTCATATCGGGTACCAGATTCCGCATCCAGGGCGTATAGGTTAGCCCTATTCCAGTCGATCCCTCGGGCAGGTAAGCCATTGATGCAGCATTAATGGCCGCCGAATGGGCATCGGCCTCTACCGCTACCCCTGCGTTTCCCATACCACCAATGCGGGCACCGGGCGTAATCCGTAAAAAGGGAGCCGCAGCAATCAGGCTATTGGTTCTGCTTCCATTAATATCCCCTCCCTGCTGGGCAGCTACATCTGTAACAACTAAGGCAATTAAGGTCAAAAGAAAAAATATTCTGTTCATTGTATAAGGGTTATGCATAAAAATCTTCAATTCTTTATGATCAAAAAATAACTATCATTTCCAGCGCACTTAATCCCCGATGCTGTACCAGTCATATCTTTCTAATTGGATATTACGCTTTACCGATTATCTTTTGCTGAACGGCCTGTAGCAAGTGGAACTGCCAATTTTGGGCAATACTCTATTACCCCGTTATTTCAACAGAACCATTGCATTCAAGATGTTACATCTTGCAAAATTTGTTAATAGTTTACCTGGTTATCACAACCAGTTAATTGGTTTGGTTAGCTTGTAATTTTTTTGTTAGGATGATTGGTTTGGATCTTAGTTAGAGACCTTACTCAAAGCTAATTACATTTGCTTCAAGTCAATGGAAAAAGACAGCACAAACGTTTGTTTAGCAGCAAATTGCCTGTAACAAGGCATTTAAGTCCTATAAATACTATAGATTATATCTCATATCTACCTTAAAACTTTAAAGAATGATATAATGCGATAGTCCAAAAAGGGAAAATTAATAAAGCCTATACAACATTGTCAAAATCTGTGGGTTAGCCAACAATTCACTGGGTTATTTACCAAACATATTAAGAATGTAAATTTATTATTACAGAAACAAGAGATGATCGAAATAAACAGCAGGTAAAAAACATAAAATTCAATCGATTTTGGAGCATTGAAAATAATTATTTTAAAACAGCAACTAAAGCAGTAAATCAAACGCAAACGTTTGTGCTTAATTATTGAGGATAAGTTATCCTGTATTATAAACAAAAGTCAGCAATCACTGTCATCCTCGTTAGTCGGGATTTGCAATT
>NZ_QAJQ01000027.1:0-189059 GCF_003852395.1 Pedobacter sp. KBW01
ACTTTTTGGGGTCAGTCTATCTGTGGCTTTTTGTTTAAATGGTTTTGCTCCTGGTTCACTAATGACTTAATGAACTATTGAACTAATAAGTTTCACTATCTGGCGGGATGCCATAATCGACAAACTTCTTTTCTTTTTTCTCTTTCTTTTTACTGAACCAGCCTTTTACTGAATTAAAAATGGCAGAAAGGTGTTCCGCATCAAGCGATTTTCCCAGTTTTCCGGAAACCAATCCTACAGCTGCTTTAGTTAAAAAACCAGCACCTCTAAAGATGGTTTTATTCATAATCATAGGTAAAAGCAAAGACATGGCTGTGCTACTGATGTTCAGCTTTTCATCGGCCTTGAACAAATTGCTGGGTGTAGCATATCTTTTAATCAGCGCGCCTAAAGTAAATTGGTGAAAGTACGCTTTAGCATCTGTCTTTAGCATTTTTTGCTTCAGGGTATATTCCACTTTTAGCTCAAGTTTTTTAGCCTGCAGGTCTTCGAGGTTTCTGATGGTTTTATAGCTTCTCATCTACTTCCTCCTTATCTGCTAGTTTATCGAAATACTTTCTTATGGCAATATTGATGATTGCTTTTTCGATGTATTTATCTTTTGTGAAATATACAATTACCGCAATTAAGATGTAAAGTAAGGATACACAGCCAAAGCCAGCGGCATAATTGTGTAAAACCTCACCCAGGTAAAGCCCAAGCGTAACAGAACCGAACAAAAAGGCCAATACAAAGCAAACGATAACAACAGTGCTTGTTACCAGATCTGCAAAAACCTTGGATACTTTTTCTATAAGATAAAGCCTGGTGTACTCTACCCGGGCTTCTAAAAAGCCTTTGGCATCATCTACCAGATCTTCTATACTTTTGTCTTTATTTTCTTCCTGCATAATTCAGATGAGATTTAACAGGGGCAAATGCCCGGCTATACCTGTTTATTTCTTAAGCGTGTTCTACGTCGTCGCTATACTCTTCTTCTACGCTTCTTAATTTGGTTTTGATAGAGCTTACTACTTTATCTTTTAAGCTAGCCAGGTTATTAATTTCATCAGCAGCTTTATCTTTAATCGAATCGCCTAAATCTTTTAACGATTGGCTTAATTTGTCGCGCGTTTCTTCGCCTTTATCTGGTGCGAATAAAATTCCTAGCGCTGCACCTGCAGCTAATCCTGCTAAAAGCGCAACTACAACTTTTGAGTTATCATTCATAATTAATCTATTTTAAGGTTTAACAATTAAGTACAATATAAAACTACTACATTATTTTATTGTTAAGCTATATTATAACTCCATATGCTCATTATTTGTTTTAATTCTTTCCAATCTCTCTGATGCGAGCGTACTCGTTTCGTAAATTTTAACAAGCAGTATAAAATAAGATAGTAGTAAAGGGCCAAAAACAAGACCCAATATACCGAATAAAGGGATACCAATAATTACGCCAATTACAGTAATTATTGGGTGGATATTGCCAATTTTTTTTGCAATGATAAAGCGCAGTACATTATCGATATTGATAATAACCACAAAACCAAAAACAAGCATGGCCCAGCCGGCAAAATTATTGCCATTTGCAATCTGCAAAATGGCCGCCGGAACAAAAACTACTGGTGGTCCCAAAACCGGTACAAACGATATAAAAGTAGTAATTATGCCCCAAAAAAGCGGGTCTTTATATCCTAAAATAAGAAAAGAAAGACTAACCAATGAGCCTTGAACCAGACAAATTAAGCCCTGTCCCAAAACATTGGCATAGGTTGTGTTCCTCATTTCATCACCAAAGCGTAGGGCATTTTGTTCTCTGAACGGTGCGTATTTAATTAACGAAAATTCGAATTTTTTGCGCTCAATAAGCATAAAGTAGAGTAAAAAGTACATCACCAGCAGACTTAAAATAATATTTACTGCACTCGAAATCAGAGATGGGAATAATTGCGTAGCCCAGTTGCCCAGCCTGTTCATACCTTCCTGAATTAAATCCTGGTTAATTTTTATGGGAATAAGATGTTGTAATTTAACGAGCAGGTTTTTGAAAAAAATTTCATTATTTCTCAACTCTGAAATTTTACTGATTACCATGCTGCTTAAGGCATAAAATGGCAGTACAATTAAAATTATGCTAATGGCAATTAGCGAAATGGCAACCAGTCTTTTGTTCCATCCTTTCCTCTCTGCCAGGTGGATATAGGCAGGGCGCATAATGGTGTAAAGCACAAGTGTACTTAAAATGGCACTGAAAATACTTTGTAATGAGTAGGCAATTAATATCCCGAGGGCAATAATGATAACAAGGTTAATGTTGTTACGTTGCTTATATGAGAATACTGACATAATTTAAATGCTTGGTATTCTTTAAATGTGAAATTGGCAGGTTTTGTTTTACCTAATTTTAATTTAGTTCGTCAATATTAATACCCGAGTAACCAGTAATAATGGTTACACTGGTGGCTGGGTAGTTTTCTTTTATTTTTATTAAAATCTCTCTCCCGTCAATATCTTCCAGCCCCGGTAATCGCACAATACCAAATCGAAGGCCTGTTCCTTTAAAACAGAGGGCGCTGTTGCACCGGATCCTGTACTCGAAACTTCGAAGCCATTTTTGGTTAAAAATGTTGAAACCAGTAACCCGATATTTATCTCATTATCTACTATAAGTATTTTATTTTTCTCTAATAGCATTCTTTATGCTAAAAAGAGCTTCAAATAATCAACCAATTAATTATTGGAGCGCTCTGGATTAACAATTTAGATAGCGCATAACTACTTAAAAAAATTAAATTGAAAAACTTTTGCAATATTTTGTTGTATTGAGTTCGAATTAATACTACAATTGGCTATTCGCCTCTAAAAACGGCCTTTCTTTTTTCTACAAATGCAGCTACTCCTTCTTTAAAATCGGCTGTTTCGAAGCATTTTCCAAACGCTTTAATCTCTGTAGCATACCCATCATTATTGTTTACAGCTGCAACAACCGATTTAATAGCGGCAGAAACCGCCAGTGGCGCACGCTGCTTAACGGCGTTGAAAATTTCTTCTGCTTTAGAGATTAGCTCACTTTGTGGCACCACATAATTTACCAATCCAAACTGCAATGCATCGGTAGCTGTAACCATATTGGCTGTAATAATCATTTCTATGGCTTTACCTTTTCCAACCAGTTGTGTAAGGCGTTGTGTGCCACCATAACCCGGTATTAGTCCTAAGGTAACTTCGGGTAGCCCCAGTTTTGCGTTTTCGGAAGCTATGCGCATGTGGCACGCCATGGCCAGTTCTAATCCGCCGCCCAGCGCAAAACCATTAATGGCCGCAATAAATGGTTTAGTAGAATTTTCTATTGCATTAAAAACAGCATCTTGCCCTTGCTTTGCCAGTGCTTCACCCTGTTCGCCATCATAATCAGAAAACTCTTTAATGTCGGCACCCGCAACAAATGCCTTTTCGCCGGCACCGGTAATAATCACACCTCTTACTTCTGTTGTTCGATCTGCAAATGCAACTACATCTGCCAGTTCGGCTAAAGTATCTTTGTTTAACGCATTTAGTGCCTTTTCGCGGTTAATGGTAATGTATAAAACCTGTTCTTTTATTTCTGAGATTAAATTCTGGTATGCCATAGCTTAAAAATTTCTGTTTTCTGTAACCCAATCCTGTATATATGTCACAATGCTGACCATTGTTGTGCCTGGCGGAAATAGCGAACCCACACCCATATCAGCCAGTTTTAAACGGTCGGCTTCTGGAATAATTCCTCCGCCTGTTAACAACACATCGTCTAACTGTTTTTCTTTCATCAGCTGAATAATCTTAGGAAAAACTGTCATATGGGCACCCGATAAGATAGAAATACCAATGGCATCAACATCTTCCTGTAATGCAGTGTTGACCACCATTTCGGGGGTTTGACGAAGGCCTGTATAAATCACCTCCATTCCTGCATCCCTTAAAGAGGTTGCAATCACTTTTGCGCCTCTGTCGTGGCCATCTAACCCAACTTTAGCCACCAAAACACGAATTGGCCGGTTTAATACTTTGCTCATAATGAATATTAAGTTGTTGTAAATGTATTGAATTTATTAAGCAATTGTGCAATAAGACCTTTGCAGAAGATGTTTCTAGTCTATTAGTTATCGCAATGGTTTACAGCTGTAAGCAGGGCTGAAATAATTCTCTGTTTAGCTTTTAATCTGTAAGTAATAGGTTTATGCGCTATTAACTAACAACTGTGGGCTAATAAACCTTTAATCATTGTATAAATCCGCTCAATCTTTTTACATTTGCATTCCTAATTTACAGGTTTTTATGAGTGAAGAGAAGTCATTGAACTTTATTGAAGAAATTGTTGAGAACGACTTAAATAGTGGTAAGTATGAAACCCTGGTTACGCGTTTCCCGCCAGAACCAAATGGTTATTTACACATCGGCCACGCGAAAGCGATATGCTTAAATTTCGGACTAACACAAAAATATGGCGGGTATACCAACCTGCGTTTTGATGATACCAATCCGGTTACGGAGAAAACAGAATACGTAAACAGCCAGCAGGAAGATATTAAATGGCTGGGTTTTAACTGGAAAAACGAATTGTATGCATCGGATTATTTTGATGAGTTATACGGTTTTGCCGTTAAGTTGATTGAAAAAGGTTTAGCTTACGTTGATGAAAGTTCTGCTGATGAAATTGCGTCCCTAAAAGGTACGCCAACTGAACCCGGACAGGATAGCCCATACCGCAATCGCAGTGTTGAAGAAAATCTGGCCATTTTTACGAAAATGAAAAATGGCGAGTTTGCTGATGGTGCTTATATTTTAAGGGCAAAAATTGATATGGCAAGCCCGAATATGTTAATGCGCGATCCGATTATTTATCGCATTAAACATGCTGAGCACCACCGTACCGGTAATAAATGGTGTATTTACCCTATGTACGATTTTGCACACGGGCAAAGCGATAGTATTGAAAACATTACCCATTCGATTTGTACCCTCGAGTATGTTTCGCACCGCGAACTGTACGATTGGCTTATCGAAAAATTAGAGATTTTCCCTTCCAAACAATATGAGTTTGCACGTTTAAACCTTACTTCAACAGTAATGAGTAAGCGTAAGCTGCTGCAACTGGTTAACGAAAATTTGGTTAACGGTTGGGACGATCCGCGCATGCCAACCATTTCGGGTTTGCGCAGAAGAGGTTTTACGCCAAAGAGTGTTCGCGAGTTTTGCGAACGTATTGGTATTGCTAAACGCGAAAATTTAATTGAGTTGAGTTTGCTTGAATTCTGTATTCGTGAAGACCTGAATAAAAGCGCTAACCGTGTAATGGCGGTTTTAGATCCGATTAAACTGGTTATTACCAATTATGATAAAAATTCGGAAGATTTAATTGGCGAAAATAACCCGGAAGCAGAAGATGGCGGTGGTACCCGTGTAATTCCTTTCAGCAACGAACTTTGGATAGAGCGTGAAGATTTTATGGAGGTGCCAGCTAAAAAATGGTTCCGTTTGGCGCCTGGCGCAATGGTACGTTTAAAATTTGCTTACATTGTAAAATGTGAGGATTTTGTGAAAGATGAAAACGGTAACGTTACCGAAATTCGTTGTACTTATATTCCTGAATCGAAGAGCGGAAATGATACCAGCGGAATAAATGTGAAAGGAACCATACACTGGGTAAGTGCACAACATGCCAAAACTGCCGAAATCCGCTTGTATGAGCGTTTATTTACTTCAGAAACACCTGATGCAGAAGAAGGCGACTTTAAAGATTATTTAAATCCCGAGAGCTTAACGGTATTGCCAAACGCTTACATTGAACCAGCTTTGGCCGATGCCAATTTAGAAAGCCGTTATCAGTTTATCCGTAAAGGTTATTTCTGTTTGGATAAAGATTCGACAGCCGATAAACTGGTATTTAACCGTACGGTTACGTTAAAAGATACGTTTAAGAAACCAAATTAGTTTTAGCTATTTTAACCACAGATAGGCACAGATGAACACGGATTAACGTGGTTTGTCTGTGCTTTCTTGTTAATAGGGGTTAATCGGTTAATTGTTTAAACTGGTTAACAGTGTATGATATGAATTCCCCCTCTTACATCTTCCATCATCCTTTTCCCATCTTTTAGTATTTCGTATACACATTATAAAGCACCAAAATATCTACAGGTGTAAGTGTCGATGTAATATCGGTTTGAATGAAGTGGATTTTGAAAGCGGTAATTGCAGCAGGCAGGTTGCTGGTATCATAACCGATATATTTTAAAGCCATTTCGGTATTAAAATCGGTAGGTGGGTTTTTCAACACATCATCGTACCAGTAGCCAAAGCCCTTATCGGCCAGTTTTTTCCAGGGGAAGTTTTTAGGATCATTTTTACGCTTCGGCGCAATATCGGCATGACCAATAAAATTGGCAGTCGGGATACCGTAAGTTTTCTTTAAAGTAGCCAATAGTTTAAGGAGGCTGTTAATTTGTGCATCGGGCCATGGATCGGTTAAACCATTATTATCCAGTTCGATACCAATAGAAGAAGAATTCAGATCGGTATCTTTGCCCCATTTGCTTATACCGGCATGGTTGGCACGCAAATAATCGTTTACCATGTGTACTACTTTGCCATCGCGGCTAACAACATAGTGCGCACTGGTGCCGGCTTTTGTTGAAAAAAAGGTTTTAACTGTTTGTGCCAGGCTATCTTGCGCGGTATGGTGTATCACTACAAAATTGGGTTTACGTATCCCAAAATTTACAGAACCAATCCACTGTTGGTTTGTTGCATTTAATGAATCATAAAGTTGCCCTGTTGGAGGTACAGTGCCAATAATTTCTGCAAAACCTTTTGCTTTGTCCTTATAAATTTTTTCGGTTGCCGCATACTTGCTCGTGGTACATGAGGCTAAAACCATTGTTAGAGAAAAAGCAGTTATGATAGAGGTTTTGTATAAATTAGAAAACAGCATAGGCATGTTGATTAAAAGAATGAAGTTACAAAGTTAGGCTAAACTTCGCCCAATGCATCAAACTTTATACAAAGCTTTCAAAAATTACTAATTTAGCGGCGATATACTTTAATATGAAGAATTTATACAAATCAACTATACTTTTGCCGGTTTTGGCTGTTTCTGTAGCTGCGTTGTCTGCTTGCGGTGGGGGCTCTAAACCTGCTGATGATAAAAACGGAGCTGTACAAAAAGACAGCCTGACCAGTTATGTGGCCGATCGTTTGCCGATTTACGAAAAGGTAAAACTAACCACCAACATTAACCAGCTAAGCGTTAACGACCGTAAAATATTGCCGCTACTTATTCAGGCGGCAGAAATCATGGACGAGTTGTATTGGAAACAGGTATACCCGCAACGCGATAGTCTTTTGGCTACCATCAAAGATGAAAAAACACGCGATTTTGTAAACATCAACTACGGTCCGTGGGATAGGTTAAATAATGATAAGCCTTTTGTACAGGGAGTTGGCGTAAAGCCTGAAGGTGCAACGTTCTACCCTTATGGTATTACCAAAGAAGCAGTAGAAAAATCTGATCTGGCTGATAAGTTTGGCGCTTATTCGGTTATCAGGAAAGATAGCACGGGCAAATTATCTACCGTGCCTTACCATGTTTTATTTGCCGCTGAGTTGCAGAAAGTAAGTTCGTTATTGAAACAGGCAGCCTTAATAGCTGAAGATGCCGGCCTAAAAAAATATCTGAATTTAAGGGCTGATGCCTTGGTAACCGATAATTTTACAGCTAGTGATTATGCCTGGTTGGATATGAAAACCAATGGTTTGGATATCATTATTGGCCCGATTGAGAATTATGAAGATAAACTTTTCAATGCGCGCACCAGTTACGAGGCTTATGTTCTGATTAAGGATAAAGAGTGGAGCAAGCGTTTAGCCAAGTATGTAAAAATGCTGCCCGAATTGCAGAAAAATTTACCTGTTGAAGCAAAATACAAAACCGAAACACCGGGAACGGATTCTGAATTAAATGCATACGATGTGGTTTATTATGCCGGCGATTGCAATGCCGGATCGAAAACAATTGCTGTTAACTTACCCAACGACGAGAAAATACAGCAGGAAAAAGGCACCCGTCGCTCGCAGCTGAAAAATGCAATGCAGGCAAAATTCGACAAAATACTGGTCCCTATTTCGAAAGAACTGATTGATGCCGAGCAACAAAAATACATTAAGTTCGATGCCTTTTTTGCCAATGTAATGTTCCACGAAGTTGCGCATGGTTTAGGTATTAAGAAAACAATAACCGGTAAAGGCTTCGTTCGTGCGGCTTTAAAAGAACAATACAGCTGGCTGGAAGAAGGTAAAGCCGATATTTTAGGTTTGTATATGGTAACAGGCCTGCTTAAAAAAGGTGAATTACAGGGCGATATAAAAGATTATTACACCACTTTTATGGCTGGTATTTTACGCTCGGTACGCTTTGGCGTTTCGGAAGCGCACGGTAAAGCCAATATGCAATGCTTTAATTACTTTCAGGAAAAAGGTGCCTTTGAGCGTACGGCTAAAGGAACTTACAAAGTAAATTTCGACAAATTTGCATCTGCCATGAACGAGTTAAGTGCATTCATCATTACGCTTCAGGGCAATGGCGATAAAGTTGCAGTAGAAAAGGCACAAAAAGAAAAAGCCATTATCCATCCGGAATTGCAAACAGACCTAGATCGTTTAACCAAAAAGAATATCCCGGTTGATGTTATTTTTGAACAGGGTGTTGATGTGTTGGGGGTAAAATAATATTTCTCATTAAGAGATTCAAAGGCCATAGAACAACAGGTGCAAACTTGTTGTTCTGTGGCTTTTTTTTGGTTCATTTGTTCACTGGTCATTAGTAATTGCAAATTGGTTATTTGTATTAATTGTTTAAACTGGTTAATCGGTTAACTGTAGTATGCTTATTTTTCTATGCACCAAAATTTTAGTCATCGAAGTGCCGACTCCAGACTTAGGACTAAAGACTTTTTCAAATTTCCTGTAACCTTTTAAAAAAACGGTCGTCTTATCTATAACAAAATCATGGAAACCTTTCGTTTCCGAACTAAACTTTAAAATGATTTGCAATAAATGGAAAATGCCTGTACAGGCGTTATGGAAATTTTTTTGCCCGATTTTTTTAAAATATTTAAACCAGACCAATGAAAAATTTATACAAAATATCATTCATCCTTAGTTTCTTTTTTACCACTACACAGCTTTTTGCCCAAACAACAGCTAAGCCCAATATTAGCGGGGTAATTCTGGATGAAAACAATAAACCGGCAGATTATGTTACCGTAGTGCTCTTCAAAGCAGCAGATTCGAGTATCGTTAAAACAGCCTTTACCGATCCAAATGGTACGTTTGGCTTTATAGTACCGGGCAAAGGAAGTTACTTTTACAAAGCCAGCAACATGGGGTATAAAACCTTTAAAAGTAAAACCGTTACGGTAGCTGAAGACAATCAGAAAATTGATTTCGGCACAGCTCAGCTGGTTGCGACTGCACAGAATTTAAAGGAGGTAAACGTAGCCGTTACCAAGCCGCTGATTGAAAGAAAGATGGATAAAATTGTGATGAATGTTTCTAACAGTTCTATCATGACGGGTTCTTCGGCATTAGAGGTTTTACAGAAAGCACCGGGTGTAACGGTCGATCAGAATGATAAAATTTCGATGATGGGTAAACAAGGCGTACTGATTCAGCTGGATGGAAAACAAACCTACATGAGCAGTGCCGATGTAGCCAACTTGCTGCGTAACATGCAGAGCTCCGACATAGAAAGTATCGAGCTGATTACCAATCCATCTTCCAAATACGATGCATCGGGTAATTCAGGAATTATTAATATTAAAACCAAAAAGAATAAAAACGGTGGAACGAATGGTAGTGTAAATGGTTCGCTGGGTTATGGTAAAAACCTGAGGGCAAATGCAGGTTTAAACCTGAATCACCGTACGCAGAAGCTAAATCTTTTTGGTAATTATAACTATGGTAAGTTTGAGCGTGATAACCTGATCGCAATCGACCGGATTTCGAACGGAACGCCAGATACTTACTTTATGCAGGTTGGCGAGAGTAACAGGAAACAGTATAACAATAATTTTAAGGCAGGTTTAGATTATTTTATCGATAAGAAAAATACTATTGGTTTACTGGTAAACGGTTATTTTAACCATGGCACCGAAGCTGCAGGAAACAATACCTTAATCGGTCCGTCTTTTCAAAAAATTGATTCTACATTGATTTCAAACAGTCTGCAAACAAATAAGTACAACAACGTTTCTTACAATTTAAACTATAAATCTGTTTTAGATACTGCTGGTTCAGAAATTTCGGCGGATGTAGATTATTCTAAATACAATGGGAACGATGGTTCTGATTACGCAAACGATTATTTATTTGCTAATGGAAACCGGATTCGCCCCATCAGTTACATTAGAAACAACACCCCATCAATTATAGATATTAAAGCCTTTAAGGTTGATTATAATGTATCGTTAAGTAAAACGGTTAAACTCGAAGCTGGTGTTAAGAGTAGTTGGGTTAAAACCGACAATGACTTGCAGGCTGAGGAATTTGTGAATAATGTTTGGCAAAACGATGTACGCCGCAGTAATCAGTTTATTTACGATGAAAATGTAAACGCCGCTTATACCAACTTAAACAAGCAGTTTAAAAATACCAGTGTACAGATTGGTTTAAGGATGGAACAAACCAATTCGAAAGGAAATTTAGTAACAACCAATACAGTGGTAAAACGAAATTACTGGGATTTTTTCCCAACACTATTTGTGCAACAAAACCTTTCTAAAAACAATCAGCTGGGTTTTTCGTACAGCAGAAGGATAGACCGGCCGAGTTATGATGCTTTAAACCCTTTTATTTATTATCTCGATCAATATACTTACAGCAAAGGAAATCCTTTTTTAAATCCTCAGTATACGCATAATTTTGAACTCAGCTATACCCTGTTGCAGAAATATATATTATCTATCGGCTATAGCCGGGTAAATGATGTAATTGCTGAAGTGATTTTACCAGATGCTGTAAATAAAGCACTTTATCAAACCAATGCCAATATCGCTACCAATATCAGTTACAATGCCAACTTAAATGTGCCAGTTCAGATTACCAAATGGTGGCAAACCAATAATAATTTGAATGTTTTTTATCTGAGTTTCGAAGCTCCGGATTTAGCGGGAAGCGCTCTGAAAACAGGAAAAACATCTTTCCAGTTTAAATCGCAGCAAACCTTTACTATTGTAAACGGCTTTACGGCAGAGCTAAATGGGAACTACGAATCGCCTCTTGATTATGGTACCCTTAGCTTAAAAGCCCGTTATTCTATCGATGCAGGTTTAAGCAAAACGCTGTTTAACAAAAAGGCAAGTTTAAAACTGGCGCTGTCTGATATATTCAATATGTCGGAAAATAACTTATCGAGCGCATATCCAGGTTTGACCTATACTGTGCATCAAAAAAACGAAACCCGTGTTGGACGGATCAGCTTTACTTATCGTTTTGGTAAAAATGAAATCAAGCCTGCACGCCGCCGCACTACTGGTACAGAAGCAGAACAGGGAAGGATGAAGAATTAACCCACCTATTTTGCAAAAAGAAATTATTGATAAAAATAAACGCCGTTCATTTTGGTGAACGGCGATAAATCGTGCGTATAATATTGGCTGTTCTTTACCAGTCTGAGCTAGCCCCTCCGCCTGAAAATCCACCACTTGAAGAACTGTTACCGTTCGATGAATTATCACGGGATGATCCCCAATCGCCGAAATTACTTTCGTTGCTTGGACGTTCTTCCTGTTGTGTTTGTTGAGGAGGGGGAACATTATTGTGATATCTATTCCTGTTTAAAAAACTATTCGCGAAATAACCAGTTGCTGCGCCCGCAAAAAAGGAGCCCATGCCGCTTCTGCGACCGCCATTGTAGCCACCATCATAACCGTTATTATAGCCTCCATAATCACCTCCTACCTGCGGAGGGCCGCTTGGTCTTCGTCTAAAAAGTCTGATAATGAGCATCACTACGATTGTTGCAAATGCAATCCCAAAAAAACCAAGCAATGATAAGCTGTGGTCAGATTTTTGATGGCTAACAGTTTTGGCTTCCTGTTTATCAACAGCCACAAGAGATTGTACTGCGGGCGGTTCGCCATAGCCTGCACTATCAAGTTTAAAAGCAATATTGGACACCAATGCAAAGAGGCCCTTTCCATAATCTTTTAGACGAAAATGTGCCTTTGTTTTAGCTAGTGCATCCTGACTGGTTTCAGCATTAAAAATAGTTTCAAGGTTATAGGCTACTTCGAGTCGTTGCTTTCGTTGCTTTACTGCGGCAACGTAAACTAAACCATCCTCTTTATTGCCAACTTTCCATCTGCGGGCAATAATTAACGAATATTCTTCAATATCGTATTCCTTTGGTATTTTATTTACAATAACAAGTGCAAGTTGTACACCTGATTTTTTTTCGATTTGTTTAATGGTATCGTTTAATTTTTTAATTTCCGACTTAGAAAGCACTTTTGCAAAATCATTTACATAAGTGTCTTTTAAAGGTTTTGGTATTTGCGAAAATGTAGTAAACGTTACGAAAATTAGTAGGAGCGATAATATATATTTCATGATTTAAATTATAGAGCCAATTTAATAATTATTTTTTCTTAAAACTATGCATTAATGGAAGTGGAGAATGAACTCGTTTTAATTTAATTGAAAACGCCCCTCATTTTCATGAAAGGCGTATAAAAGTATTTATGTTGCTTACGGCTATCCGGGACAGTAATTTAGAATTTATATTCCATTACATAATCGTCCATAACATACCCCTCGCCAATATCGAGTTTTACAGATTCTTTAATGGTAAAGCCCCCTTTTAAGTAAAAGTCTTTAGCCTTATTGTGTTTGTTAACATTAAGCTGTAAAGCCGTTCCTCCGGCATCTTTTATCTGATTAAAAACCTCGTTAATCAAAATCTTACCTACGCCTTTACCATGAGCTGATGGCAGCACATATAGTTTGTGTAATTTGTAAATACGTTCTTCGTGGCCGATAATGGAATAGCCCGCAAAACCATATTGATTTTCGCCTTCTTCGGCAATCAAAAAAATATGGCCTTCCATCAATTGTTTCAGCAGCTCGCCCTGGTTGTACATTTTATCTAACATATAATCAATCTGAGCCTGACCAATAATATCCAGATAGGTTGATGGCCAGGTTGCTGCGGCAATATCCCTGATGATTTCTATATCCTGTTCTTTTGCTTTTCTAAGGGTAATCATATCGGTTCGCTAATAAAAATAGGTTGTCCAGAAAAGGTAAATTCTACAAAGCCATCGTTCACCACTTCGAAAACTTCTTCTTCGGTTTGCATCAGGTTGGTTACCTCCAGGTAACGGTTACCATGAATTAAGAATTCGCTGCCAGCAGGTTTCCAAACAGAAAAGCCCGATTTAATAGGATAGTGTTTAGCTCTTTCTGTAAATACTACCAGGTTAATTTTATCTTCAAATCCTGCGAATTTTTCTAAGTCGAACTTTTGGGCAATCACGTTAACTGCCGGATATTTTTCTTCAAATAAGAAGTTGATAGCTACCATTAATGCATCAACCGGGCCCTGAACAACTTTGGTATCTTCCTGAACGTCGTGATTGGTGCCGTTTACCAAAACATCTACCTTCAGGCCTAATGAGACTATTTTGTCGTAGTTGTCGCCATTAACCAAAAGTGTTGGGCTCCATTCCAAAAGCTGTCCTAAAAACTCTTCGTTAAAATTGCCAAGCTCGTCGATATACAAAGCTGGTTCTTGTTTCTCTTTTACAATGTGATGTGATGACATGTTGCGAATATAAAAAAATCACATTAAGTATGGTGTACGAAGAATCAACCAGATGTAAAATGGTTAACGGTTGTAAGGATATTCATTTACCCAGCGAAAGCCCCTGTTAATTAACCTAAAATCTTTCAGATCCTTCTTTTTAAAACTAACTGTGATAGAATCTTTGCCTTTTAGGCCAGAAATAATCAGTTTGTCTTTTCCAATAAGCTGGTAAGTTAAAATATATTGAGCGGACTCCTTATCTACCGAGCCTAATGTGAGCTCCCGCTTTTTTGTATTAAACACTGTTGAGAAGTTAAAGGTACTGTCGTTCATTGTTTTTATACGGGCATAACCAGAATAGTTAATCACCATTTGTTTCCACCGGGTGCTATCGGTAGTTAAAGGTTGAAGTGTTTTGCCTTTAAGCCTCATGCTTTCTACATTGTAAATGCCATATAAAAATGGTTTGGGTGCATCGCCGCCGTAAGTTTTTCTTTGCTGGTTAAACGTATACAATAAAGTACCAAAGGAAACTGTTATGTACAGGTATTTTATGCCATAAGCCGAAAAGTAGAGCCATCGCTTTTTAAAAACTGGCTTGTACATCTTATCTAATTGCGCACTTTCATATTGAATAAAGAAACGGTATAATTTTAAGAAATGAGGTGCCAATATAAAAAGGCTCATCACAACAAGGGCTGTAGAGAGTAATTTTACGGGCACATCGAAGAAGTAATTCATCGACATTACATGAGCAGTTGCTGCAAGTGATAGAAAAGCGCCTACAATTATGGTTCGGCGAAATAAGAGTAACACTGCAGAAACTTCTATAATGCCCATGAAAATATTGTAGCCTTTGGAGAACCCAAGGAAAGTCCATGCCAGGCCCATAGGCGATGCATCGCCAAAAGGTTGGAGCAGACGGTTTAAAGAAGGATCGGGAAACTGGAGTTTAATGACTTTGATTAAGCCGTATAGCACGAGGGTAAAAGCCAGGTAAAACCTGATCAGGACTACCAGCCAATAATAAGCAGCATTATAACTCTTGCGCTTGCGGTCGAAAAGAGACCAAATGATACAGCCCGTTAGTGAAACAAGAAATATAAAAAGCAGCAATATCCAATCGTAGGATGTATCGCCGCTGCCATTGGTATAAATTTTAAAATCGTACTTATAATGAATAACATGTTCAGAAAACCACGGGATAAACTTGTGAAGGACCAGCGCTGGCAACTGCAGCAGGCCTGATATAAAAGGAAAAGCCCCGTTATTGTTCAGGAAAATAAACAGCGGCAATAAAATGAAGAAGAACCTAAAAGAGATTTTTTTTAAAACACCCCAGTGGGCATTGTTTTGAAGAGCGTTTTCTGACATATTGGTTTCGGTTTATCCCAAAACTAAAAAATATCTAACGCGTATTCAAATTACAAGTAGCTAATTCACAGCACTTTCTTTAATTGAAGTGTAAAAATCCTGATAAGCTTCTATAAAATCATCGGCAAAATTTATCGCTCCGGAAACGGCAATACCATAAACACCGGTTTGCATTAAGGCTTCAGCATCGTAAATTTTAATGCCGCCTACCGCCAAAACGGGTAGTTGAATGTTTGCCGCTTTAAGTTCTTGCACTGCTTTGTAATAACCTTCTACTCCTAACAGAGGCAAATTGTTTGGCTTGGTTTCGGTTGTAGCAAATGGCCCGAAGCCCGCATAATCTACGCCCTGCTTAGCTAAACGAATTAAGTTTTCTATCGCATTTGCCGATCCACCCAGCGTAATATCGTTGCCAATCTGGTTGCGGATAGCAGCGAAATCTGCATCCATATCCTCAATATGAAAGCCCTGTATATCGGCCTTGCCATTTAAATGAATGTGATTGGTAACGATTAGTGTAGTACCCCAATCATCGCAGGTTTCGGCAATGGTATTTATATCGGCCAAAAGTGCTTCATCGGTTTTGCTCAAGCAACGGTACTGTATCCACTTTGCTCCTGCTTCGCATGCCAGTTGTGCCTGCTCTATGTGCGAGAGGTGTGGAATATCGTGTGTGATGTAGTGGAGCTTTTCGATGTATTTCATGTTAAACTATTGTTCTGGATCGGGGTTGCAATATAAACAAAATCGCCATTGAGCGTTTGTCCTCAATGGCGATTTTATACTTTGGTCTTTATGCTTTAGCCTTTCAGCTTTCGGGCTTTCTTAAAACTTCACATTCAGGCTTAATAAAAAGTTGGTTCCTGCCTGTGGATAAAAGAAGTTTTCGGTAACCCTGCTGCCGCCCAATTGGTAGCCATAAGTATAACCATTGTTCTCGTAGCGTTTATCAAAAATATTATTGACCAATAAACCCAGATTAATGTTCTTAACCCCGGCAAATTTGAAATCGTAACCTAAACGTGCATTACTTACCCAATAACCATTTATTGTACGATCGTTATTTTGGGTGTTATCTAAATACTGCTTGCTTACATATTTGCTTTGTAAGGCTACCGCAAAACCACTAACCGGCTTGTAGACCAGTTCGCCAAAAAGTACGGCACGCGGTGAGTACGAAATATCGGGAAGTTCGTAGTTGTTTACTACCTTGCCGCCATTATCGTAATCATCATAATACTCCGTAAAATTCTTGATTTTGTTGCGGCTTAATGCAGCGTTGGCGTTTAATATAAACTGTTTACTAATGGTGTAGGCACCATCCAGCTCTATACCCAAACGGTAACTTTTATCAACATTCTGGCGATAACTGGCTCCAACATCATTTATTTGGCCGGTAACCACCAACTGGTTTTTATAGAACATACCATAAGCATTTGCGCCGATGTTTAATTTGTCGTCTTTATATCTGTATCCCAATTCTATATCACTTAAGCGTTCTGGTTTAGGCGAAATACCTGCTACCGAAGCATCGGTATAATCATCACGGTTAGGTTCTTTGTTAGCCACGCTGAATGAGGCATATACATTACTTTCGGGATTGATGAAGTAAGTAGCGCCAAACTTAGGATTAAAGAAATTTAAAGTTTTATTTATGGCGAGTGAATTCAATTTGTTTTCAGTTCCGGCGATATCGTAATAAACGCGGCGGTATTGTAAATCAGCAAACAAGCTTAACGATTCTATAGGGCTGTAGTTAACCTTAGCATAGGTGTTGAAGTCTGTTTTAAAGCCATCGTTATCATAATAATGCCTGTCTATATTGCCGTTTGAGGCATATTGTGCCCAGATAACCTGTCCAAAGTGTGCACCTTTATATTCGTTATATGCACCACCAAGCGTAAAGTTGAGGTTCTTTTGCGGAACATAGTTAAACGCATAGGTAACGCCATAAAAGTCGTTATCTAACCAGCGGCGGCGAATCAAATCTGTTTTGGTAATTGGCGTACCACCGGCAATAACAACCGGATTTAAGCCGTAATTTTTTAGTTGATCCTGCACACGGTATTCTTCGTAGTAGCCTGAGCCCTGGGTATAGTGTAGCGCTCCGTTAAATGAGAACTGATCAGAGAACTGTCTCGCATAAATTAACTGATAATGGTTTTGAACATAATTATCAGTTTGGTTATTGTATAAGAAACTGTTATATCTTCTTCCTGAGTTTAACAGGTTAGCTGCGTCTTCCGCGCTAAGCTCATTCCGGGCTATATAGGCATTCATGCCAGCCACATCATTTTCTAAACGCGATTGCGGAATGCCATTCCACGACTGATAAGTTTTTTCGTTACCAGAGAAAACATTTACGCGCAATAAATCCTTGTTACCATGGTATGCACCTGAAAGGAAATAAGATTTAAGTAAAGATGAACCACGATCTACATAGCCATCAGAACTGATTCTCGATAAACGGCCATCGAAACTAAAACGGTTGTTAATTAAGCCTGTTCCAACTTTTACGGTGTTTTTCCAGGTGTCAAAACTACCATAAGTGCTATTTACTTCTGCATAAGGTTCGGTTTCGCTGGCGGTAGTCTGGATGTTTAAGCTGGCACCAAAAGCACCGGCTCCATTGGTCGAAGTACCTACTCCTCGCTGAATCTGAACATTATCAACTGATGAAGCAAAATCGGGCATGTTTACGTAAAATGTTCCCTGACTTTCGCTATCGTTAATTGGAATACCGTTAACCGTTACGTTAATGCGGCTATTGTCGCTTCCCCGTATGCGGATTCCGGTATAACCAACGCCAGCACCTGCATCCGAATTAACTACCACACCTGGAGTATTCTGTAAAATAAAAGGTAAATCCTGGCCAAAGTTATTTTGCTGGATTTCTTCTTTGCCAATGTTCTTATAAGTAGTTGCCGATTTTTCGGTGGCCCTTGTTGCCCTTACAATCACTTCATCGGCCAGAAAATTCTGCGCGGTTAAAGAGAAATCTATCGTACTGTTTTGCGAAAGGGTTACTGTTTTTTCTTCAGTTTTGTACCCAACATAACTCACTACAAAGGTATATTTTCCATCAGCGAGGTTTGATAGGGTGAAGTTTCCGCCTGCATCGCTCAATACAATGGTTTTCTTATTTTTTATTTTAACGGTGGCCCCAGGTAGGGCATTACGGTTTTGGTCCGTTACCTTGCCGGTAACAGCAAGTTGTGCCGATGCAAAGAAAGGCAATATTGCAACAAGCGCTGCAAATAGTAAATTTTTCAATGTTCTTGTTTTTAGTTAAACCAACCGGAAAAAGGGGTTTCCCCGATTTTTAGTTAAACTTCCATAACTCCAATCCCTACGCCGGCATTACCCGGATCAGGTGCATGACTTTAAAATTCCAATAATCAAATTTCAATGTTCAGTTTTTGAAAATTGAATATTTTGATTTGGTTATTCAAGTCAATGGGTATGTTCTCAGCCTGTTTTTGTGTTTATTTAAACAAGGCACCCCTAATGATGGTGCAAATGTAGGGAATATTTGGCAATTCGGGCGGATATTGTGATATTATGGGGCTAAAAGTTCAAAAAATTGACGGCGTAATCGCAATATTCGAAAATTTATTATGCTGATCCAGCTAAAAAATCGTCAACTGCTTTTTTAGCATTGGCCAACCTATCATCGCCCAGGCCACTAATTACTACATAATTTGCATCGAGTGCTTTTAGTTCTTTATGCCATACTTCCATAAAGTATTCGCGTTGGTTGGGGAAATCGCGCAGCGGATCATCTTGCCAGGGCAAATCAATATCCATTAACAGATATAAATCGTAGGGCCTTTTGGGTAGGGTATCCAAAACCGATTGCGGGGTTTTGCCCAGCACTTCATCGCTCCATATTTTAACCGTTATAAAAGTGGTATCGCAAATAATAAAATCACTTTCTGTTACGGCAAGGATAGCATCTTCGAGTGCCACCTGACCATAAAACATGTTCTCCTCATCCTGTAAGGTATAATCTGTAACCAGGTTTTCGCAATAATAGCGGGCGTACTCAGGTACCCACGAAACTTTATAGTACCTGGCCAATAATTGAGACAGTGTTGATTTACCTGTACTCTCGGGACCAACAACGGCGATCTTTTTAATATTTTTATTCACGTAAATGTATTCTGACAAGGTTCAAATGTAAAAGAAAATGCCTTAAAAGAAAAAATCCGGTTGAGGAGGGCTCCTCTAACCGGATAATAAACCAAACAAACTATTTATGAAGAAATCCTCATGGCGGGTAACTAATCCGCGGAGGAAGCTTTAGATCATTGTCTAAAGTATATACAAAACGCATATATGTTCTACTTATTACAACATTATTGCCAATATTGCGAACATCACAACTTCGTGACTTAATTCTGACTTCTGAGGGCAGTTTCTTAGTGTTATTTTAACACTTATTAACATTCAGATTACAATTGTATATTTCGGCACTACTATTGTGTATAATTATTAGTACGTTTTGAATTTTGGCTGTTCATTATTTAAAACTATTTGTACTAATTGGTGTTATTTATTTTAGACAGTTGAAAATTAAAAACTAAACCAATGAAAAAGTTATGTGCAATATTAGCGCTGCTCATTGTTTTTGCCCTGGGGGCAATCGCCTATACAAATATTAAGTTAGGCGGAATTATTGGTAAAATCACTCCTTCAGATGCTGCTGCTTCTGTTTCACTTGTAGCCGGAACCGATACCTTAAAGGCACAGTTGAGCCAGGGAGTTTTCACCTTTTCTAACCTTAAAGAAGGCGTTTATACAGTTTGGATACAGGCCAACGCGCCGTACAAAGATGCTGTTATTGAAAAGGTGGCAGTGAAAGATAGTGCTACTACAGATTTAGGCGAAATTAAATTACAACAGTAGGTGTTTTAACAAAAGAAAAGATAAAAAAGAGGCAGAATAAAGGCCTCTTTTTTATTTTAAAAAAATCAGCTTAAAATCGCGCTAAAGATGTATCTTTGCATCCCGACAGAACAGTTGGGATTTTTCTTCGCAATAGCACTAAATCTCGTTGCTTTCTAAGGTTCTTAAATGAACCAATACTTTAGAATTTTAATTATTGTTTAAGCTTTATCATGCCTAAAGACACTTCCATTCGCTCAGTACTAATTATCGGATCTGGACCAATTATTATTGGCCAAGCCTGTGAATTTGATTACTCGGGTTCTCAAGCGGCCCTATCTTTAAAAGAAGAAGGGATTACCGTATCAATTATCAACTCTAATCCGGCTACTATTATGACGGATAAAGTTATCGGCGACCATGTTTACCTTCGTCCGTTAACAGTTGATTCGATCGAAGAGATTTTGCAAGAGCATATTGCTGATGCAAGTTTACCTAAAATTGATGCCGTGCTACCAACTATGGGTGGCCAAACAGCACTTAATCTTTGTAAAGAAGCAGAAGAACGCGGTGTTTGGGAAAGATACGGTGTTAAAGTTGTAGGGGTTGATGTTGATGCAATCGAGAAAACAGAAAACCGCGAAGCCTTCCGCCAGTTAATGGTTGATATAGGCGTAGGTGTTGCTCAATCGAAAATTGCCAACTCATTCTTAGAAGGTAAAGAAGCCGCTCAGGAAATTGGTTTTCCATTGGTAATCCGCCCATCATATACCTTAGGTGGTTCTGGTGGTGGTTTTGTGCACAGAAAAGAAGAATTCGATGCTGCACTTAAACGTGGTTTAGAAGCTTCGCCAACACACGAGGTTTTGGTAGAGAAAGCAGTTTTAGGCTGGAAAGAGTATGAGTTAGAGTTGTTAAGAGATAGCAACGATAACGTAATCATTATCTGCTCGATCGAAAACTTCGACCCGATGGGTATCCACACTGGTGATTCGATTACTGTTGCTCCGGCCATGACTTTATCTGACCGTTGTTACCAGGAAATGCGTAACCAGGCGATTAAAATGATGCGTGCCATCGGAAACTTTGCCGGCGGTTGTAACGTTCAGTTCTCGGTTAACCCGGCTGATGACGAAATCATCGCAATCGAAATTAACCCACGTGTATCACGTTCATCAGCTTTGGCAAGTAAAGCAACTGGTTACCCGATTGCAAAAATTGCCGCTAAACTGGCTATCGGTTACAATCTGGATGAAATTGAAAACCAGATTACCAAAACCACTTCTGCATATTTCGAACCTACTTTAGATTACGTGATCGTAAAAGTACCACGCTGGAACTTCGATAAATTTAAAGGAGCCAATAAAGAGCTTGGTTTACAAATGAAATCGGTAGGTGAAGTAATGGCAATTGGTCGTACTTTCATCGAAGCTTTACAAAAAGCTTGTCAGAGTTTGGAAATTGGCCGCTCGGGCTTAGGTGCTGATGGCAGACAAGTACGTAATATTGAAGAAATTATGGATGGTTTGGAGCATGCTTCATGGAACCGTCTGTTCTTAATAAAAGATGCCATGGCGATGGGTGTTCCTTTGGAGTCGATCCGTAAGGTAACCAAAATCGATAAATGGTTCTTAAACCAGATTCAGGAGCTTGTAGCTTTAGAAACTGAGTTAAAAAGATATTCATTAAATAATATCCCGCGCGATTTCTTCTTTACCTTAAAACAAAAAGGATTTTCGGATGTGCAGATTGCCTGGTTATTGGGTAACGTAACCGAAGATGAAGTTTACGATCGTAGAAAAGAGCTAGGCATTCGCAGGGTATATAAAATGGTTGATACCTGTGCTGCGGAATTCCCGGCGCAAACACCATATTACTATTCAACTTTTGAAGAGGAAAACGAATCTGTTTCCTCAGACCGTAAAAAAGTAATCGTATTGGGTTCAGGTCCTAACCGTATTGGTCAGGGTATTGAGTTCGATTACTCTTGTGTACACGGTTTACTGGCTGCAAAAGAATCAGGTTTCGAAGCCATCATGGTTAACTGTAACCCTGAAACGGTTTCTACCGACTTTAACATGGCCGATAAACTTTACTTCGAACCTGTTTTCTGGGAACATGTACGCGAAATTATCGAGTTAGAGAAACCGGTAGGTGTAATTGTTCAGCTTGGTGGACAAACAGCCTTGAAAATGGCTGAAAAGTTAACTGAAAAAGGTATCAAAATTATCGGAACTTCTTTCGAGAACATGGATATCGCTGAAGATCGCGGTCGTTTCTCTGATCTGTTAAAAGAGTTAAATATCCCTTATCCAAAATACGGAGTTGCTGAAAATGCTGAAGAGGCTATCGTTGTAGCCAATGAGGTAGGTTATCCGGTGTTGGTTCGTCCGAGTTATGTACTGGGTGGACAAGGTATGAGTATCGTAATTAACGATGAAGACCTGGAGAAAGCAGTAGTGAAATTGTTGGGCGATTTACCGGGCAACCGTGTATTGATCGATCATTTTTTAGATAGAGCAGAAGAAGCAGAATCGGATTCGATTTCGGATGGTGAGGATGTTCACATTGTAGGTATGATGGAGCACATCGAGCCTGCAGGTATCCACTCTGGCGATTCATTTGCCGTATTGCCAACTTTTAGCTTATCAGAAACGGTAACTAAAGCAATGGAAGAATACTCGGTTAAAATTGCAAAAGCTTTAGATGTGCGTGGTTTACTAAACATTCAGTTTGCCATTAAAGATGAGAAGGTATATGTAATCGAGGCGAACCCAAGGGCATCGCGTACGGTTCCGTTTATTGCGAAAGCATACGATGTGCCTTACATCAACATTGCAGCGAAAATTATGCTGGGTGTAGCAAAACTGAAAGATTTTACCATTGTACGTAAATTGAAAGGTTATGCCATTAAAGAGCCGGTTTTCTCTTACGAGAAATTCCCGGAGGTACCTAAAGAGCTAGGCCCTGAAATGAAATCGACTGGTGAGGCGATCCGCTTCATTAAAGATCTGGAAGATCCTTACTTCCGCAAGCTTTACAAAGACAAATCAATGTATTTGAGTAAATAATAAAAGAACAAAAAAAGGCTTCTGATGTAAATCGGAAGCCTTTTTTGTTTTAGGCAGTTGTTCTACCTATCGCGTTTTTTATCACCATCGTCATGCTGAATTTATTTCAGCATCCCTCCTGTGCTATTGAGACCCTGAAATAAATTCAGGGTGGCGGTCCTGTAAGGCCTGAGAGGTCTGTTCAACTCGTCTTACTGCTTCAGCTTCGGTATCCTTGTCGGTGTATCAGTTCCATTTACAATGCTGGTTGCACTCTTCGCAATTGCTTTGATGGTTGATAAAATATTTTCTACATCTAAAGAGCTGTATTCATCTTTAACTGAGTGGTACAATTTATCGATATCAATTTTATCGGTGCTGATGGTATGTGCCGGAACGCCCAAAGCCGCTAGCGTAGCGTTGTCGCTTCTGTAAAATAAATTCTGCTCAGGATATGGATCCGGGTGAAAAGTAAATTCGGTCCCGGCCAGGTTTTTCTGTAAAATTTTGCCAAAATCCGATCTTTCGTAACCTGTAATAAATGCGGTGTTTTTACCAAATTTAGAGTCTTTTCCAATCATTTCGATGTTAAACATAGCCACAACATCGTCTGGATTTAATTTTTCTGAGAAATATTTTGCACCAAAGCCGCCAATTTCTTCAGCAGTAAAAGCTACAAAAATCAGTGTGCGTTCGTTGTTTTTTTGTGCTTTATAGTATTTGGCGAGGGCAATCATTGCTGTTGTGCCCGAGGCATCATCATCTGCTCCGTTGGCAATACTATCGCCATCTACTGGCTTAAGAAAGCCCAGGTGATCGTAATGGCCCGAGAACACTACAATTTCTTTAGCTTTTGATTTTCCTGGAATTACACCGGCAACATTAAACAATGGCATTTTATCTACTTTGCTTTTAATCGTTGCAGAAAAATCGCTTGCTGCATCTTTGCCCAAAACAAAAACCTGTACCGCACTGGTAGTGGCTTTTATTTCTTTTTCATCAACAGTTGCAGGTTTGCTAAAATAATTTCTGTAACGCTTAAACAAATCGACGAATTTGCTATCAACCAAAACAATCTGATTTTTGCCTGCTTCTGTCATTGCCCTAAGCTGAGCTACAAAAGGTTTTTCAGGGTCTAATTTAACCACAGTGGCATTCGATTTATCGAGGTTAACGTTTTCTGTTGCTACGCCAGAAATAATCAGATTTTCTGAAGCTATCTCCTGCCCATCAATTTTAACACTGGTGTTTTGGTTAGTTATGCGGTATTTATTGAATGTTTGGCGAAAAGTTTTTTCGCCTTCTAAAGGTTTTAAACCAATTTTTTTGAATTCCGATTCGATAAATGTAGCGGCCTTATCAATACCAGGGGTAAAGGTAGCCCTTCCCTGCATATCATCGGCACTTAAAGTTTTAATCAGGTGGTCGGTATATTCTCGGGTAATAATTTTATCGATGTTTTGCGCTTTAAGCTGCAAACCTGCCATTCCGACTAAGGCAAAAAGGGCGATTTTCTTCATTTTTTTATGTTTAATTAGTTGTTTTCGATTTAACTTGTGAGCCTAACCAATTCGTTCTGAAATTTTGCATGGCAGGCGTTAAGGTTCCTCCAGCTTTTTCAATGCTAACAATTTCTAAGGTTGGATTTTCGGTTAAGGTCAATTTTGTTGTTTTTTCTACACCACGATAAAGATAAGTGATATCGACTGTGTCGCCTGGCTTATGATCGTCAATAATTTTAATTACCTCAGGGCCGTTCTTCACTTTTTTTCCATCTATTGTTAATAAAATATCACCAATATCCAGACCTGCTTTATACGCTGGAGTTCCTACAAGGGTTTGCGATAAAATAATTTTGTCGTCTATTGAGCCAATATTTCCAAAACCAGTATATGCCTGCCCTGGGTTTGCCTTACGCAGTACCAGTCCGGCATTTAGTAACAATTGCGCATAATCATTTTTTTCGGTGCCATATATGTACTTTTTAAAGAACCTGGAAGCAAAGGCTGGGTTTTTGGTTAAGCTTGCCAAACTTTTTTCTAAATCAGGAACAGTGTAAGCAATTTCCGGCTTTCCGTAAGCTTTCCACAGTGCCCGCATGTAGTCATCGAGCGTAAGCTTAAATTCGGCTCTTAAACGGAGGTCTAAAGCGAGGGCCGTAGCAGCCCCGTAAGTATAATAGGAAGTAAAAATATTGGCTTTGTTGGTTTGATCTATCGCTACACCGGCATCGGCAAATACCGCGTACCTGCTGGCTTCAATGGGCGAAAAGTTGAGTGCCCCTGGCGAAAGCAGCACCGCGTTTGCCAAACCGTTAAAAGTCTGGATGGCATTATCTTCTGTTTTTAAACCTGCACGGGTTAACAGCAGGTTGCCATAATACTGGGTAAAACCTTCGGCCAGCCAAAGTTCGTTGCTCATATTGGCATGTTCGAAATTAAAGGGTTCTAAGGTTTTGGGGCGTAGGCGCTCCACGTTCCAGCTGTGGAAAAATTCGTGCGAAAATGTGCCCAGCAAATTGGATTCGTACCCTTCAATTTTGGGGGTGCGTTGCACAATGGATGTCGAATTCCGGTGCTCCATCCCATCTCCTGCATTATCGGGGTAAACATCTTCTAAAAAGTAATAATGACCAAAGTCGTAGGTTGGAAACTCGCCCCATACTGCTAAATGCTCATCGACCATTTTTTTAAGCATTCCTGCATAATTGTCGATCGCTTGCTGATCATCGTTTGAATGTGAAATGAGATGGATGGTTTGCACTTTGCCGTCAGTATTTTTAACCTGCCAGCTTGCGGTTTTATAGTCTGCAATTTCAATAGGGCTATCCATAAAATATTGCAGATTGGGTGCAAAATAACTTCCATCGGCCTCAGGTTTAAGCTGGGTGGCCACTTTCCAGTTTTGTTTACCGGCGTAGTTAAACTTTACCTTTCTGGGGCGGTCGTCCATCCCAATGGGGAAAGCAAAGGTTGCCGGAATATTCATGTGGGCATGGGTTTCGTCGAAACCGGCATAGGTGCCGTCAATCCAATTGCCGAAAAGGGTATAGGTTATTTTAACGCTGTTACCTTGGCTGGGGATTTCGTATACATCACCTGCTGGCTGGTTAATCGTTAAGGCTTTTCCTGCGCCATCAAAAGCCTTTAAATGGTATATGTTTTTGCCAAACTCGTGTGTGGCATAGCGCCCCGGCGAAGAGCGGCTCATGCGCACCTTTAACGTGCCTGCAGGAACATTGGGAATAAGCATGCTGATTTCTGCCTCGTGGTGGATGGCATTTGGAAATGAAACTGCATAACTGATTTCGTTTTGGGCAAAAGCCGCAAGTGAGAGCAGGCTCCCGATTGCGGTACCTAGAAAATTCTTCATAAAAAGGGAATTATGAGGGCAATTTAATAAAAATGGAAGATTTTTAAGGTAGCCTTTTTGGCTATTGGTTAATAGTTAGATCGGGAACTGACCATTGTCTATAAGCCATCAACTATGGGCCATTAACCAACCTTTCACCTTCCCTATTCCATCTTCTCTCAAACCTAGCTGTCCCAGTCGTGTTTTTCCAGGTCCCGGTAGGCTTTTCCTTTAATAATTTCCTTTCGTTTGGATGATTCTGAATCGACCCGGGTTTCGTGAATATTATCTGCGACTTCGAAATGAAAATCTTTATCTTTTTTAGAATGGTAAATCGAAACCTCATCTCCGTCGGCAATGGCATAATCGTAAGGGCCACGGGCGCTCATCAGTTTAACAAATACAGGCAAACATTCGAAGAAGATAAACAGCAGGCCAATAAAAGTTACTGCAATGGCGGTGTTATTGTCGCGGCTGCCATCTACGTTAAATTTGAGCTGGCCAAGCGCCCAGTTACGATCGGCAAAACCTGCAATATTGGCGAGGCTGTCTAATTGCTTTTTGGTATATAGTTTTTCAGTAAACAGGCCATCAAATTCTTTGCGTTTATCAACAAAAGTTTCCGATTTGTTAATGGTTGCTTTGAGCGAATCGAGCTCTGCTGTGCGTTGTGCAATTTCGGCTTCCTTGCGTTTGGCATAAGGACCATAACCCATTACACCAGATGTTTCGGTAGTTTTATTCCCGAATATTTCGAAGTTAAGTTTCTGCCGGTCGGATTTGATGCCTTTTTCGAGCGAATCGCGGGTAGCTTTTTGCTGGTTTAAACGGCCAAATTCTACCTGGTATTTTTTCTCGAAAGCTTTATTCAGCGTATCTATTTTAGCGCGCTGACCATTAAGGTAGCTCACTTTTAACCGTTCTTTAATCTCTTTATCAAAAATTTTAAGCTCAATTGGTCTCGAAATTACCATCCCGATCATAATGGCGAGTAAAATACGCGGCGTTGCTTGTAGCAGCTGCTTATTGGTACTTGCGCTTTTATTGATGCTGGATACGATGTAACGGTCCATATTAAAAATGGCAGCACCCCACAAAAAGCCAAAAATGATGGCGAAAATTACCGCCAGGTCATCGCCTTTAAATACAAAATACATGGCATAACCGCCAGAAAGGGCTGCAAATAAGCCTGTAAAAAAGATGGTGGCACCAATGCCGGTATATTTATTTTGTTCTGAAGGATATTTTTCCAGTGTCGGGATATGAGCGCCAGAGCAAAACCAAAAGAAACGGTTCAGTTTGTCCATTTGTAACTATTTATAATTAAACGCCTAAGGGTTTAAGTTGTTACAGTTTTTAGCAAAATTTTATGGCATTTTTTTGATGGAGGCAGTAAGGCTGATTTTCTTATATTTGCATAAATACATTTAATAAAATGAAAGAAATATCGGTACAAGAACTAAAAGAGAAAATCGACAACAATGAAGATTTTCAATTAATTGATGTTCGTGAAACATTCGAATATGAAGTTTCTAATCTGAACGGTGAAAATATTCCGTTAGGTGGAATTTTAATTGAGGCTGATAAGGTTGCGAAAGATAAACCAGTAATTATTCAGTGCCGTAGTGGTAAAAGAAGTGCAGCAGCTGTAATGCAGTTAGAACAACAATACGGATTAGATAACCTTTACAATTTAAAAGGTGGGATTTTGGCCTGGCAAGAGGCTTACGATCCGAATATGCCGGTTTATTAGAATAACCAATTATCAAAAAACAATAACCAAAGTACAATTGTCAATTGGAGTAAGTTAAATATAAACAAATATCAATTTTCAAACTTTACCGATTGCGTAAATGTTATTGGCACCGGATAGGGTTTGAAAATTGGTTATTGCTAATTGGTGCTTTGTACATAAATCTCTTACAAACAAAATCCTCTATCTGTGGGTAAAAAATTTGCTTTAAATATCTTCTACAACCTGGCCATTATCCTTTCTATTTTTGGATTGGTTTGGTGTTACAACAACGCGAAATATCTTCCTGCAGGATTTTTAGTGGGCGTAACTTGCTGCTTGTTTTATTTCAAGTATCAGCTAACCAAAGACATTAGGAAAAGCTTTAAGGAAAAAGATCCTAAATTATAAAAGGATTGAGTTTTGAATGATTGAATGAGGGAATGTGCATTTTGGCTATTCATTCCACATAAGCTCATTAACACCTTCAAGTCCTAATCCGGGTAAATCTTTTAAAATATACCTGCCATTTTCGAAAGCCGGAGCGGTAAAAGGATTGTTTTTGGTTAACCATGGACCATCTAAATCTGCCCAGTTGCACAATGGCGCTAACGCGGCTGCAGCTAATGTTGCGCAGCTGGTTTCGCTCATGCAGCCAATTAAAACCCTCATTCCAAAAGCACGGGCCTTCAAAATCATCTGATGCCCTTCGTACATGCCACAGCTTTTCATCAGTTTTACATTAATGCCGTGGTAAACTCCTTTCAGTCTGTCCATATCGGCTAAGCGCTGTACAGCTTCATCGGCCAGTAGCGGAATCGGGCTGCGCTCGGTTAACCAGGCGTTACCAGCTAGATCATCTTTATCCATAGGCTGCTCAATTAGAACCACACCATTGTTATGCAGCCAGTAAATCAGATCGATGGCTTTAATTCGGTCTTTCCATCCCTGGTTGGCATCTACATACAACGGAACATTGGTCATACTGCGGATTGTTTCGATAATCTCCTGATCGTTATCCCTCCCCAGTTTAACTTTTATCACCTTAAAAGCACTGGCATCTTTCAGTTTTTCGCGGATGACTTCGGGGGTATCAATACCAACGGTATAAGAGGTAACAGGCATTTGGTCTGGGTTTGCTCCATAAATTTCGTAACAGGGTTTATTTAAAATTTTCCCCTGTATATCGTTCAATGCAATATCTATGGCTGCTTTTATAGCTGGCTGTCCGAGTGCAATGCTATCGAGGTAGGCAATAATTTCCCCAAAATTGAAAGGGTGCTTAAAAGCGCTTAAATCTACCTGTTTTAAAAAGCTTGCGGCCGTTTCGTAACTTTCGCCCATGTAAGGCACCATTGAGGCCTCTCCATAACCTGTAATTCCCTCGTAAGTTATTTTAAGCAACATTAAAGGCGTGCTGGTGCGGGTAAATTTGGAAATCGAGAACGGGTGTTTTAATTCTAGTTCAAATTGTTTGTAACTAATCTTCATGATCAATCGTCTTCTAAATAAATAGGGAAATTATTGCCTTACAAAAGTATATTTGTTTATTAACGCAAAAACCTCTGCCATGGAAAACGTTTCAAGATTACGGTATTTTATTTATTTATCCTTAATAATTATTGGAGGATGTACCACAGGAAAGAATGCGCTGCAAAAAGGCGACTACGATGCGTCGGTAAGTAAGGCGGTTAGCAGGTTGCAAAACTCGCCCAAAAACACCGAAGCTATGCAGGTGCTTAAAACTGCTTATGATCTGGCTTTACAGAGCCATTTGCGGAAAATTGATGAAGCTAAATTATCGAACGACTTGTTCAGATGGGAATCGATTATGTACGATTACCAGAAAATAAACCAGCTGGCAGATGATATTAACAGCTGTCCGGCTTGTTTGGCAATAGTGCCCAGCCCATCGAAATATATAAATGAGCTTGCAGATAGTAAATACATGGCTGCCGGGGCGAGATACAACTCAGGGTTGGGTTACTTAAGGGAAAATAACCGTTTAGCAGCAAAAAAGGCTTATTACGAGTTCGAAAAAACACTGAACCTGCAACCGAATTACAAGGATGCGAAAGCTAAAATGGAAGATGCCTACTGGGCTGCGGTAACCCGGGTGGTTGTACAACCGATTATTGTAAACAGCAGCATGTATAAATTAAGTGCCGATTATTTTCAGCGGCAAATTGATCAGTTTATTGGTCAATATTCGCGGAATAAGTTTGTGATTTTTTATGGCGAGCAGCAGGCTACTGATCAAAAAATTGTTCCCGATCAGGTATTGAGCTTAAATTTCGATGATTTTGTGGTTGGACAAACTTATGTAAAAGAGCGGGTTGAAAGGCTCAAACGCGATAGTGTAGTAATTGGCGAAACCCGCGAAAGAAAACCCATTTATGGTACGGTTAAGGCTACTCTGAGTATTTTTGAAAAGAATATTTCTTCTTCAGGCTTGCTGGATATGAGTATTATGGACTGGAGCACTAAAAAACTGGTGCGTCAGCAAAAATTTCCGGGAACTTATATTTGGAGAGATAGTTGGGCGAGTTATAAAGGCGATGACCGTGCGTTGAGCAAGCAGCAACTGGCCATGACAAAACGCAGGGAGATGCTTCCACCGCCACCAAGTACCTTATTTTTGGAGTTTACCAAGCCGATTTACAACCAGTTGGTAGATGATATTGGCTATTATTATAATAATTACTGACAGCCCCCATGGAATTCGCTATTGCAATAACGGTATAGGCAATCCGTCATTCCCAACTTGATTGGGAATCGTAATGAATAAGTTTTAAGATTAGCTTCGCTGAGCACTACTTGGTTCCCATATGCACTGGAATGACGATCGTCTTTTTGCAGAATGACAGGATAAAAAAACGCAAATCCATTGATTTGCGTTTTTTGCTATCAAACTAGAAAATGTATTTCGTACTCAGGAAGTTCGAATCATCTCCTTTAACAATCTCGTTTAATAGTTTTTTATTGCTATCGGTAAATTTAGTGGCTACAAGTGATCTGATTGAGAACGAACGTAACGCATCTACTACCGAGAGGGTACCTTCGGCACTATCTTTACGGCCGGTAAACGGAAATGCATCCGGACCACGCTGGCATTGACAGTTGATATTAACACGACTCACCTGGTTAACCAATGGATCGATTAGCGAAGAAATAACTGCCGCATTGTTACTGAAAATACTGACCTGTTGGCCGTGTGGCGAACCGATTAAGTACTCGATTGGTTCTTCTAAATCATCAAAAGGCACTACAGGTACAATCGGGCCAAACTGCTCTTCGCGGTAAAGTTTCATGTTGCTGTTAACCGGATAAACAATGGCAGGGTAAACAAAAGTTTCGAGGGTTTGTCCACCGTTTTTGTTAATTACCTTTGCACCGTGTTCAGCAGCATCATCAATGCAATCTTTTAAATATTCGGGTTTATTTAATTCTGGTAGTGGGGTAAGGTTTACGCCTTTTTCCCATGGCATACCAAACTTTAGTTTCTCTACCTCTGCCGATAAACGTTTTAAGAATTCCTGCGCCAGGCTGCGGTGCACGTAAACAATTTTAATGGCAGTACAACGCTGTCCATTAAAAGAAAGCGAACCCAATACTGTTTCAGAAACTGCCAGATCAAGATCTGCATCTTTGGTAATAATAGCCGCATTCTTGGCATCAAGCCCTAAAATGGCCCTTAAGCGGTTTACTTTAGGGTGTAGTTTTTTCAGCTCGTTGGCCACCTTGCTCGAACCGATCAGCGTTAGCACATTAATTTTTCCCGATTTCATTAAACCCGGAACAATGGTATTACCGCGGCCGTAAATGGTGTTTACTACTCCCTTCGGAAAACTAGAGCGGAACGCCTCTAATAAAGGGTAGTGCAATAATGTACCGTGTTTAGGTGGTTTGAATAAAAGCGTGTTGCCCATAATCAAAGCCGGAATTAAAGTGGTAAAGGTTTCGTTTAAGGGATAATTAAACGGCCCCATACAAAGTACTACCCCCAGTGGCGAACGGCGCACCTGGGCCACAATACCCTGCTCTATTTCGAAACGCGAAGATTGTCTGTCGATATCTTTTAGCGCATCAATGGTAGCATAGATATATTCAACCGTACGGTCGAACTCTTTTACCGAGTCGGCATACGATTTACCAATTTCCCACATAATCAGTTTGGCAACAATTTCTTTTTGCTCGATCATTTTGTGGGTAAAGTTTTCTACGCAGGCAATACGATCAGCAACGCTCATGGTTGGCCACTGGCCGCGACCGTTATCGTAAGCAGCAACTGCAGCATCCAAAGCTTCTGTCGATTCCTTTTCGGTACATACCGGGAAACTTCCAATCCGTTTTCGTTTTAAACCTTCAGGAGTTTTAATACATACGGGAGAAAAAACTTCGTTAAAAGGTCCGTTCCAGGGTTTCATTTCACCATTGGAAAGGAATTCTTTCTGATTGATTTCTTCCTTGAGCCTAAATTCATCTGGAATCTGGCTCTCTTCAACGAAAATACTTTCGAGGTTTAGCGGTGTACTCAATTTTGGTTTGGTTGTTAGGGTTTATAATTGTTAGTCTATAGTTTAAGTATAGATTAACGTTTTTAAAAAAAACATTAAAGATTTAGGCACTTTTTGTGGTGCCTAAATCTATTGGTTTGAATTATTTAACTTCTATCACTTTATATTTTGGAACAAGTGCTTTCATCACTGTCCATCCAATTAAATAAGCTATAGCACAGAAAGAGAAAACGATAAAATAACCGGCCTCTTTACCCTGGAAACCCATAAAAGTCATTTGGGTATCGCCAGCATAGGTAAACAGTACTCCTGAGCCCTTGTTGATAAAAAATGAGCCTAAACCTCCGGCCATACCGCCAATTCCGGTTACCGTAGCAATGGCCTGACGAGGAAACATATCACTTACGGTAGTAAATATATTTGCAGACCAGGCCTGGTGTGCGGCACCTGCAATACCAATGATAATTACCGGTAACCAGTAGGTGTAATGTCCTAAAGGTTGAGCCAGTAAGGCCAATAGCGGGAAGAAGGCAAAAATCAACATCGATTTCATCCTTCCATCGTAAGGGTTCATGTTTTTCTTGCCGATAAAATAAGATGGTAACCAGCCTCCAATAATCGATAGCAACGTAATTACGTACAATATAAACAGTGGGAAAGCACTTTCGGTACCGCTCATTTTGTAAATATCTTTCAGGTAAGCCGGCGACCAGAATAGGTAGAACCACCAAACACCATCAGTCATAAACTTACCAAAGGCAAAGGCCCAGGTTTGTTTAAACTTAAGGCAATCGGTAAACGATAGCCTTTTTGTTGGCGATGCAGCAGTAACCGTTTCGCTCACTTGCTCATGCGCTACAATATCCTGCTGGATATAAGCCAGCTCAGTTTTGCTTACACGTGGGTGGTTTTCTGGTTTGCCATAAAGTAAAATCCAGAAGAACATCCAGATAAAACCTAAGGCACCAATGATAATGAACGACATCTCCCAGCCATAAGCCTCGGCAATGTAAGGAATGGTTACAGGAGCTGCCAAAGCACCAACAGTTGCACCCGCATTGAAAATACTGGTGGCAAAGGCACGGTCTTTTTTAGGGAAATATTCGGCGGTAGCTTTAATGGCTGCCGGAAAGTTTCCTGCCTCACCCAGGGCCAGTACAAAACGGGCAAAAATAAATAACGAAAGGCTGGTTGATAGAATTAAGGTCGTATTACCCACGGTAGAAAGTGCCTGCTTTGCTCCTGCAAAACTCATGGCCCAGGTACCGGTAATAATCCCTGAAGTAGCAATACCACAAAAGGCGTGGATACATGCACCTACCGACCAGATTCCGATGGCCCAAAGGAAACCTTTTTTGGTATCCATCCAGTCAACAAAACGTCCTGCAACCAACATCGATCCAGCATAAAAAAGAGAGAACAGCGCCGTAATGGTTCCATAGTCGCTATCTGTCCAATGAAATTCGGGAACAAAATAATCTTTCCATGTAAGTGAGAGTACCTGTCGATCTAAATAGTTAATGGTGGTTGCAACAAATAACAGTGTACATATTGTCCATCTGTATTTGCTCATTTTGGTTTGGCTCATTTCGGTTGTGTGTGGTTAGGGATTGGGGTTATTTACTTTGTTTAATGAGGTCGAGTGCCAGTTGGGTATTTTCGTACAGTTCATCGTAAAGACCCTTGCTCATCACATCTTTACTGATTAGTTTACTGCCCATACCAACGGCACAAACACCAGCTTTAAACCAGGTTTTTAAGTTATCGGCATCAATTTCTACACCTCCGGTTGGCATAAATAGCTGGCCGGCAAATAAATCTTTAATTGAAGAAATAAATTCGGGGCCTAAAATATTAGCTGGGAAGATTTTAATGAGCATAGCTTTGTGCTCTTGCGCCACGCTAATTTCGGTTGGGGTCATACAACCCGGAATCCACAGCATGCCTATTTTGTTCGCAATTTCGGCAACAGCCGGATTGATAATCGGTGCAACAATAAAATCGGTTCCGGCCTCAATAAAAGCATTTGCATCAGCAGGGGTTTTAATGGTACCAATACCCAGATAAAGATCGGGCATTTCTGCATCGCGGATTTCTTTTAGCTTTTTAAAATTAGGCAAGGCTGATTTACCACGGTTGGTGTATTCGAAAACACGAACACCTGCTTTATACAGGGTACGCAATATTTCTACACTTCCTGCTTCGCTATCCTGATAAAAAAGGGGTAGCATGCCCTGCTCTAAAATGGCATCTAAAATTTTGTGCTTGTTACTGATCATGGTTATATAATTCTTTGTTCTATATCGGCCACGGTGCTGGTTGTGGCATCACTTGCAATGTATAATTTATCGTATGCGGCTGCGGTAGCAAAATTTAAGGTTTCTTTAGCTGGTAAACCGTTGTAGAAACCATAAATCAATCCGCCCATAAAGCAATCGCCGCTACCCACTTTGTCTAAAATTTCTTCCGAAACATATTCTTCTGAAACGGTGAGTTCGTTGTTGGTATAAATGGCGGTATAATAGCGGATGCCTTTGCCATGATCGAACCTGAAGGTATTGGCTACGGCTTTACATGCAGGGAACAAACTTAATATTTCTTTAGAAGTATCAGTTGCTTGTTGCAGTAACGTTTCTTTTGCATAACCTTCGGTTGGCAGCAAATCGGGGTGGAGTGCCGTGCCCAGCATCTTATTGGCAGCCCAAACATTGCCCATAATTAGGGTACAATATTTAGCCAGCTCAGGTAAAATATCGATCGGCTCCTTACCGTATTTCCAAAGTTTGGCGCGATAATTTAAATCTAAAGAGATGGTAATGTTTTTTGCGCTGGCGGCTTTAAGTGCTTCCAGGCATACATCGGCAATATTTTGGTTAATGGCAGGGCAGATGGCGCTGAAATGGAACCAGGCTACATCCTCAAAAACTTCGTCCCAATTAATCTGTCCAACTTTTAAACCAGCATAGGCCGAATTGGCCCGATCGTAAATTACACCAGCATTTTTAAGGTCTTTTCCTTTTGGCAAATAGTAGAGGCCCAAACGCTCGCCATCGTAAACCATTGGCGTAGTATCGATATTGCGGACATTAAGATATTCAACAATTTCGCGGGTTACCGAATTATCGGGCACAGCCGACAAGTAAGCCGAAGGTACATTCCATAAGGCTAAGGCGGTAGCTACATTTAGTTCGGCGCCTCCAACATAAAACGGCAGTTTGTTTTCTTTTAACCATTGGCCATCCATATCTGGACAGATGCGTAAAAGTATTTCACCAAAGCTTAAAACTTTTTTTCCTTTTTTTGATGAATCGAATATTTGGGTACTCATTTTTGTAGATAATCGGCTTTTTTCATGCTGTTTTCTGCAACGGTATGAAAATAGAAGTAAAACGTTTGAAATGCGTTGAATCCAATGAAATTCTTCGTTAAAGCCTGATTTTGGTTAAAATTTAAAGTAATTTTTTGCGTTAAAGTACGAAATATCCTGCACAATTTTACCGACCCACTCCAGGTCGTTAGGCAATTCGCCATTTTCAATGTCGGTCCCAAACAGGTTACAAACAATCCTTCTGAAATATTCGTGACGTGGGAAAGAAAGGAAACTGCGCGAATCGGTAAGCATACCCACCAGGCGGCTTAAAAGTCCCATGTTCGATAGTGCATTTAATTGTTTAATCATACCGTCTTTTTGATCTAAAAACCACCATGCCGATCCAAACTGTACTTTACCTGCTACCGAGCCATCGTTAAAATTGCCAATCATGGTGGCGATTAATTCGTTATCTGCAGGGTTAAGATTATAGATGATAGTTTTGGCCAGTTTATCCTGATTGTCTAAACGGTTTAAGAATTTAGAAAGCATACGTGCCTGGCTAAAATCGCCAATTGAATCCCAGCCGGTATCAGGACCTAATTGTCTTAACATGCGGGCATTGTTGTTGCGTAGTGCACCCAAATGGTATTGCTGTACCCAGCCTTTTTCGTGGTCCCAATCGGCAAAATAAACCAGCATTGCTGATTTAAATTTCAGGTTCTCTTCGTAAGAAATTCCTTTTTTACTACGGATTTTATCAAAAATAGCGCTGATTTCGGCTTCGGTATAATCTTCGGCATAAATTTGCTCTAAACCATGATCAGATACCGAACAGCCATTAACTGCAAAATAATCGTGACGGCTTTTCAACGCATCGATATAATCCTGAAAACTGCTAATGGTTTTATCCACTACACTTTCCAGTTTATCAATGTATTCGTTTAAACCTTCAATATCATCGCTGTTCATGGCCTTATCAGGACGGAAAGCGGGTAACATTTTTAAGTTTGCACCTTCTCTGGTCAATTGCTGGTGAAAGTTCAGGCTATCTAAAGGATCGTCGGTGGTACAAACCGATTCTACATTCATTTTTGCCAATAAGCCACGTACCGAATATTCGGGAGTTTGTAGCTTAGCCGAGCATTCCTCGTAAATTTTCTGTGCGGTTTTGCCCGAAAGTAAATCGGTAATACCGAAATAACGCTGAAGTTCTAAATGCGTCCAGTGGTATAAAGGGTTACGCAAAGTGTAAGGAACAGTTTCTGCCCATTTCTCAAATTTCTCAAAATCAGAAGCTGCGCCGGTGATGTATTTTTCATCAACGCCATTGGCACGCATGGCCCGCCATTTGTAATGGTCGCCGGCCAGCCAAACCTGGCTTATGTTGGCAAACTGTGTGTTGTTGGCAATTTGCTCCGGGATGAGGTGATTGTGGTAATCTATAATGGGTAATGGTTTGGCAAAATTGTGGTAAAGTTTCTCTGCAGTTTTGCTTTCCAAAAGAAAATTTTCGTCTAAAAAAGGTTTCATGCTATGGTTAGATGTACGATATGAAAGTTGTTCTGGTCATATCTGGTTAATATTCTGTTTCTACCGGCTTGTGTCTCCACAAGCCGGAATTAGGATTAAGTTTAATCCTTCTGGTCAGTGCGGACACTGATCACGGCTGATAATTAAAGGCTCACACCGCGTTTCCAAGGAATAAAATCGTCTTGATTTAATAAGACGGCCTTTGGAATAACCTCGCCACTTGCGGCTTTAATGCAGTATTCCAAAATATCCTCGCCCATTTGTTCGATGGTTTTTTCGCCTTCGATAACCGGACCGCAATTGATATCGATAATATCGCCCATACGTTTGGTTAGGGCATTGTTGGTCGATACTTTAATGGTTGGGCAAACAGGATTTCCGGTAGGCGTACCCAGGCCGGTGGTAAATAAAATAAGGGTTGCGCCCGATGCCGCTTTACCGGTAGTGGCTTCAACATCGTTACCAGGTGTACAAACTAAATTGAGGCCTGGTTTGGTTGCAGGTTCGGTATAATCCAAAACATCTTCAACCGGCGATGTACCGCCTTTTTTTGCTGCGCCAGTGCTTTTTATCGCATCGGTAATTAAACCATCTTTAATGTTGCCTGGTGAGGGGTTCATGAAAAAGCCAGAACCAACGTTTTCAGCCGATTGGTTGTAAGCCGTCATTAACTGGATAAACTTGCGTGCAGCAGTTTCGTCTTTAGTACGGTCAATTAGTTGTTGTTCTGCGCCGCATAGTTCAGGGAACTCGGCGAGCAGAACTGTTCCGCCTAAGGCCACTAATAAATCGGAAGTATAACCCACCGCAGGATTGGCGCTGATTCCACTAAAACCATCGCTACCGCCACATTTAACGCCTAATACCAATTTGTTTAATGGCGCTGGCTGGCGTTCTATTTTATTGATTTCGGTTAAACCGATAAAAGTTTTTCTAATGGCTTCTTTAACCAGTTGTTCTTCACTTTGTGATTGTTGCTGTTCGAAAACAAACAAGGGTTTATCGAAATTAGGGCTGCGGTGTTTCAGGTCTTCCATAAAATCGTGCACCTGCAGATTCTGGCAGCCCAGGCTCAAAACGGTAACACCGGCCACATTAGGGTGATCAGCATAGGCCGCCAATAACTTGCTCAAAACAGCAGCATCCTGACGGGTACCGCCACAACCGCCCTGGTGATTTAAGAACTTTATACCATCAACATTTTTAAAAACACGGTTGGCTGATGGATTGGCCTGCCCGATGGATGCCGGATCAGCCTCTGCTAAAATCTCGCCGTTTTTATAAGCTTCTACCAGCTGGTGTGCGTACGATTTGTATTTGTCGGTTACAGCATAACCCAGTTCGTTATGTAAGGCTTCGCGAATTACATCGAGGTTACGGTTTTCGCAAAAAACAGTCGGGATGAACAACCAGTAATTGGCTGTTCCCACACGGCCATCGCTGCGGATATAACCATTAAATGTACGGCCTTCAAATTTAGAAACATCAGGTGCCTGCCATTCGTAATGGTATGGACGGAATTCGAAAGGATCAGACGCATGTTTGGTATTTTCGGTATCCATTAAGCCACCTTTTAGGATGAAATGCTGTGCCTTTCCAACCAATACACCGTACATAATAATGTGGTCGCCCTGGTTCATATCCTGCATAAAAAATTTATGCTTGGCCGGAATGTCATCCTGTAAAATATAGTCCTGCCCATCGTGGATAACGGTTTCGCCTTTTGCCAGGTTTTGAAGCGCAACCAATACATTATCGTTAGGATGGATTTTTAAAATTCTCGTAACCATTTTATATTGTTCTTTCTGAATGCAAGTTACCTAAAGTTTCTTTTGCACCTTTATTTTGTAATAAATCAACGTACGATTTTACGGCCGCGTTAAAGCCGGGGTAATTGTTTAAGTTTTTATCCCAAAGGCGTCTGTCGCCAAGGGTATTGTCTACCACAGTTTCAGGATTTTTCCAGTATTCGTATAAAATTCCGGCAAATTCATCATCAATAGGGTAAGTTTTTCCATTTAATTTTGCAACGAAAGCATCGCCATCTTTAGCTACATTCATGAAAAGGATATAGGCCGCCACACCCAGCGCGGTAAGCTGAGGCACCTCGTTTTTTAAAGCGTAGTACCTTCTGATTAAAGGCATGTTACGCATCTGCAATTTTGAAGTGTAGTTTAAGGTAATGGCCTGCCACTTGTGCTCTAATGCCGGGTTACTGAAACGGTCGATTACACTTTTTGCAAAAGCAAGGGCTTCTTCGTAAGTAATGTCTTCGTTTACCACAACCGGGGCAATTTCATCCTGCATCAGTTTTAGTACGTGGGCCGAAAACTCTTCGTTGGCCATGGCCTCTTTTACCGTATTAAAGCCGGCTAAAATGGCTAGTCCACAGCTAATGGTGTGGGTGCCGTTCAATAATCGGAGTTTTAATTCTTTAAATTTATCGATTGATGGAACAATGAAAATGCCTTTATCGGCTTTGGCAAACGATAGGATTTCTTTAACCTTTTCGCTCGATGATTCGATGGCCCAAAGTCTGAAAGGCTCTGCCATGATCATCAATTCATCTTCGTAGCCTAATTCGTTTTCAATGGCTTTTTGCTCGGCTGCCGGTAGTTTTCCGGGTACAATACGATCGACCAGAGTTTTGCAGAAATGATTGGCGGTTTTTAACCAGTTTTCGAAATCCCAGCCCAGTTTATTCTGGATGGCCAGGTTCAGTACAATCTCTTTTAGTTTATCAGCATTATCGCTAATGAGTTCAGTTGGTACAATCACCATTCCGCTTTCTGCCGAACCGTTAAAGGCGTTGTAACGTTCGTGCAAAAAGGCAAGCAGTTTGCCGGGGTAAGATTGTGGTGGGTTATCGGTAATTTTATCTTCGCTTTTTACAATACCTACTTCGGTGGTATTCGAAATTACCACTTGCATTTCGGGCTGGTGTGCCGCTTTTAAAATTTCAGCCCAATCCTGTGCAGCCGATAGTACACGACTGATGGATGAATTGATGGTATTTTCTTCAACGTTATCACCATCTTCAATACCTTTAACACACAGGGTATACAGGTTATCCTGTTGCGAGAAAGCATCTGCGCCACCTTTTGAGGTTGATTTAACGACCAGCACGCGACCATTAAAAATGCCCTGATGATTGGCCTTATCGATGAAATAATCGGGTAAACCACGCAGTAAAACGCCTGTTCCAAACTGGATTACTTTTTCTGGTAATGCCAAAATTTCAGCGTTTGGTTTGGTAACCTTTTCGCTGCTGATGCTGTTTAAATTTTCTTTGTTTAAAACCATTGCTGTGTCTTTTCTGTCATTTGCTTTGTTCGCCGCAATGACGTGTTAAACCATTATTTTATTTACCGTTTGTGGCTAGCCACTTCGAGTAATCTTTTTCTATAAATTTTTGGGCCCAGCTACCGTACCAGGCATAACCATTTCTACGTTCCGGAATCAGTTCTTCCAGTTTTAACTTAATGCTGTTGTCCCTGTCGCCGAAAATCGGGATGTTTTTATCGAGGTCGTAAAAACGCGCCCAAACCACTGATGACTGATCGGCAACCAGCGCTGCACTTTTTTCTTTGGTTTTTGGGTCTGTGCCCCTCTCAAAGCGAAACCCTGTAATTTTGTAGGTATTAAACCAATTGTAGGCTGCGGTTATGGCTGCTTTAATTTCGGGCGAAGGATTTTTAAAACGCATTAAAAAACGGGTGATGCCCATCGATTCGCTTGTGCTTAAAGATGCAGGCTCAAAATTCCGTGCTTTTGCTGGCAACAGGCTGTCTTTATCGTATTGTGCAGCCCAAATGGTTAAAACGCCATTCTGTTTTGCCTGTGTTTTTAAAATGCAGGTTATACCTTTTGAAACCGCTTTTTCCGCTTTTGGAATATACGCGGTATTCACGACTTCAAAATCATTCTTTTTAGTTACAATGTCTTCGAGGATATCGAGTACATTAATCATGGCATCATCGTTATAGGTGATCTCTGAGCGGTAAAGCGCTTTATCTGGATAGTATTGCGGCCAGCCGCCATTGGCATACTGTGCTTCCAGGATATAATCAATTCCTTTTTCAGCCGCTTTTAAATAGCTTGCGTTCTGTGTTTTTTTATAAGCTTTAACTAAATAAACTACCTCCCTGCTGGTGGCTTTGTTATCGAATGTGGCGTGTAAATCTTTAGTGGCTTTTATCCTGGCCAAAAGCTCAGGTGTTAAAGTTGCACCATAGTTAACCACACTTTTATCTTCCAGTTGCTTTGGCCAGCCACCATTACCTAGCTGATAAACCAGCATTTTTTCAGCGGTCGAATCTGTAGGCTGCTGTGCAAAACACGATAGCATCAGTGTGCTACAAATCAGGGTTAATACTATTTTTATTTTCATTGTTTGCTTGTTAGTTTTTATTGCCGCAGAGGCACGTATTAACACAGATTATTTTTCTTTTCCATGCGCCATGGTTCGTGTCCGCACGAACCATTTAACCTATAGGTTGGTATCCTCACCAACCATCATTTATTTCTTGCCTAGAACCTGCTTAGTCAGCCAGTTTACCAGATCGTTTGTTGCTTTAAAGTTTTCAAAATCTGCAGGTAACTTTCTGCCATCAATGTATTCGTTGTAAAACCAGGGGTCGCCGACTGCAAAAACGGTTCCTTTGCCATATTTAGCCGTTGCAATCAGTACATCGCCATTATCGGTTAAAGCTGAAACGGCAGGTGCTTTGGCCACAATGGTCGAAATTTCTTTGATGTAAACTTTTTTAGCGGTTTTAAAAATTGCATTTCCTGAAGGGATTTTTACCGCCCCCTGTTCAAAGTTTGCACCTTGCACTTTATTGCGGCTATCTTCATTGAATTTAAGCCCGAAAGTTTCTGGCAGTACATTGAACTTGCTGATTTCGCAATTACCCACATCATTTAATAACAATACTAACACTCCTCCTGCTTTAACCCAGTCCGCTATTTGTTTAGCATGATCGGCATTCATGTAATTCGGATTGGCCGTTTCTTTTTCGGTATCCGGATCTACAATAATATAAATGTTGCTTCCCTTTAAATTTGCAGTTGTTGGTGCAGCTTTAAGCGTAGTAGTTTTAGCACCTGCATCGTTAAATATTTTACCGAATAGCGAGAATCCGTTGTTTTCGTCTTCTTCCCAAACATAATGGAAAGGAATTTTGTCGCCCGTCGGCCCGGTCGTGTATTCGTTGTTGAAGAAATTATCGACAGTTACGGTTAAGCCCTTGCCGGTTTTAGGCAACGCTGCAATTTCCATTTCAGTCGAGGCGCAGATGAAAGCGCCAACTCCTTTCGGATCGTTGGTGATTACTTTTTCGCTAATGTAATATTCAAAACTGCCATCACGGTATTTGGGTTTGCCACCCAGACCCGAAACTGAAACGGTTTTGGTTAGATTGATCCTTTCGTTGCCTGCAGGTTCAACAAATTCTTTCTTTAACCCAGTATAGCCTTTATTGGCGGCTGCCATAAAAGATGGGGCTAACCAACCTTTACGCACGCCTTTGGCCAGGCCATACACAAACATGCTTGAGGCCGAGCTTTCCAGGTAATTTCCTTTTCTGGTGGGCATATCCAAAATATCAAACCAAACCCCCGATTTAGGATCCTGGTATTTTACAGCCGCTGTCGCTGTACGGTTTAAAATTGCTAACAGCTCAGCTCTTTTAGGGTGATTAGCAGGGAAATTATCCAAAACATCAACCAATGCCATAATGTACCAGCCCATAGCCCTGGCCCAAAAATTGGGTGAACGACCAGTTGTTTTATCGGCCCATTGCTCAGCCCTGCTTTCGTCGTAGCCATGATACAATAAACCTGTTTTATTGTCGCGCGAGTTTTTTTCCATTAGAATAAATTGCGTCGCGATATCGTCAAACGCAGCATCTTTTTTCATCAGTTTGGCGTACTCTGCATAAAATGGCTCGCCCATGTACAATCCATCGAGCCACATTTGGTTCGGATAAATTTTCTTGTGCCAGAAACCACCTGCTTTGGTGCGTGGTTGTTTCTGCAACTGATCATAAAGTTTGGTTGCTGCTAACAGATATTTCTGTTGTCCGGTAACTTTGTATAGTAACAACAGCGACCGACCGTTTTTAACGTTGTCGATATTAAAATCTTCAGCTTTATAGGTGCTAATGTTGCCTTCTTTATCGAGATAGGCATCCATCGAGCTTTGCACATATTTAAAATATTTTCCATCACCGGTATTGCGCCAAACTGCTGCTGCACCTTCTAAAACTACACCCATATCGTAGGTCCATTTTGGGCCTTTTGCGCCTTTAAGCAAGGTGGTATCCTGAAACAGTTTTTCCATTGCAGTTAAGGTTAGCTGTTCAGATAATTTCTTTTGTGCTAACCCATTTTGTACGAAAACAATGAGGAACGCTAAGGTTGCTGTAAGGTATATGATTGATTGCTTCATCTTAATTATTTTGAAATCTCCAATACAGATTGATTTACTTCGGTGCCAAAAGCTGATGTTTTTTTTGCTTTTGAAACATCGGTTCCTGTTATTTTCAGGGCTTTTGTTTTTTCGCCGCTAATGTCGAAAAGAAGTTCAGCACCATTTTTATACTGAAGCCCGTTGATATTGATGTTGCTACCGTTTTGTACGTGCACTACCGGATTGGTATCGTTGGTAATGACCTTAACATTTTTAAGGAAAATATTCGATGCTTCAATAATTTCGATGCCTTTTTTAGATTGAATGGTTACATTTTCGAGGTGAATATCCTTGATGTTCATTTCGGGTAAACCCCTGAAAAAGATTGCTTTTTCGGCACCATTGGCTACTACATCTTTAATGTAGAAATTTTTAAATTGAGGAGTTGCTTCGGTAACCGGAACCGTAACGGTTTTAATGGCTTCGCGTTTTTCGCCTGCCAAAGGAACCGGATCAACAGCTGCATAATACATGTCGAATAAAATGGCTTCACCGGGGATATCAATCATGTTAATGTTGTTCACATAAATATTTTCGACCACACCACCGCGGCCACGTGTGGTTTTAAAACGCAGACCAATATCGGTGCCAATGAAAGAACAATTGTACACCCAAATATTTTTGGTCCCGCCGCTCATTTCGCTTCCGATAACGAAACCACCATGCGCGTGGTAAACCACATTGTTTCTGATAATTACATTTTCTGTAGGTACGCCACGTTTGCGGCCAGCTTCGTCCCTGCCAGATTTAATGCAGATACCATCATCGCCTACATCAAAAGTGCTGCCCTCAATCAATACATTTTTGCACGACTCTACATCAACACCATCGCCGTTTTGTGCAAACCATGGGTTTTTAACCTGTAGGTTTCTCAAAGTCAGGTCTTCGCAAAGCAAGGGGTGCAGGTTCCAGGCTGGTGAGTTTTGAAAGGTCACGCCTTCTAAAAGCACTTTTTTGCAACCGGTTAATACCACCAGGTTAGGTCGAAGAAAATCTTTAATATCTTCGTAATCGGCAGCAGTTTTACCCGCTTCAATTACGCCGGTATTTTTGGTGTTCGAGCCTTTAACCGTTTTTTCTGATGGGTACCACATTTTGCCATCGGACCTTACCACACCGCCAGACGCTACTAACGTTTTCCACTGGGTTTCGGTGAGTTTATCTTTTTTTACCATGCGCCATGCGCCACCGTTTCCATCAATAATACCTGCGCCAGTAATGGCTATATTTTGTAAATTAACACCAGAAATAGGGCTTTGGTTACGCCAGGCTGGTTGTCCTTCCCAGTTTCCCTTAACCAGTTTATATTGGTTAAAATCGGCAGTAAACTGCAGAATGGCATCGCGTTTTAAGTGTAGGTTTACATTGCTTTTTAATTCAATTGGTCCGGTTAACCATAGGCCAGATGGGATGAGCACTACACCACCACCTTTTTGACTTACAGCCTCAATGGTTTTGTTAATGCTCTGGGTATTTAAAAAAAGTCCGTCGCCTTTAGCCCCAAAGCTGGTAATGCTGGTGGTATCGTTTTTAAATTTAACCTGCTGAATAACGGGCAATGCTTGATTTTGTTGAGCAATAGCCGAACATGCAGCCGATATTAAAATACATGTGAGCGCTATTTTTGTCCGATAGAAACTACCTGCTATATGTTTCATTGTTGATGCTGTTAAATTATATTTGGTTAATCGTATAACAAGTGTACGTTGTTTGCGCCTAAAACAGAAGAGAAATCTATGCAAACGTTGCCGGAAAACAAACGCAAAAAGCACCTTGTTTAAGGCGCTTGTATTTTGATTATCAGTTGTTTAGTTGATTTATTTGCCCTCGGGAAGCCAGCCTCGGAAAACGTTTTCCAAAATATAGACACTATACTCAATATCCGTTAATTGGTGCGACCATTTGGCTCTCCCATTTGGATTTGCGCCCTTTCCAACACTTTTGTATTCAGCATAGTAGGCAGTTTGTTCGTTACTTGTTTTGCCCCAATTGTTCCAGCCTTCGGGGCGGATCAAATCGGGCAGTGTGCAGTTTAAATAAGCCACTTTTGCATAAGGTCGCCAGGGTCTGCCCAAATAGAAGCTATTTACCTGGGCATCGCCTTTAACAGTACACTTGTTAAAAACATAACCAAATTTGGTCGTATCGGCGGTTGATGCTGCTGTAATGTAACCTGCCTTTTTGCAATAAAGCGTACAGTTTTCGAACCAGGCGGTTGCTGCACCAAAAATGAAATCGACAGTACCTTCAATGTAGCAGTTTTTATAATACTGGCGGTTATTGCCGCCATAGGTATAAAGTGTATCCTGAAAGCCCAAAAGCCTGCAGTTCGTGAAAACCGATTTATCGCCACCTGCCCAAACCGCTACGGCCTGTCCAACCGGACCCGATGAATTTTCGAAAGTGATGTTTTCTGCCGAAAAGCTTTCGCCGTAAATGTAAAAGCTGGATGAACCTGAAGTACCCTTTTCTTCGCCAAAGGTATTTTTCTTTTGCGCATAGTCATCGTAAGTTAAAATGGTTTCGTTAAGGCTTTCACCAATCAGTTTTACATTTTTCTTTGATGCAGCTAAAATCAGCTTTTCTTTGTAAGTACCTTTTTTAATGAAAATTACAGTGGTTTTATTTCTGAAATCGGGTACTGCATGGATGGCTTCCTGTACCGTTTTAAAATTCCCGCTTCCATCGGCCGCAACAATAAAATCGGGTTTAATCTCTGCCGCGTGCGCCTTCAGGGCAATAACCATTAAAAAGAATAAGGCAATTGTTTTCATATCGATTTGGTTAGGAATAAAATAAAATCGGCCACGCAAAAGTATGAACTTCATCACGCAGCCGTGTTTTAAAATATATGATGAACAATTTTAAACATTAATATCCATCAGAAAGAAGTTTTAGCGAAATTAAAAGATGCAAACGATGTCGGGAACGATTGCACAATATCTGTTTGCCTTGGAATAAAAAAAGGCTTAATCTTGTTAGTAAGCCATTGTTAGCCAAATATTACGAAAAACAGCGTTGTAAAATGAAATACCTCCTTAGTTCGATCCTTATTATAGGTTTTGTTGCTGGCACATTTGCGCAACAAAATCCGTCGAATAAATATGTTTCTAAAGTTTGGGTGTCGGATCAGGGCAACGGAACTTATAAAAATCCGGTTGTGAATGCCGATTATTCCGATCCGGATGCTATTCGCGTAGGCGACGATTTTTATATGATTGCCTCCAGCTTTGATGCTGTTCCGGGCTTACCGATTTTGCATTCTAAAGATCTGGTGAACTGGAAAATTATTGGCCATGCCTTAAAGCGCCAGCTTCCTTTTGATCATTTTGAAAAAACACAGCACGGCAATGGCGTTTGGGCACCCGCTATCCGTTACCACAATGACGAATTTTACATTTATTACCCCGATCCTGATTTCGGGATTTATGTAACCAAAGCCAAAATGATTACGGGCGATTGGTCTGCACCACAATTGGTTGCTGCTGGCAAGGGTTTAATAGATCCCTGCCCTTTTTGGGATGAAGACGGAAAAACTTATCTCGCTTATGCTTATGCAGGCAGCCGGTCTGGAATTAAAAGCGTTTTGGCCATTATGCCGTTAAGCAGTGATGGGCTGAAAGTAGTGGCCAAAGGCCGTATTGTTTACGACGGACATGAACTCGATCCGACTATTGAAGGCCCAAAATTTTATAAACGTAATGGTTATTACTATCTTTTCGCACCTGCCGGGGGTGTTTCTACAGGCTGGCAGTTGATCTTGCGGAGTAAAAATATTTACGGACCTTACGAAAGAAAAGTAGCCATGGATCAGGGTAAATCGACCGTTAATGGTCCGCACCAGGGTGCATGGGTAAATACACAAAGCGGTGAAGATTGGTTTTTACACTTTCAGGATAAGGATGCCTATGGCCGTGTGGTGCACTTACAACCCATGAAATGGATTAATAACTGGCCGGTAATTGGTGTGGATAAAGGTGGTGATGGTATTGGCGAGCCGGTTTCAGTTTATAAAAAACCGAATGTGGGTAAAGTATATCCGATCGAAAATCCGGCTGAAAGTGATGAATTTGGAACAGTTGATTTAGGCTTACAATGGCAGTGGCAGGCAAACCCGCAACCCACCTGGTGGTTTACCGATGCCGGCAAAGGAGTTTTAAAATTATATACATCTAAAATACCTGATGAGGCTAAAAATCTTTGGGATGTACCCAATTTATTGATGCAGAAGTTTCCTGCCGATGAGTTTAGGGTAACCACGAAACTTAATTTTAAGCCCAACCCTAAGCTGGAAAATGAAAGCACCGGCCTGGTAATTATGGGGAGAAGTTATGCCCAGATTAGCGTTAAGCGTAAAAAGGATGGCTTGTACCTGATGTATGGTGTTTGCCCGAGTGCAGATAAAGGCAAGCCCGAAAATGAAAAGGAAATTGCCAAACTCAATCCGACAACTGTCGGATCAGCATCAGTGCAGTTAAGGGTACAGGTTGTTAACGGAGCCAAATGCCGGTTTAGCTACAGCGAAGATGGCATTAGCTTTCATCCAATTGGCGACGAGTTTCAGGCTACAGCCGGGCAATGGATTGGGGCAAAATTAGGCTTGTTTGCTGTACGCGATACACAGACAAACGATTCGGGAATCGCCGAATACGATTGGTTTAGGGTGGAGCCAATTAAATAATCGATCAGAAAAATGAAACACCATAAAATTATTATCGCAGTTGTAGCTACTGGTTTTTTGCTGATGTCTTTCATCACCAAACCCAGGCCGGTTAAGGTTTATTTAATCGGCGATTCGACTGTTGCAGATTATACTTTAGATGATGGATACTTACAAAAGAAATATCCACTTACAGGCTGGGGACAGGTTTTTCAACCCTTTTTGCAAAAAGATAGCCTAAAAAAAATAAGCCGACTGATAAAGAGTGATAGCGCTTTGGTGGTTGATAAGGCAAAAGGAGGCAGGAGCACGCGCAGTTTTTTTGAAGAAGGCAGATGGAAAGAAGTTTTAGGCAGTTTACAGAAAAACGATCTCGTATTGATTCAGTTCGGTCATAATGATGCCGCAAAAGATAAACCCGAACGTTATGTAGATATACCGGGTTATAAAGATTTTTTAAAGCTATATGTAAATGAAACCCGGGCAAAAGGTGCTTTACCTATACTCATTACACCAGTTACACGTAATTATCCCTGGAAGGATGGTAAGTTGGGCAGTGCACATGGCGAATATCCACAGGCCGTAAAAGAGGTGGCCAAAGCATTACATGTGCCGATTATTGATTTAACCAGTCTTTCTGCTGATTTTTTTACTACCAAAGGCCAGGAGTATGTGAGCAAAAACTATTTTATGAATTTAGATTCGGCCAGGTATGAGGCTTACCCTAAAGGGCAAAAAGACAATACCCATTTCCAGCCGGAAGGTGCTAAGGAAGTAGCAAGGTTAGTTTTTGGGGAGCTAAAAAAGATTTAAAACCTATCAGATTTTTAAAAACCTGATAGGTTTGGAAATTTTATCCAACAATTACTTTGGCGGTGATAGCAAGTCTGTTCCAGGCATTAATGGTAACAATAGCCATAATGATATTGGTGATTTCGGTTTCGTTAAAGAAACTGGCCACTTTGTTATAAGTAGCATCGGATACATGGTTGCTAATTAAGGTTACCTCTTCAGTTAAAGCAATAACCGCTTTTTCTTTTTCGGTAAACAGGGTGGTTTCTTTCCATGCGCTTAGCAAATACAACCTTTGTTCGGTTTCACCAATTTTGCGTGCATCGGCAGAGTGCATGTTTAAACAAAATGCACAACCGTTAATTTGCGATGCCCTCATTTTAATCAGCTCTGAAAGAATCGGATCGATTTTACTGGCTGATAAATATTTTTCTAAAGCGTACATGGCCTGGTATGCTGCCGGATCTACTTTTGGGATATCAATTCTGCTTTCCATTTTTTTATTGTTTTTGATTACGATGTAAAGTTCCGCATCCTGGCCCTAAAAAAACTTAATGTAGTTTAAGAAATGGATTTAACCGCAAAGGCCGCTAAGTTTTACGCTAAGCTGCGCAAAGAGATATGCGCCCAACTCTGCGTATTTTGCTCCTTGCTCTGCGCGCTCTGCGGTTAAAAATAGCTTAGATTATCTCTTCGCCCTGATCTTACTCAAAAACTCAGGCGTAAAGCCCAGGTAAGAGGCCAGCATGTATTGTGGTACCCGTTGTACAAATTCGGGGAAGAGTTGGTTAAAGTGGCGGTATCTTTCTTCGGCAGTTTGGCTGTAGAGGTATCTAATCCGCATTTGCGAAGCCTGGTGGTTTTTCTGTAAAATTAGCCTGAAATACCTTTCCAGTTTGGGCAGTTTATGGAACATTTCGTCGTAATGATGATGTTCAATGGCAATCACTTCGGTATTTTCTGCTGCCTGGATATAAAATTCTGAAGTTTTTTGGAAGAGGAAGCTGGTTAAGTCCGTAATCCACCAGTTTTCGATAGCAAATTGAGTGGTTTGCTCGGCACCTTTAATGTCGATGAAATAGAGCCTGAGGCAACCCTTTACCACAAAGTAATTGGCCCTGCAGGTTTGCCCTTCTTCCAATAAAAAAGTTTTCTTTTTAACCGAAAAAGATTTGAGTAATGAGGCAAGAAGTTCCTGCTCATCGTTACTCAAATCTATAAATTTATTAATATGGTTATAAAGCGCGCTGTACATTATTTTCCTTTGATTATGCTAAAATAGGCATAATTATAAGAATGAAATATACATCGTTAAAGTGAGAAGGCCTTTAGCGCTGAGAGTGCTTCAGGACCATAATTTTTCAATGCTGAAGTTATTTTATCAGTTAAGCCTTTATTATCGATTGGTTTTCCTTTCGTTGGAGGGGTTAGGTCTTTTTCAGGAACAGTAACTTCAGTTACTTTGGTTGCAAACCAGCTGATGTTTTGATGCGGCAATGCCAAACCTAAAATCATCCCTGGCAATCCTGTAAACGATTCTGGTCCGCCAGAAACTGCAATCTGATTTGAATAATAAGCCACCACATATATCGAATCCATAATAATGGCATTGGCTCTACGGCATTCGTAACCAGCAATTTCTCTTGTTTCATCGGTAATTTTCCAGTTAATCTTGCGCAGACTATCCTTAACAATATAGGTGTCTTCATAAACCGCTTTTTGGGAAATACTTGTGTTGGCATTAAAATCGGTAGCAACGGTATTTTTTAGATCAACAAGAGGATCTCTTGCTGCCCAGTTTGGATTTACAGTTTCCTCTACAGTTGGCCATTTATATAAGCTTTTATCCTTATTAAAGCTTAAGGTACTTTTCGCAACCTTAAATTGTGGATTGTTCTTTTTATACTGATCAAAAGCAGGCGACATGTAACTTTCATTGTCTTTATTGATTTTCTTTTTGATCAAAGCGTACATATTAGACCTTTTCTCAAATTCGATCACCCCACTTTTTACGAAGTGTATATTTTGAGCAAACGTGCTTTTGCTGATGAAAATAACAGCAAATAAGAGGATATATTTTAGTGTAGTTTTCATGATAATTATTTTTGTGTTTTAATTCCGCCGCCCATTTTGTTAAAATCCCATGATACCGAGAACATTAAATACCGCCTTATGGTGGTATAGCTGCTTTGGCTTATGGTCGTGTTAGATGCAAAACGGTTGAAGCCGATATTTTGGTTTAAGATATCATTTACAGTTAAAGAGAACTTTAAATTTTCTGACTTGAAGAATTTTTTACCTATCGATGCATTCCAGATAAAACGTTCAAAACTTTCGGTTAGCACTTGTGTTTTTCCATTATACTGATATTGACCATCTGTAGATATCTCAAATTTTCCAGGCAGTTGTACATTTCCTGATGCATAACCATTCATGCCCCATCCATCGCTGTTAGAACCAATACTCGCTCTTGATGTATTGTAGGTTGGGCCAAAACGCACATAAAAGCTATATTCCTTGTCTTTATATTTTGAAATGTTTATTCCGCCACCATATGTGTAATTTTTGGTGTTATTTAAGGTCCTGCCAAGCTTTGTAGTTATAAAGTTATAAGAAGAGCTCCCGTTAGCATTTGCATTTAAACCAACATTCATATCTAAAAAGCCTATTTTTCTACTTATCTGCCCATACATGTAAAAATTGGTCTGCATTTTATCATCAAAATTGATGTATCTGTAAGTACTCTTACCAACATCATCCGTTGTAACATCACTAATAATCGGATTTGTGGTAAAACTATATGAAGCATTTAGCCACACTGATTGATTGGTTAAAACTTTGTAAGAATTATAACTGGCATTGATATTACTTCTGAAAGATGGTCTTAAATCCTGATTTCCTTCAACAACATTAAACGGGTCGTTATTTACCCTAACCGGCTGAAGCTGATCGAGTGATGGTTGGTTAGTATTACCGTTGTAGTTAAGTCTGAGCGATTTTTGTTGAGAAAAGCGATATTGATAGGATGCTTGTGGCATATAGTTAACAAAGTTTCTTACATAAGTTTTGTTGTGATAAATATCGTCTTGTTTAAAGTTTACACCACTAAATTTTGATCCGAAGTTGATAATTGTTTTGCCCTTTTTATAATTGAAGATGGCACCGCCTTGATTGATCGTTTGGGTCAGCTCAAAATTATTACTGTAAACAGTATCTAAAATATCGTATCTGCCACTACCCGACTGATTGAAAGATTTGCGATCTGATGTTCCATTCATTAGCGTTAAGCCATAATTTATGATGACAGTTAAGGTTTTTGAGAGTGGTTCTGTATAGGCAGCATTTAATTTGAAAGTACTGTTGGTAATATCATTGATTTTTAGCTGATTGGTAAGACTATCTACTTGTCCGGCTGAGGTTAAGCGTCGGTTAAGGGAATTTAAATATCCTTCACTATTACTTTTATTAATTGATTGATTAATATTTAATGATAGTGTGCGGCCCGTTTTCTTTAGTTTTTTTGTGAATAAAACATTAGCGTTAAAGTTTTGATCATCTACTTCATTACTCAACGTTCTGTTTGAGGAATTTAGAAAGCCACCATTGCCATTAGTGGTACCAGTTAAGTAATTGTTTGAAGTATTGCTTTTTTTCAATGCACCGTCAACATTAACTTTCATTGTTAAGGTTGTATCAATCTTGATCTCATACATGGCATCCAGTTTTTGTCTGAACATGTCGTTATCAAACGATTCGTCTGAAGTGCTATTTTGAGTGCCCGATGCTAAATTATTTTGACTGATTGAATTCCTTTCCCCCGAAACCCTGATCGATCCGATTTTATAATTTGTATTTAACGATTCTTTATCCTTATTCCATTTGTTATCGAAATGTAAACCTCCGGTACGGGCTACTGGCAAGCCCTGGCCATTATATTGCCCATCGTAGCTGTCGAAATCATCTCCGCCACTGCTAAAATACATCCCACCATCATCAGTCATAGTATATCCACCAGAAGCGCCATATTTATCACGATCATCCCAACCTAAACCTACAGTGCCGTTGTTACCCAAAATGCCATAGGCTGAAAATTTCTTTTTACCCCAGAATTTGTTAAACATCCCCTGTCCCTGGTAAAAATCTTTTGTTCCGTAACCTCCCTGCACTTTGCCAAAATAGCCATTCTTCTTATCCTCTTTTAGTTTAATGTTAAGGGTTTTGGTTTTCTCTCCATCATCAATCCCCGTAAAACTGGCCTGATCGCTGGCCTTATCGTAAAGCTGAACAGATTCTACCATATCCGCACGTAGGTTTTTGGTAACCAGTGTCGGATCATCGCCAAAAAACTCTTCACCGTCTACCAGTACTTTCGGAACTGTTTTTCCTTGCGCAGTAATTTTACCATCCTTATCAACCTGAAAACCTGGAAACTGTTTTATCAGGTCTTCAACTTTTGAGTTGGGCTCTATGTTATATGCTTTTGGGTCGAACTCTGTGGTATCGCCTTTAATTTTTATCGCCGACCTGTTTCCTTTAATAATTACATCAGCCAATATCTTAGCCATTCCCGTCAGGTTTATCTTATTATAATCTTTTACAAGTGTGGTAGAGTCGAGTGTAAAATGATCTACAAAGTCGGCATATTTTGGGTAGGAGACCAATAGGATAAACTTACCATTTTTGATGCCGGTAAGCTCAAAGGAGCCGTTTTCTGCCGCTCGGGTAAATTTTACCAATGTAGAGTCTTTTGCGTTTAAAACTGCAATAGTGGTCCCTGATAAAAGGGTTGTCGAAGCAGTGTCAATTGTTCGGCCTTTAATGGTATGGTGACTCTGGGCTCTTGTATACGATGCAATGGTGACAAAAAAGCACAGTGAGAGTAATAGACGTTTCATAGAAAGAATCTGTTTTGTTTTTACGAATATAAAACTAATATGTTAGTTGTGCGTTAAGTTTTAACCTTTTTTAACATATAGTACTTAACATCAGCATGAAGGCCACTTTTGAGCTAAAGGGCCAGGCAATTTTCGTATAGGTTATTTGGGCGTTCGTCTATAAATACATGGGCGTGGTATAATATAGCCGCTCTGCCTGAAACGTTTTCGGGAAACAGTCGTCTTATTTTCAGAAAAACAACTGGTAATAAAGGATTTATAAAATATTAAGGTCATGAAAAATTCTATTAAAAAATTATTTGCAGCTGCATTGGTAATGGTTACTTTAAGTAGTGCAACAGTCATAGCAAATGCTACAGAAAACACAGCAAGCTATACCGCTTTAACAAAAGTGAAAAACATCAGTAAAATTGTGGTATCAGGCAATGTTAAATTAATCCTGGTTCAGGATGCTAAAGAAAGTGTTGAGATTTACGATCAATACTACGGCAAAAATGCAATGGTGCAACAACAAGGAGCTGAACTGCGGATTAGTTCTTTTGATAAAAATACTTTAATGGTTATTGCTCATGTTAATAACTTATCAGCTATCGAAGCCTCAAACACTGCAACAGTAAGTACTGCCGGAAATTTTAACCTGTTAAACCTGAATATTGTACTTAACGATAAGGCATCAGCTGATATTAAGGCCAATACGGTTAATTTATCTACAGAAATTAAAGATGCAGCAACGTTGAAATTAGCTGGCTCTACAGAAACACACATCGCTGCAATCGGGGCAGAATCGAAAATTAAAATGGGCGATTTTACTGCCGCTGAAAGCTTCATTAAAGTAACGGCGAAACCAGTTGTACTAGCCAATAGCAATCCATCACGCTATAGCGACATAGACGTAGCTTTATTGGAAAAACTATTCTAACTCCATCATATATTTTACTTAAAAGGCGCTAAATTTTAAATTTAGCGCCTTTTTTATTTTACCCTCATTACAAACGAGGGGCAGCGGACACTGCATTTTTAATGCAGGATTGAAGAATTATCTACAAATCAAATTTAATACCTTGCGCCAGTGGCAAAGTATTGGCATAATTAATTGTATTGGTTTGCCGGCGCATATAAGCTTTCCAGGCATCCGATCCACTTTCGCGACCGCCACCAGTTTCCTTTTCGCCTCCAAAAGCACCACCAATTTCGGCCCCCGAGGTACCAATATTTACGTTGGCTATGCCGCAATCAGATCCGTTGGCCGATAAGAATTGTTCAGCTTCTCTCAGGTTTAAGGTCATAATTGCCGATGAAAGTCCTTGTGGAACACCATTTTGCAAGGCGATGGCTTCATTCAGTGTTTTGTATTTGATTAAGTATAAAATTGGCGCAAAGGTTTCGTGCTGCACAATTTTAAAATCATTTTTTACTTCTGCTATACATGGCTTTACGTAGCAACCACTTTGGTAAGCTTCGCCCGATAATACGCCGCCTTCTACCACGAAATGACCGCCTTCTACCTTGCATTTTTCAATTGAATCAAGGTAAGCAGTAACCGCATCCGTATCAATCAGTGGACCAACATGGTTGTTTTGATCCAAAGGATTGCCAATGCGCAATTGCCCATAGGCATTAACCAGCTTTGAGGTGAAGGCATCGTAAACACTTTCGTGAATAATCAGTCTGCGGGTAGAAGTGCATCGCTGTCCAGCGGTGCCAACAGCTCCAAATACTGCACCAATTAAACTCATATCTAAATCAGCATGTTCCGAAATAATAATGGCATTGTTGCCACCTAATTCGAGTAAACTCTTGCCCAGGCGTGCACCAACAGCTGCCGCAACTGCTTTGCCCATTCGTGTGGATCCTGTTGCAGAAACCAAAGAAACCCGGTCATCATTTGTCAGCTGTTCACCAACTTCTTTATCGCCTAAAATTAAACTACATACGCCTTCAGCAACAGCATTTGCTTTAAAAACTTTTGCAATAATATGCTGACAGGCAATAGCGGTTAATGGTGTTTTTTCTGATGGTTTCCAGATACACACATTGCCGCATACCAGCGCAAGGGCAACATTCCAGCTCCAAACCGCAACCGGGAAGTTAAAGGCCGAAATAATACCTACAATACCCAGCGGATGCCATTGCTCGTACATGCGGTGGTTTGGGCGCTCGCTGTGCATGGTTAAGCCATATAGCTGGCGCGATAAACCCACGGCAAAATCGCAGATGTCGATCATTTCCTGTACCTCGCCAAAACCTTCCTGTAAACTTTTCCCCATTTCATATGAAACCAGTGTGCCCAAAGCAGCTTTGTTTTCACGCAGGGCATCGCCAAACTGGCGAACAATTTCGCCTCGTTTTGGAGCAGGAACTGTACGCCATTCGGTAAACGCAGTCTGTGCTTGAAGCACAACAGCTTCGTAATCAGCACTGGTTGCCACTTTCGCCGAAGCAATCAGTTTTCCATCTACAGGCGAAAAACTTTCCAAAGTTTTTACATTTGCCGCTCCTCCCCAATGGCTTCCTGTGCTAAATGCTGCGTTATCGGCATTTACGCCCAATTTGTTTAAAATGGATTGAATATCTGTAATCATATTTCTAACGGTTTACACAAAACAACAAAAAAATAAAGGAAAGCAGCACACATTTGGTGCTTAACTTTATCACAATTCTTAATATCTTGCCCTAACATTTACTAAAACGACTACTCAATGAAAAACATTAAATTATTACTCATTGCTTTCCTGGGCTTTGGGCTTAGCCTTAAAGCACAAACCAAAAAAGCAACCAACACGCTGCTGTGGGAAATTTCTGGCAATGGATTAAAGAAACCGTCATATTTATTTGGTACCCATCATTTTACAAGCAGAAAGTTTGCCGATACCATGCGGGTTTTGCAGGAGAAACTAAAAACGGTTGATGGTGTGGTAGGCGAGATCGTAATGGATAGCACTATACAGGGAAGAATGGCGCCATTTTTAATGATGAAAAACAATAAACTCGATAGTTTATTTACGCCAGAGGAGTACAAAGAAGTAAACGATTATATTAAAGCTAAGAATCCAGATATTGATCTAAAATTGCTCAATACCTTCAAACCTGCCCTGGTTAGCGTCATGGTTATGCTACTCGACAATCCCGAAATAAAGGAAGTGGCCGATGGAATAGATGACAGCTTTCAGAAGTATGCCAAAAGTAATGCAAAATCCCTTTATGGTTTAGAAACCGCCGAATACCAGGGCGCTTTATTATTTGATGACGATTTGCAGAAGCAAAAAAAGGCCTTGTTAAAATCGATCAGAGAATCGGATAAAAGCAAACTTAGGGCAAAGGAACTTAAGGATTATTACCTTGCTCAGGATATTGATAAACTAACTGATCTCTTTAAAATCCAAGATGAAGAAAATCGAGCGTTTATGACTGAGATGCTCAAAAATCGGAATCGACGCTGGTTAGATCAACTGCCTGCTTTGATGGAAAAAGAATCGCTGTTTATTGTCGTTGGTGCAGGTCACTTGGTAAGTGATGAAGGCCTGATAAAAGGACTGGCGGCTAAAGGCTATATTTTAAAACCTGTTGCAACCAATTAGTTTTAAATATTACTAACAAAAATTTTAATATTTAATTACCACAATTCTTAATACCTTGCCTCAAAGATTACTGACTTATTAAATCTTAAGAAATGAATAAAAATTTTATTGCCTGTGGGGTAATATTGGCTGCTGCTTTTATGGCCAATCCTCTTTTCGCACAGGAACAAACTGCTGAAAAATCTAATAACCTTAATGTTTACCGAGTAACCGCAACCAAAGTTAATGACCTGGTACATACCAAACTCGATGTTTCTTTCGATTATGCAAAACGCTACCTGCACGGTAAAGCATGGCTTACTTTAAAGCCTCATTTTTACGCTACAGACTCGCTAACGCTTGATGCGCAAGGGATGGATATTAAAAGTATTGCGCTGGTTGGGCCAAAAGGCAATACACCACTTAAATACACTTACAATGATAATAAGCTGTATATCAACTTAAATAAAAAGTATACCAACACAGAGAAATATACTGTATACATTGCTTATACAGCCAAACCCGATGAGTTGAAAGTGAAGGGGAGCGCGGCAATTACCGATGCCAAAGGCTTGTACTTTATCAATCCGGATGGTGCCGATAAAAATAAGCCAACGCAAATCTGGACGCAGGGTGAAACAGAATCTTCATCGGCCTGGTTTCCAACTATCGATAAACCCGACCAGAAAACTACACAGGAAATTTCGATGACAGTAAAATCGAAATACACCACCCTGTCAAACGGTAAACTCGTAAGCCAGAAACCCAATACCGATGGTACAAGAACTGATACCTGGAAAATGGATTTGCCACACTCACCTTACCTGTTTATGATGGCCGTAGGAGAGTTTAAAATCACTAAAGATGCCTATAAAGGTAAGGAGGTGAGCTATTACCTGGAGCCTAAATACGCACCATACGCGAAGCAGATTTTTGGTAAAACACCTGATATGATTCAGTTTTACAGCAATTTGCTTGGGGTAGATTATCCATGGAACAAATACTCGCAGGTAGTGGGCCGCGATTACGTTTCGGGAGCAATGGAGAACACCACTGCTACTTTACATGGCGAGCATGTGCAAAAAACTGATCGCGAGCTGTTAGATGGAAATGAAGAAGGTACCATTGCACACGAGCTTTTTCACCAGTGGTTTGGCGATTATGTAACTGCCGAATCATGGTCTAATTTAACCATGAACGAATCTTTTGCCACTTTTGGCGAAGTAATCTGGCATGGCCACGATGCCGGTCAGGATGCTGAAGATAAATCGCGTTATGAAAAACTGCAATCTTACCTTGGTTCGACTAAAAAAGGCGAAAGCCCGGTGTTGGCCCGCTTTTATTATAACGATAAGGAAGATATGTTCGATAACATCAGCTATGCCAAAGGATCGATTATTCTTTATGCGTTGAAAAACCAGATGGGCGATGCCGCTTTTTATAAATCACTTAACCGTTATTTAACTAGCAATGCTTTTAAAAATGGCGAAACGCACCAGTTACGCCTGGCTATGGAAGAGGTAACCGGTAAAGACTGGAGCCCCTATTTTAACCAGTGGTATTACAATGGAGGTCACCCGGTTTTAAGCATCGATTATGGTTACGAAAATGGTAAAGCAATCATTAAAGTTAAACAAACGCAAGATGCCAGCGTGCAGACATTTACCCTGCCTGTTAAAATCGATATTTATGCCGGTGAACAAAAAATCAGAAAGGAAATCCTGATTAACAGCCGTGAACAGAACTTTAGCTTCGATGTAAGTACCAAACCCGATTTGATCGATTTCGACGTAGATAAAATTGTGGTAGGCGAAACCAACGACAATAAAACCGCCGAAAATTACTACTTCCAGTATAAAAATGCACCCAGTTATGCCAACCGGATTGAGGCCTTGCAGTTTATTATGCAAAGCAAAGCCAACAGCGGGCAGCAGGTATTGTTAACAGGTTTAAAAGATAAATCGGCTGATTTACGTGCTTTGAGCATTGATGGGCTGAATTTGGAAGATGCCCAGATAAAAGCTGCGGCCTTACCAGTTCTGCTACAATTGGCCAAAAGTGATAAAGATACCGAAGTAAGATCGGCAGCGATAAGTAAACTTGCCGAAACTGGCGACCAAACCTATAAAGCTTTAATGAACGAAAGTTTAAAAGACCGTTCGTACAAGGTAATTGCTGCCGGACTTGGTGGTTTAGCTAAACTGGCACCGCAAGAAGGTAGTACCGCTTTAGCGGCTTTAGATGCAGATACTAAAGACCATATTGCCGGTTCGGTTGCAACATTATACATCAGCGATCCAAGAGATGAGCACCAGGCCTTTTACGAAAACATTATGGCTACTGGCGACAGAAGTAAAATTTTCGCCACCATTGGCCAGTATTTTCAATATTTAAGGGCAAATACTAACCCTGAGGTTACCGAAAAGGGAATCAAGAATATTAGCGATGTTATTGAAAGATTGAAACTGCAGGCTTATTTAAACAAACAATTGGCAGGCGCTTATACTGCAACTGTGCAGGCTAAACAAAAACAGGCTGCTGCAGCTACGGGTGCAGCTAAAGAAAACCTAAACAAGCAGGCTGAATTGTTTAAAAAAGGTGCAGCAGATTTAGGTAAAGAATAACGAGCAGGTTGAAAAACAAAGAAGGCTGGCATGAAAAACATGACCAGCCTTTTTTCACTTACTTCAAAGCCGTTATCCTAATTGCAGGCATCCTTCCTTCTTGTATCAATAATATAAACAATCTGCCAGCCTTTATCGCCCTTTACCAACTGAAAGGAATTTACGCCACAGTGGCTGAATTTATCGCCCAGATAAAATTTGTAATCCGTCCAAACCGAAGCAAGGGGGCCGTCAATTAATATTTTGGTAAATACAATCCGTTCATCATACTGATCCTCATGCGGAGTGCCAATTAACTTGATAAAATTGTTAACCGACTCGGTCCGTACATTCACTTTCCCATCCTTATTAACAATGGTTTGCATTACTGCATCAGTAGCAAAAGCACTACGTGTTAGGGTGCTGTCGTTGGTTTTCATGCCAGTAAAAAGATTATTTACCGCTTTTTTAATGGCGCTTTCTTCATCCTTTTGAGCAAAGGCCTGTAGGCCAAAGCAGATCCAAAACAGGGCAAAAATGACTGATCCTTTCATGACTTCTTCATTACGTTTGTGTCATAAATTTATAGTATTTTTGTGAAAGAAGGGAAAAGGAACCGCGATGTTGCAAAAATCTATTGATTATCCACACATCTTAATCACAGTTAATAAGCTTTATATTCAGCTATTTACATCATTTTAAATAGGTGATGTTAATAATTATTTTAAAAACGGATAATTAAAAGTAGTAAAATTATAATGTGTTTTTATGCTAATTGGCACGGTTCTTTAATAGTATAATATATGGAAGAAGAATTCTTTTTTGAATCCAACGAAGACGCACAACGCTCAGTAGAACGTTACGAAGAAATGCTCCGCAATCAGGACCAATATTTTTTCGATGCAGGCGCTTTTGAATACATTGTAGATTTCTACATTGAGAAAAATGATCCGGTCAAAGCTTTGCAGGTAGTTGATTTTGCAATTAGTCAACACCCTTACGCAACTGTTTTTTTAATCAAGCAGGCTCATCTGTACATTTTAACCAACAACCACGAACAGGCTTTTATCGCTTTGCAAAAAGCCGAACTACTGGAACCATCAGAACCGGATATTTATTTGCTCCGTGGCAATATTTTTCAGAATACCGAGCGCTTTGACGAAGCTTTAGAAAATTACGAAAAAGCTTTGGGCCTTGCCGAAAGTACCGACGAAATTTTACTGCAAATGGCTTACGTTTACCAGAGCATGTCTGATTACGAAAATGCCATTACCTACATCAAGCTCAGCTTAGAGCAAAACATGGAAAACCAGGATGGATTATACGAGCTGGCTTTCTGTTATGATGTATTGGATAAGCAGGAAGAAAGCATTAAGTTTTACCAGCAATATATCGATACCGACCCGTATTCTTATGCGGCATGGTACAACCTGGGTAATAGTTTTCACAAGCTTAATCTTTTTGAAAAGGCTATTGATGCTTACGATTATGCCATTCTGATTAAAGAAGATTTCAGTTCGGCTTACTTTAACAAAGGCAATGCACTGGTTCAGTTAGATAAGTATACAGAAGCTATTGAGGTTTACAAACAGACTTTTGAGTACGAACCGCCCAATGCCGATACTTATTGTGCCATTGGCGAATGTTACGAAAAGCTCGAGAAAATGGACGAAGCCCGTTCTTATTACAAAAAATCGGTGAAAATGGATCCTAAAATGGCAGATGCCTGGTTTGGGATTGGTGTTACACTTAATTTTGAAGAACGTTATTTCGAATCGCTTCATTTTTATAAAAAAGCAATCGATTTAGAAGCCGAAAATGCCGATTTCTGGTTTGCATTGGCCGATGCCTATTACAAATTGAATCAGATTGATGAATCGATCGAAGCTTATGAGAAAGTTTTAGAGTTTAATCCCCTTGATATTGAGGCCTGGTTAGATTTTAGTACCGTATTGTACGAGCAGGGTAAATTGCTGGAAGCATCGGAAACCATGGCCGAGGCCATTAAAAATAACCCCGAAGCAGCAGAGTTGTACTACCGCATGGTGGCCTATCTTTTTGCGCTGGGTAGTTATACCGATGCATTAGGTTATTTAGAAACGGCTTTAACAACTGACCCTGAAAAACACTATATTTTATTCGAATATTTGCCACAATTACAAGATAATAGTGCCATTTTGAACGTAATAAACAGATATATTAGGTAACGACCTTGTGAGAAAAATTTAACAAATAAATCTCAAAATTTTTTTCACTTTTGTAGGCATATGAATTATCCATTATTAAACGTTCCCGAACGTCCAGCTAAACCACGCCAAAAAGGCTTAACAATGGTTATGGATAAGGGATTAAGCCTGCGCCAGGTTGAAGATTTTATTGACGTTGCAGGCGTACATACAGATATCGTAAAATTGGGTTGGGCTACCTCACATGTAACACCAAACCTTAAAGAAAAGTTAGCTTTATATAAAAGTGCAGGTATTCCGACCTATTTTGGCGGAACACTATTTGAAGCATTCATTATTCGTAATCAGTTTTCAGATTACCAGCGTGTGCTCGATCAGTACGGAATGGAGTATGCCGAGGTTTCGGATGGTTCTATTGAAATTGAGCACGATAAAAAGTGCGCTTATATTAGCGAACTGGCCAAACAGGTAACCGTAATTTCGGAAGTGGGTAGTAAAGATGCTGCCAAAATATTTGCCCCATACAAGTGGATTAAATTGATGCAGGCAGAAATCGAAGCTGGCTCATGGAAAGTTATTGCCGAAGCACGCGAAGGTGGTAATGTAGGTATTTACCGCGGAAGCGGCGAGGTACGCGAAGGATTAGTTGATGAAATCCTGACACAGATACCCGAAGAAACCATTATCTGGGAAGCGCCCCAAAAAGAGCAACAGGTTTGGTTTATTAAACTCATTGGAGCAAACGTAAACCTGGGTAATATTGCGCCAGCCGAAGTTATTCCGTTGGAAACCATTCGTTTGGGATTAAGGGGGGATACTTTTGATCATTTCTTAAACTTAGGTAAATAATATAAAATTTCTGCATTGCGAGGCACTGCTTACCCTCTTGGGGGAAGTACTGTCTCGCAATGAATGTATATGTGCTTATGAAAACTTACGGCTTAATCGGATATCCACTCTCTCACTCTTTCTCTAAAAAATATTTTACCGAAAAGTTTTTAAATGAGGGGGTTGCCGATCATCAATATGAGCTTTTTCCTATCGAAGATATCAAATCGCTACCTGATTTATTAAGTGAAAATCCTGCACTTTGTGGCTTAAATGTAACTATCCCGCATAAGGTAAATGTTCTTTGCTATTTAAACGAGGTAGAGGAAGCTGCCGATAAAATTGGTGCGGTTAACTGTATTTCCATTAAAAGTTTTGAAGGGAAAAACTATTTAAAGGGTTATAACACCGATGCTTATGGTTTTGAAGCGTCGTTAACACCTTTATTAGAACCTCAGCATACCAAAGCACTGGTTTTTGGTGATGGAGGCGCAGCTAAGGCTGTAAAGTATGTTTTAGAAAAGTTAAATATCGAATATCAGATAGTGGTGCGTAAAGCAGTTGAAGGGGCCATTTTATATTCGGATATCACACCTGAAATTTTAACTTCACATAAATTATTAATCAACACAACGCCGTTGGGCATGTCGCCAAATGTAGATACCTTTCCTGATATCGATTACAGTTTGTTGGGGTCTAAGCATTTGGCTTACGATCTGGTTTACAATCCGCTAGAAACGGCATTTCTGATTAAGGCTGCGGCCGGTGGGGCAAAAGTTAAAAACGGACTGGAAATGTTGCATCAGCAGGCAGAAAAAGCCTGGGCCATCTGGAATAAATAATTTGGTTTATCTTTATGCTGTTAACCATTAAGCAATCTTCTGAGGAATGAAACTAAAACTGCTGATTTTTTTACCCTTTGCACTGCTTTTATGCATAACAGCCTGCCAAAATCAAGATTATAGTCCGAAACCTAAAAGTTATTTTCGAATTTATTATCCTGCAAGGGCATATCAAAAATTTGCATCAGATGCACCATTTACCTTTGACTACCCGGTTTATGCTAAAATTGAAGCCTACACCGGGAGAGATGCGCAGCCTTTTTGGTATAATTTGCATTTTCCTCAATTTAACGGATACATTCACCTCACCTATCATGGAGTAGCCGGAAAACCAGAATACGACAGGCTTTTAGAATATACCCGTGAGCTCGCCTTTAAACACACCATCAAAGCAAGTGCAATAGACCAGAAGCTCATCAACTATCCCGATCATAAGGTATATGGAATTTATTATGCCATTGAAGGAAATACCGCCTCATCGGTTCAGTTTTTTTTAACCGATAGTGCAAAACATTATTTCAGAGGGGCATTATATTTCAACGAACGTCCGCAGTACGACTCGATTGCGCCCGTAATCAATTTCATTAAAAAAGATATTGATAAACTTATTTCCACCTTTAGATGGAAAAACTAACAACAATATGATTACAGTAAAAACATTAACTTTTAATGCGTATAGTGAAAATACGTACGTTTTATATGATGAGAGCGGAGAATGTGTAATTATCGATCCGGGAATGTACGAAGGCTACGAGCAGAACGAACTGGTTTCATTTATTAAAGAAAATAACCTTAAACCTGTTTTGTTGCTCAACACGCATTGCCATTTAGACCATGTTTTTGGTAATAAATTTGTGTTCGATACCTATGGTTTAAGGCCGCAGTTTAACATAGGCGAATTGCCAATATTACAGGCCGTACCCGGCTATGCGCCGCAAATGGGCTTTAGCCATTACGAGCTTTCGCCAGAGCCTGATACGTTTCTGCCCGAAACCGGAACAATCAGTTTTGGAAACAGTACACTAAGTTTAATTTTCGCACCAGGCCATTCGCCTGCCCATTTATGCTTTTATAGTGCGTCAGACCATATTTTAATAGGTGGTGATGTGCTTTTTTATGGCAGTATTGGCCGAACCGATTTACCGGGCGGTAACCATCAGCAATTAATTCAAAACATTACCGATAAACTATTTGTCTTACCTGATGAAACCAAAGTTTACCCCGGCCACGGACCGGCAACCAGCATAGGTTTTGAAAAGCAGCATAATCCATTTTTTTGACGTAAAATGGAAGATGGAAAAGGAATGATGGGACTATACTTTTTTTGATGTAAAATGGAAAAGGGTTGATGGGGCTATTCATTTTACATCTTCCATCTCACATCATCCATATTACATTTTAACTATCTTTACCGCAGTGAACACATCTTTCTATATCGCCAAAAGGTATCTTTTTGCCAAAAAATCTACCAATGCCATCAACCTGATTTCGGGTATATCGATGGTAGGCGTAATGGTAGGTAGTGCCGCGTTAATTATCATTTTGTCGGTTTTTAATGGTTTAGAGACAGTAGTGTTGAGTATGTTCGATACCATTACCCCTCAAATTGCCATTACACCGGCTAAAGGAAAGACGTTTGACCCCAATACTACCTATTTTAACCAGTTGAGGCAAAATAAGGCAGTTTATACTTTTACAGAGGTGCTACAGGAAAATGCCTTGTTAAAATACAACAATAAGCAGGCTGTGGGCATGGTTAAGGGAGTTAGCTTCGATTACTTAAAAAACAACAAACTCGATAGTACGATAAAAGAAGGCCGTTTTGTTTTGCACAATAGCAGTGGAGCCAGCGCAGTAATTGGCTCGGCTTTACAGAGCTATCTGGCCGTTAATACTGTTGATCCCTTTACCGAACTGGAAATTTATTCGCCCAAAAAGGATATTTCGGTGAACAATATCAATCCAGCCGACGATTTTGTAGCAAAAAGTATCCGGGTAAGCGGGGTTTTTGAAGTGCAGCAGGATTTTGATAATGGCATTATTGTTCCGCTCGATTTTGCCCGTGAGTTGCTTGGCGAAGATAAAAAAGTGTCGGCTATTGAGATCAATCTGCAGCCGGGCACGGATGTAGACCGCTTTCAAAATGAAGTGATTGAAAGGACCGGAAAGGATTATGAGGTGAGGAATCAGGCAGAGCAGAATAAATCGCTCTACCACATTCTAAACACCGAAAAATGGGCAGTATATATTATTCTTACTTTTATCCTGATTATTGCTATATTTAATATCATCGGCTCGTTAACCATGTTGGTGATTGATAAGGTAAAAGATGTGGCAATTTTGAGTAGCCTGGGTGCCGGAAAAAAGTTAATAAAACGTATATTTTTATTCGAAGGGATGATGATTACCATGTCGGGCTGCGTGCTTGGCTTAATAATCGGAGTTATTTTCTACTATTTCCAACATACTTATGGCTTTATAAAGATGGGTGAAGATGAGCATAAAACCCTGGTAAGTGCTTATCCAATAGGGTTGAAATGGAAAGATTTTGTTTTAGTTTTTGTTACTGTAGGCATCTTCTCATTTTTGGCATCTGCTTTGTCATCCAATTTAAGTGTTAAAAAGATCGATCAAATAAATCAAACCATATAAAATGAAGTTATTTAAGCAAGCTTTTGTATTTGTTGTGCTCCTTGGCGTAGCGGTTACCGCTTGTAATAGAAAAGATAATGCCGAGGGAGAGAATAGTAACCTGAAAACGGTTAAGGGTTTATATAGTTTTGGCCCCGAAATGAAATCGTTTACTCTTTGCGAAGATGGTCGCGAATACTGGGTTAAAGATAGCGTAAGAACCCTTGAGCTATCTTACAGTAATCTGGGTTTCGAAAAACCGTACGAGCCTGTTTACGTAGAACTGGAAGGTTTTTTTGCCAAATCTGATACTTCTATGGTTTCGGCTGATTTTGATTCGACGTTGGTAGTTACCAAAGTCTTAAAAATCAGTAAGGAAATTCCTGACGGCCCTTGTGCACAGTAATTACGCGCCATTGGCTGTGTCTCCATGAGCCATATAATTACGTTATCGGTAGGTATCATCGCCGACCGAAATAGTGGTAATCAGCCAATCAATTATTCCTCATCAGGAACAGCTAACCACCAGGTGTTGTGCCAGGCATCGGTAAAACCAGCACTTAAGCCATAATCCCTTTCATCAGGCTCTTGTACCGAGGTTGCTCCGTTTGCCATAGCCTTATCGTAAAATGCCATTGCCCTGGGCGAAAAAATAAACAAAGCCGAGCCATAGGGCGAATACATTTCGTTGGCCTGCGTAAACATAATTGTGCCTTTATCAATCGTGGCTTCAGCGTGCATGGTACTTCCATCCTCACGCGGTACAATTAACTTAATCTCAGCATCAAAAACAGTTTTAATGAAATCAATAAATTGGCTCGCATCCTTAATGCAGAGGTAAGGCATTATGGGTTGGTAATAATCGGGTGCTTTCATAACATAGCAATTAACCTGTTTAATAAAGTTACCAATTCCTGTTAATAAAAAAAGGCTCACAATTTTCATTGCGAGCCTTTTGCATATTCTTGATTTTTAATTTTACCAGAAAATAGAGTAAAGTGCAACTAAAATTCCGCACACTAACAGCGATCCAACTGCAAATGATGGATGAACTTTGAACATACTTGTATCTACTTCTAAACCATGTGATTTATCGCCTTTGCTGTTTTCGAACATACTAATGGCATACATCACAACGATACAAATTACAAATACAAAACCCATTCTATCTAAGAAAGGTATTTCGTAAATTCCATCTGCGTTGGCTACCGAGAATCCGAAATCGTGTAGGAAAGATAAATCCATCATTCCTGGTAAGAATTTTAACAATACTGATAAACCAAAACCACCAATTGTAGCAAATAAAGCTGCATTTGAAGTTGTTTTTTTCCAGAAGAAACCCAAAATAAACATGGCGAAAATACCCGGACTTACAAAACCAGTGTATTCCTGAATAAATTCGAAACCACCTTTTTTATCGATACCTAAGAAAGGTGAAATGGCGATTGCGATAGCCATTGCAACAATTACTACAGTGCGGCCGGTTCTTACAAGTTTACGCTCGCTGGCTTCTGTATTAATGTGTTTTTTAAAGATATCTAAAGTGAAAATGGTAGAGATACTATTGATTTTACCTGCTAACGAGGCCACAATTGCAGCAGTTAAGGCCGCAAAAGATAAACCTTTTAATCCTGTTGGTAAGATATTCAATAAAGTAGGGTAAGCCCTGTCCGGACGAAGCTCGCCACCCGGCATCATTGAGTTTACATCAATACCTGTTTTTTCCTGATACAACATGTAAACAGCGATACCCGGTAAAACCACGATTAACGGCATTAAAAGCTTTAAAAAGGCAGCAAATAAAATACCTGCTCTTGCAGTTTTTAAATCAGCACCTAATGCACGTTGGGTGATATACTGGTTACAGCCCCAATAGTTTAAGTTTACAATCCACATCCCTCCAAGTAGTACAGTCATACCCGGCAAGGAAGCATAATTGGCACTGTCTTTCTTAAATATCATGTGGAAATGGTCGGGCGCTTTTTCTCTTAAGAAGGCTAAACCATCCAATACTCCGTTTCCGCCAAAGTGATCACTCACTAAATTAAGTGCCAGATAAGTTGTGGCTAAACCACCGAAAATTAAGAATGCTACCTGGATTACATCTGTATAACCAATTACTTTCATACCACCTAATGCTATAATTACAGCAAAAATGGCTAAGCCCATCATACAATACCAGAATCCAATACCCGAAATACTGCTTACAGCTAATGCACCTAAATATAAGATTGAGGTTAAGTTAACGACAACATACAATAACAACCAAAACACTGCCATAATCATTGCAACAGTACCATTGTAACGTTGACTTAGAAATTGTGGCATGGTGTATATCTTGTTTTTAAGATATACCGGAATAAAAAATGTAGCAACAATTACCAATGTTGCAGCTGCCATCCATTCGTAAGTAGAAATAGCTAATCCCATTTTAAATCCGTCACCACTCATTGCTACAAATTGCTCAGCACTAATGTTCGAAGCAATTAACGATGTACCAATTGCCCACCAGGTAAGTGAACCTTCTGCAAGGAAATAATCCTTACTGCTCATCTGCGTTTGCTTCTTACGATGGTAAATCCAAAAACCATAAATTGCTACAATGGCAAAGTAGGCTAGAAAAATAATGTAATCTGTTACTTTCATTTAAGATAAGTTATTTGGTTTAGAGGGCTAAATGTAATAAAATCATTAGTTAAATTTCAAATTTTTTTGTTATAAAATGTTAAATTGACATTTATTATTTTGTAACCTAATCTTTTAGCCTGCAATTAGATGTACCTGTTAATTAAATTTTCCAGATACTCTTGTTTACCGCTGCGTACTTCCGGCTCGCCGTTTTCTGCTGCGTAATTTCTTAAATCTTCTAAACTTAGTTTACCCTGCTCAAACTCTGCTCCTTTGCCACTGTCGAACGAAGCATAACGGTCGGTTCTTGTTTTTTTGTAGTCCGATTTCTGTAAAATAGCATCGGCGGTTATCAGTGCTCGGGCAAAAATATCCATACCACCTACATGTGCGTAAAATAAATCTTTTGGATCGGTAGAGTTACGACGGATTTTAGCATCGAAGTTTACACCACCACCTTGCAGGCCGCCGCCTTCTAAAATGATCAGCATCGCTTCGGTCAGTTCATTAATGTCGTTCGGGAACTGATCGGTATCCCAGCCGTTTTGGTAATCGCCACGGTTGGCATCGATTGAACCTAGTAAGCCGGTATCTACCGCAACCTGTAGTTCGTGTTGGAAAGTATGGCCTGCCAAAGTCGCATGGTTAACCTCCAGGTTTAATTTAAAGTCGTTTAATAAATCGTATTGCTGCAAAAAGCCCCTAACTGTAGCTGCATCATAATCGTACTGGTGTTTAGATGGCTCACATGGCTTAGGCTCGATAAAGAATGTACCTTTAAAACCTTGTTTACGGGCATAATCTTTGGCAGTATGTAAAAATCTTGCCAAATGTTCCTGTTCGCGTTTCATATTTGTGTTTAACAGGCTCATGTAACCCTCTCTCCCTCCCCAAAATACATAGTTTTCACCTCCAAGGGCAATTGTTGCGTCAAGGGCGGCTTTAACCTGCGCTGCGCCGTGTGCCAGTACGTGGAAATCTGGATTGGTAGAGGCACCGTTCATATAGCGTTTATTGCTGAACAAATTGGCGGTTCCCCAAAGTAACTTCACGCCACTTTCGGCTTGTTTTTGTTTGGCATAGGCCACCAGCGCTTCAAGCCTGCGTTCGTTTTCTGCAATGTCATCACCATAGTCTACTACATCCACATCGTGGAAACAATAATAAGGAATCTGCATTTTGGTAATAAATTCAAAAGCAGCATCCATTTTGTCTTTTGCCCTTTCTACAGCATCTTTCTTTTCATCCCAGGGAAAAATATGTGTTGCACCACCAAATGGATCGGCACCGTTGCCATTAAATGAATGCCAGTATGAACAGGCAAATTTAAAATGCTCTGTCATGGTTTTTCCCGCCACTATTTTATTGGCATCATACCATCTAAACGCTAATGGGTTGTCGCTTTCTAAGCCCTCGAATTGAATCTGATCAATACCTTTGAAAAATTCTTTCGCTCCTGTTACTACTCTTGTCATGGTGTTTATTTGTTTTTTTTGTTGATGGTTTTTTGGTTGATAGTTAATTGCCATTGTGGCTATGCGCTATTAACCATTAACTCATTACTAATTGTTCTATTAATATGGTTTTCCAATCCTGATAAATTGGTTCGTATACTTCACTGTTTTGAGGTGTTAATGTTTTAATAGCCTCATGTTGTTTAAAAGCTTCTTCTGCGCTACTGAAAATCCCAGCTCCAATGCCTGCCCCTAAGGCTGCACCAACACTGCCATCGTTTTCATAAAGTTCTACCGGGATGCCTGTTACATCGACAAAGGTTTGGGCAAAAACATCACTTAAAAATAGGTTGGCCTTACCTGCCCTTATTACCTGCGGCCTCATGCCGTTTTCCCTCATAATATCTAATCCATATCGGAATGAAAAGGCAATGCCTTCCTGCACAGCTCTGAAAATATCGGCTTGTGTATGGGTGTTTAAATCGATACACAATAGTTGTGCGCCAGTATACTGATTGTTTAACATGCGTTCGGCGCCGTTGCCAAAGGCAAGTACTTTTAAGCCGTTGCTGCCAATTGGTGCGCTTGCTGCTAAGTTGTTTAATGCCGCATAGGTTGAATTTGGAGCGAAAGTATGTTTTGCCCACCTGTACATGCTGCCGGTGCCGTTAATGCAAAGCAAAACGCCAGTGTGCTTTTGTGCTTCGGTGTAAGTTACATGCGCAAAAGTGTTTACTCTCGATTGTTGATCGCAGGTCAGGTCGTTGCTTACGCCGTAAATAACACCAGATGTTCCGGCGGTAGCAGCTACTTCACCAGGCTTTAACACATTTAAAGAAAGTGCGTTATTGGGCTGGTCGCCCGATTTGTAAGCCACCGGAATGCCTGTTGTTAAACCAAGGTGCTTAGCAATATCTTCTTTTAAAAGTCCGTGGCTGGAGAACAATGGTTTTACTTCAGGAATCAGGTTATTGCTGAGGCCGTAATAGTTCATTACGTCTTTCGAGATTTCATGCTGTTCAAAATCCCAGAAAATACCTTCAGAAAGTGCCGAGATACTGGTGGTAATGACTCCGGTTAATTTCATGGCAATATAATCGCCAGGGAGCATAATTTTGTCGATCTTAGTGTAAACATCCGGCTCATTTGCTTTTACCCAGGCCAGCTTAGAAGCTGTGAAATTACCCGGTGAATTGAGCAGGTGCTTTAACGATTTCTCCTGGCCAATAGCTTCAAAAGCCTGGTTGCCCAGTTCAACTGCCCTGCTATCGCACCAAATAATGCTATCGCGCAATACCTGCTGATCTTTATCTACCACAACTAAACCATGCATCTGGTAGGCAATGCCTATAGCACTGATATCTTTAGGATTAAACAGGCCGGTTGCATTCAATTTTAAAATGGCTTGCTGTACATTTTGCCACCACTCGTTTGGCGATTGTTCTGCCCAGCCCGGTTTTAATGATTTGATTGGAGTTTCTTCTTCCGGATATTGTGCTGTAACCACTTTTTTTTGCGTTGCAACTTCTACAAGTGCAACTTTAATAGATGAAGTTCCTAAATCAATCCCTAATAAATACATGGTTTTAAATTAATTTTATATTTGGTTTATGCAAACGGTTGCATAAAGATAGATGATAAAATATAAAACGCAAATTTTTTATAAAAATCAGCACCTGAAGCATGTGTTGAGATAAATGGTTAGAGTAACATTTCTTTCATTTAATTGTATCACAAGCAGATTTACACGGGAATTTATATTTTTGTTTTTTACACATTTAGAATTAAGTTATGCAAGAGATTAGCTGGGATGATTTCGAAAAAGTTGAATTAAGGGTTGGTACTATTTTAGAAGCCTTCGAATTTCCCGAGGCCCGAAGGCCTGCTTATAAAGTTAAGGTCGATTTTGGTGAATTTGGAATAAAAATGAGCAGTGCTCAAATAACCAAACATTATACATTAGCTGAATTGCCTGGTAAACAGATTGTGGCGGTGACTAATTTTCCTAAAAAACAGATTGGTAAATTTATGTCAGAATTTTTGGTAACTGGCTTTGCCGACGAGAGCGGAGATATTGTACTCACAGCCGTTGAGCGTAAAGTACCTAACGGAAGTAAGCTGATTTAACATTCACGCCTTTCTGGGGCGCCAGCACTTTAGCTTTTGGAAACTTCGGAAGTGTTACCCTATCTTTACGCCATGAGTTTTTATAATTTCGAAGATACCAATCCTGAAGCGGAAGATATTCATTACATGAAGCTGGCGCTCGAAGAAGCTAAAAAAGCTTTGGCCGAAGATGAGATTCCGATTGGGGCGATAGTGGTAAGTAAAAACAGGATTATTGGTCGTGGTTATAATTTAACCGAGCGCTTTAACGATGTAACTGCCCATGCCGAAATGCAGGCTTTTACCTCTGCAGCACAAACCATTGGTGGCAAATATTTAAGAGACTGTACTTTATATGTAACCATCGAGCCTTGTGTAATGTGTGCTGGCGCAAGTTACTGGACACAGGTTGGCCGCATTGTTTACGGCGCCAGGGAAGAAAAAAGAGGCTTTATTTCAAAAGGCACAAGTTTGCTTCATCCTAAAACGGTATTGAAAGGCGGCGTAATGGCAGAGGAATGTGCGGCATTGATGAAGGGGTTCTTCGTCAAAAAGAGATAGGTTCTGCGGTCAATAATTAGTTGGTAGTTAATGGTCAATAGCCACGTGGCTTATAAACGAATCAAATAGATGAAATCTAACTATCAATAATGAACCATTTTTTATCTCCAGAATAAACAGTGCTTATCGTCTTGATTGTCATAACTTTCAACTTTTCCATTATTACAACTTTCCAAAGAAAACCATTTGATGATAATAACATGAACAAATCTTAACGTTCTAATGTTATATTTGCTACAAGAAACATTTTTAAATCTTTAAACATAACATATTATGGCTTTTGAATTACCTGCGTTACACTACGCAACCGATGCATTAGAACCGCATATTGATAAAACTACCATGGAAATCCACCATGATAAACACCACCAGGCTTATGTTACCAACCTAAACAAAGCATTAGAAGGTAAACCTGAGGCAACTGCTAAAATCGAAGACGTTGTAAAAAATATTTCAAAATTCCCTGCTGCTGTTAGAAATAATGGTGGTGGCCACTATAACCACTCTTTATTCTGGAACATTTTAGGTCCAAATAAAGGTGGCGAGCCAACTGGCGATTTAGCTAAAGCTATTAACGAAACTTTTGGTTCGTTTGCTGAGCTTAAAACTAAATTACAGGAAGCTGGTGCAACCCGTTTTGGTTCAGGTTGGGCATGGTTATCAGTAAGTGCTGATAAAAAACTTCAGGTTTCTTCTACTCCAAACCAGGATAATCCTTTAATGGATATCGCTGAAGTAAAAGGTACCCCGATTTTGGGTATCGATGTTTGGGAACACGCCTACTACTTAAAATATCAAAACAAACGTCCTGATTACTTAGCGGCAATCTGGAACGTGATTAACTGGGATGCAGTTGCTGAGCTTTACAAAAAAGCATTGTAATTAAAACCCAATAAAATTTTAGAAAGTCCCGGTGTAAATCGGGACTTTCTTGTTTTAAGATAATTGAGTAACTTCGCACATATTAAATGTTTAACATGAAAAGGCTTGTAATTTTATTGGTAATTCTGATTGGTATAAACGGTTTGGTGCGTGCGCAACAGAATAAGATGCCCACCCCTACAGAAATTGCCCAAAAGAATGTAGATGAACTGGATAAAAGGTTAAAACTAAATGGTACGCAAAAAAGTGTGATATATAGCTTTACCTATAACCAGGCTAAAGAGCAGGCTGATTTAATTAAACGGCAGCAGGCGGGCAACTCGAAAGAGGAAGATGTAGATAAATTCTATAAACTTCAGAACGAGACCAGCAAAAACATTCGGAATGTATTAAGACCAGAGCAACAGCTTGAATACGATAAAGTTATTGAAGAGCGTTTAAGCGGAAAAAGCCAAAAAAATAAGAATAAGAAAAAGAAAAAAGGAGAGGAAGAAGTTGAGAGCGATATTAAAGGATTGCTATCTGCGCCTCCGATAGAGAAACAAAATCAATAATGGCCTAAGCGGCCTTTCTACAGTATCTTATTAATAAAAACAGATGCCAGAAATAATCGTCGGTGCAGTTGTACTGGGGCTGTTATTGTCGCCGCAATTACTGGCAGGTTTTTTGGCCAAAAGAACAGGGCGTAAATTTTGGTTCTGGTTTTTCATTTCCTTTTTAATTCCCGTTATTTCGCTAATTATTTTAATCTTTTTGGAAGATAAAAATCCGGCTACAACTGGTTATAAGCTGGCTGCACATGTAGATAAGGACAAGGAATTAGCATCTTAGTCCGAAAGACTAAAACTCAAATGGACGATGGTGGTGCAAACGGGCTTAAATCCCAACAATATCCTTTTTCTTTTTTTGCTTCATCGCCTTAGGGATAATTTCCAAAATCTCATCTTTTAAAGCATTCAGCATCCGCTTTTTAATGAAGTTTTTATGCGTTACCAAACTGATTTCACGTACCGGTTCAGGCGATTTGAAGTGACGTATTTTACTTGTTTGTTTTGCATTAAGTTCAGCAATAGCTAATTCGGGGAGTAAAGTTGCTCCACCATTTAAATCAACCATTCTAACCAGGGTTTCTACACTACCCGTATTGTATTCAAGTCCTTGCAGTCTGTTATTTTTAGTAGAACGGCAAATGTTCAATACCTGGTTGCGCATACAATGCCCTTCGTTTAACAGCCAGATATTTTCGTCGTTTAGATCCTCTGCATCTACAGCTTTCTTTTTATAAAGTTTGCTGTTTTTACTAATGTAGCTTACAAAATTTTCGTAGTACAACGGTGTTTCGGTAATGTTGGCGTCTGTTAATGGTGTAGCCAAAATGCCACAATCCAATACACCCGTTTTAAGGTGATGGATAATATCTTCGGTGGTATATTCCCAAATTAGTAATTTTAGTTCGGGGTATTTTTCGAGCATTGCTGAAATAACCTCGGGCAATAAGTAAGGTGCAATGGTTGGGATAACGCCGATCTTTAGTTCTCCTAAAACATCCTGCTGCTGACTGCTGATTAGCTCTTTTATTTTGCCGCTTTCCTGTAATACAATTCTGGCTTGCGCAATAATTTGAACACCAATTTCGGTCGGACTTACGGGCTGTTTGCTCCTGTCAAAAATTTTAACATTTAATAATTCCTCAAGCTTTTGTACCTGCATGCTAAGTGTGGGTTGGCTTACAAAGCATTTATCGGCAGCGGTAACAAAACTTCTGTAAGTATCTACTGCAACAACATATTCAAGCTGAACTAAAGTCATATAGTTAAAATTTATTTATAATATCAAATATATAAAATATAACTATATGAAATTAATGAGTGAGAGAATAAGTGAGTGAATGGAAGTGGATTAAAGCATTCTGTCATTTAGCCCTTCTCTCATTCAAATCATTAATTTAATATCTGCTTTCGAAATCCTGATAAGCCAGGGCAATACCTTCTTTAAGTTCGATTTTATGTTTCCACCCCAGATTATGAAGTTTACTTACGTCCATTAATTTGCGTGGTGTGCCATCTGGTTTGCTGGCATCAAATACAAGCTCGCCCTCGTAACCCAATACTTCTTTTATGAGCAAAGCCAGGTCTTTAATAGTTAAATCGTGACCGGTGCCAATATTGATCAGATTTGGTTCGCTGTAGTTTTGCATTAAGAAATAACAGGCATCTGCGAGGTCATCCGCGAATAAAAATTCGCGCATAGGTGTGCCCGAGCCCCACACTACCACTTCTTTTTCGTTGTTTGCCTTTGCTTCGTGTACCTTGCGGATTAATGCCGGTAAAACGTGCGAGTTTTGTGGATGGTAGTTGTCGTTATAGCCATAAAGGTTGGTAGGCATTACCGAAATAAAATTACAGCCGTACTGATCGCGGTAAGCGTCGCACATTTTAATGCCTGCAATTTTAGCAATGGCGTAAGGTTCGTTGGTGTGCTCTAAAGTACCGGTTAAAAGGTAATCTTCTTTTAAAGGTTGCGGAGCCATTTTAGGGTAAATGCAGCTTGAACCCAGGAACATTAATTTTTTAACACCATTAACATAAGCGTTGTGGATTACGTTATTCTGGATAGCCAGATTTTCGTAAAGGAAGTCGGCTCGGTAAGTATTGTTGGCTACAATGCCCCCTACTTTAGCCGCTGCTAGAAATACATAATCAGGTTTTTCTTCGGCAAAAAAATCGGTTACAGCCTGCTGGTTACGTAAATCCAATTCAGCAGAAGTTCTGGTTATAATATTGGTATAGCCTTCTTTTTGCAACTTGCGGTGAATAGCTGAACCTACCATGCCCCTATGTCCTGCAACGTATATTTTAGCACTTTTTTCCAAAATCTGTTTCTTTAATAGCCTGCAAAAATACGATTGATTATTTGAAAGAGACGAGTTATGATCCGAAAAAACAATTTGCTAAATGATTTAATTGTAAATTTGTCTCAAAAAAGAAAACTTGGGTAAAGATAAACTTAGACGTTTTGCAGAAATAGAAACATTTGCAAACGTATATCAATTAGATGAAGGAAAAGCCTTAAAAGGCAAATGGGCTGCAACACATTTTAAAAACAATAATCCGGTTGTGTTAGAACTGGCTTGCGGAAAGGGGGAGTATTCGGTAAACCTGGCTCGATTATTCCCTGAAAAGAATTTTATTGGCGTTGACTATAAAGGTAATCGTATTTGGCGTGGAGCGAAAACGGCGATTGAAGATGGGATTGATAATGTGGCTTTTTTGAGAATACAGATCGAAAACCTGCTCGATTATTTTAATGAAGGTGAAGTAGATGAAATCTGGATTACTTTTCCCGATCCACAACCGCAGGATAGCCGCGAGAAAAAACGGCTCACCTTTCCGGTTTTTTTAAACCGTTATAAACAAGTGTTAAAACCAGGAGGTTGCGTAAACTTAAAAACTGATAACGATCAGCTATATGCTTATACCTGCGAAAAAGTAGCAGAACTGGGTTTGGTTGTGCACAAAAACACCGATCACCTCTATACTTCTGATTTGGTTGATGAGGTATTGTCGATTAAAACGTATTACGAGAAGAAATATTTATTGCACGATAAGAATATTAATTATATTCAGTTTTCTTTTGAATAATGGATACTAACTTTTACGAACAGGTTTATGAGGTTGTAAGGCTCATTCCGAAAGGAAGGGTGACATCCTATGGAGCCATTGCTAAAAGTTTGGGCGCGGCAAAATCGTCGCGGATGGTTGGGCACGCAATGCTTTATGCGGGCACTGCCCATCCACAAGTACCTGCCCACCGGGTTGTAAACAGCAGTGGACTGCTTACAGGAAAATTCCATTTTAAACCGCCCGAATTGATGGAAGAACTGCTAAAAAAAGAAGGGGTTGAAGTTAAGAACGATAAGGTGGTCAACTTTAAAAAGGTATTCTGGAATCCACTGGAGGAAATCAATCTGGATTAAACGGATTGAATTTAACATTAATGCTCATTCACTCATTAAAAAAATCAACATTCAATAATTTGGATACATGGGAAAGTTAGTAGAAGAATTTAATGGCTATCGCGAAAAAATGAACGATAGGATTATGGAAACCGCAAATACCAACATTAAACGGTTCTTTGCACTCGATACCACTTCCTATGCTGATGGTGCGCTGGATGTGAAAACCAAAGAAATGCTGGGCCTGGTGGCTTCGATGGTGCTGCGTTGCGATGATTGCATCAAATATCATCTCGGAAAATGTTTCGACGCTGGCGTTAACAACGACGAAATGAACGAAATTTTCATGATCGCTAATTTGGTAGGAGGAAGTATTGTAATTCCGCATTATAGAAGAGCTGTGGAGTATTGGGATGAGCTGAGTTCGGAGCTGGGAGTTTAATAGAAGAACAGGTAGAAAATCGTCATGCTGAACTCGTTTCAGCATCTCTCCTGAAAGCAAATTAAGTAGATCCTGAAACAAATCCGATAGCTATCGGATCAGAGGGGACGATAAGGAATGAGAATTAATTTATTGACAATTTAACCTTCAAAATTCGCCTAATATGACTCAAGACTCTGGACTTAAGACTCTGGATTCAATAATACGCTGCAGCTGGGCCGGTTCCGATCCACTGTACATTAAATACCATGATGAAGAGTGGGGTAAACCTGTTTACGACGACAAGACTCTATTTGAGTTTCTGATACTGGAAGGCGCACAGGCGGGTTTAAGCTGGATTACCATCCTTCGCAGGCGCGAAAATTACCGCAAGGCTTTTGCCGGTTTTGAGGTAGAAAAAGTTGCTGCTTTTACTGAAAAAGATGTAGAAAGGTTGATGAATGACGAAGGCATTATCCGAAACCGCTTAAAAGTGAACGGGGCCATAACCAATGCCAGGTTGTTTATCGAAATCCAGAAAGAATTTGGTAGTTTTTCTAAATACATGTGGAATTTTGTGCCAGATGGAAAACCGATTTTAAATTCCATCGAAAAAATGAGCGATGTACCTCCGCGTACTGAATTGTCTGACCGTATTAGCAAAGACATGAAAAAGCGTGGGTTTAAATTTTTCGGTACGACCATTTGTTATGCACACATGCAGGCAACCGGAATGGTTAACGATCATTTGTTAAACTGCTGTGCCAGGTAATGTTTGCACCGGCTACATTACATACCGACAGGTTTTTACTGAGGCAATTTTCTGCTGATGACCTGCCATTTGTTTTTGAAGGATTATCGCACCCCGAAGTAATCCGTTATTATGGTGTAAATTATTCTACCCTTGAGGAAACCAACAATCAACTCATCTGGTTTCGTGAGATTCAGGAAAATGAAACGGGTATGTGGTGGGCAATCTGTGATAAAACAACGCTGAGTTTATTGGGCGCCATCGGATTTAATGATTTAAGCAAATCTGATCAAAAGGCCGAAATAGGTTTCTGGTTATTGCCTGAATATTGGGGTCTGGGCATAATAAAGGAAGCAGCCTCTGCAGTGTTTGGTTATGCATCGAAAGTGTTAAACCTGGCGAAGATTGTAGCGTTGGTTGAAGCAGAGAATAATAACAGTAAAAAACTAGTGAAAAAGCTTGACTTTATTTATCAGGAAACTTTATGGAATTGCGAGATTAAAAATGATAATCCCATCAGTTTAGAGATTTATGAAAAGATAATTTCTGAATAGGTTGCTGTTATTTCTTGACTGCATTATATTCTTTTACCCATTCTATTACATCCCTGCTGTTAAACTCGGCACTAGTTTCTACTTTAGCTTTTAGGGCAGGCTGGTCGCCAATTTTTTGTAACAGGATATTTTTAACCTCAATTTTTTTAGCATCATCTGTAATGGCTTTCATGGGTACTTCTTGTAACGGGCCTGCGCCAGGTTTTTCGATGAAGTAACGCACTGCAGGAGCTCCTGCAGATCTTTCGGGAGCAGAATTGTTACCGCCTCCGATACTGATTCCACCGCCCATACCCATGCCACCAAAGCCTCCGGTACCAGTGCCAATACCAATTGAGGGTCTGAATTTTACCTTCTTTTCTTTTACCGTCGGAACAAGCGTACCACCGCCAAATGAATAGAGGTTAACCGTACCCATTTCAATTACTTTTACAAAACGGTATTCGAAATTACGTCCGTTTGCAAAACCTTTGCTTACGAAACTATTGCCGTTCCAGAAAAAATTCTTGATGTCTTTGGCTGGTAATATTACATCGGCTTCATCGTTGGCACTGATAAAAACCGAAAAATAATCGGTGCCTTTAATCGTGCCACGAATTACGTCATCGTTGTTTTTAACGATAAAATCCTGGGCATGGATTGCGTATGTAGTAGTAAAAATAAGTATAATCAGCGTTAGGGCTTTTTTCATATCCATTCGGTTTTTTAAAAATAACGCAATTTTACCGGTTTTGAGATACAGTTCATAAAATTTCATATTATTAGTTCTATAGATTGTTAACTTTGATCTTTTACGATCCGGTAAATCAGTTTATCGGTGCAATCACAAAATCAGTGTAATCATAATATGAAAAAACTCTTTCTTCTAGACGGTATGGCGCTTATGTACAGGGCGCATTTTGCATTAAGTAAAAACCCTCGCTTTACTTCAACAGGAATCAATACCTCGGCAGTAATGGGCTTTACCAATACTTTGCTCGATGTTTTAAAGAAAGAGAAACCAACACATATTGCGGTGGTTTTTGATACCGAAGCCCCTACCGAAAGGCATACCACTTTCGAAGCTTATAAAGCCCAGCGCCAGGCCATGCCCGAAGATTTGGCCGCTGCAATGCCCTATGTAGTTAAATTAATTACTGGTTTTAATATCCCTGTAATTACCTCCGATGGTTATGAGGCCGACGATATTATCGGTACACTGGCCAAAAAAGCGGAGAAAAAAGGTTACCAGGTATACTGTATGACACCTGATAAGGATTTTGGACAATTGGTATCCGAAAATATTTTCATTTACAAGCCTGCACGTATGGGCAACGATATGGAAATACTGGGTGTAAAAGAAATTCTGGCTAAATGGGAAATAGAACGGGTAGATCAGGTTATTGATATTTTGGGCCTGTGGGGCGATGCCGTGGATAACATCCCTGGCATTCCCGGAATTGGAGAAAAAACCGCCAAGCTTTTAATTAAGCAATATGGCACAATGGAAAATATTATTGCCAACTCGCACGAGTTAAAAGGCAAACAACGCGAAAATGTAGAGAACTTTGCCGAACAAGGTCTGATTTCGAAAAAACTGGCTACCATTTTATTGGATGTTCCGGTTGAGTTGGATGAAGTCAGTTTAGAACTTTGCGATCCAAGCCGCGATTTATTAGATCCTTTGTTTACGGAGTTAGAATTCAGAACGCTGGGTCGAAGGGTTTTTGGTGATGAGTTTTCGGTTACTACGGCCAAGTTTCAGGAAGGTACGCAAACTGATTTATTTGGCAACCAGTCTGGAGAGGTAATTCAATATACCAATACCCTTGAAGAAGAACCTGCAGAAAAACTGCCCGCTAAGAGTATAGAAAATACAACGCACGATTATCAGCTGGTTGATACTGCCGAGCAACGTGCTGAATTAATTAAGCTGTTGCTGGCCGAGAAACGGATTTCATTCGATACCGAAACAACTGGTACCGATGCCAATATGGCCGAGCTTGTGGGGCTTTCTTTTTCGGTAAAGCCAGGTACAGGTTACTATATTCCGGTTTCAGCTGTACGCGAAGAAGCACAAGCCATAGTAGATGAGTTTAGGGTTGTGCTGGAAGATGAAAATATTGAAAAAATTGGCCAAAATACCAAATACGATATTTTGGTATTGAAATGGTATGGCCTGGAGGTAAAAGGAAAACTTTTTGATACCATGCTGGCGCACTATTTAATTGATCCGGATACCCGTCATGGGATGGATGTATTATCTGAAAATTACCTGGGCTATTCGCCTATATCCATTACTAAGCTGATTGGACCAAAGGGAAAAGGGCAGCTTAATATGCGCGATGTGGCCGTAATTGATGTGGTTGATTATGCCGCAGAAGATGCTGATGTTACTTTGCAACTGGCGCATGTATTCGAACCGAAATTAACCGAACTGAACGCAGCTAAACTGGCCGAAGAAATTGAAAATCCTTTGGTATATGTATTGGCCGATATCGAAAAAGAAGGTGTTCGCATCGATATTGAAACCTTAAAGGCTTATTCTAAAGAACTCGAAACCGACATTATTAAATTTGAACAGAATGTTTATGATAAAGCAGGGATTAAATTTAACCTTGCATCGCCAAAACAGCTGGGCGAGGTTTTATTTGATAAACTTCAGCTTGATCCCAAAGCCAAGAAAACCAAAACCGGGCAATATCAAACCGGAGAAGATGTTTTAACAGCTTTAGCAAGTAAAAGCGATATTGTACAGGATATTCTGGATTTCCGCCAGTTGCAGAAGCTTAAATCAACTTATGTTGATGCCTTGCCACTAATGGTTAACCCGAAAACCGGCAGGGTTCACACTTCTTACAACCAGGCTGTAGCAGCAACCGGACGCTTAAGTTCCAACAACCCGAACTTACAGAATATTCCGATCCGCACCGAACGTGGACGGGAAGTGCGCAAGGCTTTTATTGCCCGCGATGAAAACCATATTCTGCTATCTGCCGATTATTCGCAAATCGAATTGCGCATTATTGCCGAAATCAGCAAGGAACAAAATATGCTCGATGCATTTAATAAAGGCATCGATATTCATACCGCTACCGCTGCAAAAGTGTATGGCGTAAGCATCGAAGAAGTAGATGGCACTCAGCGTAGAAATGCGAAGGCGGTAAACTTTGGTATCATTTACGGTCAATCGGCATTTGGTTTGTCGCAAAACCTGGGCATTCCGCGTAAAGAAGCCGCCGAAATTATTGAGCAGTATTTTACGCAATATCCGGGTATTAAACAATATATGAGCGATACCATGAACTTTGCGCGCGAAAATGGTTTTGTTGAAACGATAATGGGCAGAAGGCGCTACTTGAGAGACATTAACTCTGCTAACCAAACTGTAAGAGGATTTGCGGAGCGAAATGCCATTAACGCGCCTATTCAAGGTTCTGCAGCCGATATGATCAAGATTGCCATGATCAATATCCACAAAGAGATGAAGGCACAAAATTTAAAATCGACCATGACCATGCAAGTGCATGATGAGTTGGTTTTTGATGTGTTGAAAACGGAAAAGGAAGCCATGAAAGCTATTATCCAGGATAAAATGACCAATGCCATTAAACTTACGGTACCTATTGTAGTGGAGATTGGCGAAGGTGATAACTGGCTGGCGGCACACTAGTATGAAAATGCTCATTACGCTCTTTGCCTGCTTTATTTCGTTTGGATGCATGGCTCAAAAAAGTGATACTTTAATTACTTATAACTTTAATGGCATCCCCACAAAAAGGATTAGTAAAGCAACCTCAACATATAAAATATTTAAAAAAGATAGTACGACTTGGATAAGAATAACATCTGACAAAAATTTCGTAATTACGAAAAGAGAAACTTTTTCAGATTCGCTATTAACGGTGCTAAACGGATATTACCTGGGGTATAAAAATGGCAAACCATTTATAAAAGGAATTTATATTAATAACAATAAATCTGGTGCATGGCTTAGCTACGATTCTACGGGTGTTGCATTAAGTTCTGAAATGTATTTGAATGATGAATTGAATGGGCCTTCTGTTTTTTATTGGCCAAATTCTTCAATTTATTCAGAAACAAATTATATTGATAATAAATATGTTGGCGAAAGGAAGTTTTTTTATAGTAATGGCAACCTGGCAATAAAAGAAATTTATAATGAAAAAAGCAATTTAACAGATAGCTCATATTTTGATATCGAAGGAAAGCCAACGTCGATGAATAAACTGCAAAAAGAACCTAGCTTTCCTGGAGGCATGAATAAATTATATCAATTCATTGCAAAGGGCTTAAAATACCCTGAATTAGCTCTGAAGGAAAGGGCTCAGGAGCGAGTTTTTCTCTCTTTTATCGTAAATGAGTTGGGCGATTTGGAAGATATAACACTAACGCGTTCTCTAAATAAAAGCTTAGGTGAAGAGGCGTTGAGGATTGTAAAAACTTTTCCAAAGTGGATTCCGGGTACATTACTGAATAAGCCTACGCGTACAAAATACAACATCAATATAAATTTTACTTTAAGTGGTATCGGGTATTAGAAAATAAAAATATTCGTTATCTTCATTAAATCTTCATTCCGAATAATGAACTTTATATCAACAAAATAAACGAGTAAAACAAAAATCGAAAGGGCGAAACCTCGGAATAAAACGAAGACGCTTCTAACCACTAAAAAAACAAAATCAAAGAGTATGAAAAAGTTATTGAGTTTAATCGCAATCGCAGCATTTGGTTTAACAACAGCATTTGCTCAAACCCCTGCCACTACAGCACCAGCTAAAGCTAAAACTGTAGTTAAAAAAGAAGTAAAAACTACTGTAGCTCCTGTTAAAGCAGGCGTTAAGCAAGAGGCTAAAAAAGTAGAAACTAAAACCACTACTACAGCTGCTAAAGTAAAAGCAGATGGTACGCCTGATATGCGTTTTAAAGAAAATAAAGCAAAAGCAGTAACTAAGGTTGCTGGCCCAACTAAAAAAGATGGTACAGCTGATATGCGTTATAAAGCAAACAAAGCAGCTGCTAAAAAGAACTAGGTTTAGGTTTTATAATTTGAAAGGGTCCCGGTGCGTATTGGGACCCTTTTTTGTTGAGGCTTACCCTATTTTAGAACCGTCACCCTGAATTTATTTCAGGGTCTCTCTATCTGTTTATAATAAAAAAGAGAGACCATTTAGCCTCTCTTAATTTTGAATCTATAGATTTATGCTTTTTTGAGAATTACAATATTATCGTTTCACCAATCTCTGGCAACAATAAGGTTTTATTTTCGCGTTTAAACTTATCCAAAGCTACAGCTGTATCAATCTCAATTACCGGAAAGGTATTGTAATGTACCCCAATTACCTTGTCGCAATCGAAATATTTGGTAGCAACCAATGCATCATCTACATCCATGGTATAGTTGCCGCCAATTGGTAAAATGGCATAATCTAAATTGTAAATGTCGGCTAAAACCTTCATTTCAATGGTTAGGCCGGTATCGCCGGCAAAATAGATTTGTTTACCATCTGCTTCTAAAACAAAGCCTGCAGGGTTACCGCCATAACTTCCATCGGGCAGGCCTGAAGAATGTGTAGCAGGTACCATGCGCACTGTTCCCCAATCAAAAGTAAACTTGCCAAAGTTCATTCCGTGTACTTTTTCTACGCCTTGTTTGGTCGCCCAGTCGGTTACTTCAGGCATAGCAATTACAGTTGCCTGGGTTTGTTTTGCTAAAGCAACCAGATCGGCTACATGATCGCCGTGACCATGGCTTACCAATATGTAATCGGCTTCAATAGCCTTAATATCGATGTTTTTGGCCAGTGGATTGTGCGAAATAAAAGGATCGAATAAGAGTTTTTTGCTTGCCGTTTCGAGCAAAAAACACGATTGGCCGTAATATGTGTATTTCATAATTGTTGTTGCAAGTATCTGGTACGAATGGCTTAATTTCTTATTGTCCGAACATGCCACCTAAGCCGCCCAGCATATCTTGTGCCGATGCCTGCATTTCTGCTGCACTCACCTGTTCCGCACTGATTAAGGCTTTGTTAATGGCCGTAAGAAGCAGTTCTTCTAACTCTTCTTTATCTGCGTTCTTCAAAAAATCCTCGTCGATAGCAATGCCTGTGATGGCTTTATTTGCTGTTGCGGTAATTTTAATGGCACCGTTCTCAACTTCACCATATACCGATATGGTATCTAAACGCTTTTTAATTTCTTCGGCTTTTTGTTGCGCCGCGAATAATTTATCGAACATAGCTTTGTGTTTTTTGTATTAAACGTTAATTGTGTAAAATGTATATCCTCGAAGAGAAATTAATCCCCCTTAATCTTCATCAGAGCCCGGTAAACTTCCATTACCATGGTAAGCTCCTTTACGTATAACAGGCATATTAAAATGCTTGTATAGCTCATCCAAATGCATTAAACTACCATTAGTTAAATTACCTAAAAATATAATAACAATATTCTTATTTAAATCTCTAACGTAAATGTGGCGAAAACCGTGCCACCATCCCGTGTGATAAACCACTTTATCCATATTTTCACCGTCGAACATTCTCCAGCCATAACCGTAGTTAAAGTGACCGTTTATAGGTTTATTGCGACCTACATAGGCCGAATCGAGACTCTTTTTGGTGAGTAATCTTCCATTTTTCAGGTATTTATCAAATAATACCAAATCGTGTACCGTGCTGTAAATGCCTTTATCTCCAACCGGACCGTCCAAAAAGTTTTGCGCCACAGAATATCTAAAGCTATTGCGGTCATGGCCAACCACATCAACTGGTATTTTTTCGTATTCAGTAGTGCTATAGACATGGGTATGTTTTAAGCCTGCAGGTTTAAATACATGTTCCATCATGTATTGCGAATAGCGCTGACCGGTAACTTTTTCAATAATGGCACCCAGTACCATAAAGTTGGAGTTGTTATAGTGGAAACGGTTATCGGGTTTGGTGTATGGATTAGGTTTCCTTTCGGCAATTACATTCATTACTTCCTGGTTGGTTACACCTTTTTTCATGTTACGTTTTTCTTTGCGCCAGATATCATCAATGAAATACACATAGTTCATCATGCCGCTGCGATGCGAAAGCAGGAGTTTTACTGTGATGCCATCATAAGGAAAGTTGGGGTAGAATTTTTTAACATCATCGTTTAACGAAAGTTTACCGGCCTCTACCAATTGCATGATTGCGGTACCTGTAAACGTTTTAGTAATAGAAGCCAGCTCAAATTCTGAGTTAATGGTTAAGCTATCGCGGTGCAGGTAATCGGCCCAGCCAACGGCTTTTTCGTAAAGGATTTTACCATCTTTAGCCACCAGCATATTGCCGTTGAAACCGAATTTTCTGTGCAGGTTATCTACAAAATCAGCAATCCACTTGTCCCCTTTTTGTGGATTGTAAACTAATAACAGGCTATCGGCTTTGTCGTCGTCTTTTGTGCGTATTTTTTTTTCGGCGGCCTTCTTCTCTTCAGATTTTTTGCTTGAGCAGGCAGTTAGTAAAGTTACGGAGAGGGCTAATGCGGAACATATATATCGAAAATTCATTTATATCAGGGATAGTGTATTTAAAACCCGAAAATTAAAGAATTTTAGACGGTTAAAACGAAAGAGTTTTACACATTTTCGCAATTTTGATTGTACCAGCACTCAAATAAATGCCCTTTGCTGCCGTTAACCGGGTCGCTATCCGGATTTTTTACTTTCGCAATATCTTCATCAGCCTCTGGGCGCTCATCGGCCCTGCCATATTTCATGTTATAATCGGCTCCATTTGGATAGGCACCCACAACAGTAAAATCGTCGGTTGAGTTGAGTTTTTTATGTGCAACACCTGCCGGAATAATCACCACATCGCCTTTATCGAGTTCAATACAAACGCCGTGGTCTCCACCAAACTGTACATCGGCCTTACCACAAAATACGCCCATTACTTCGTGTGTATTGCTATGGTAATGGTGATAATCAAAAATACCATCAACCCAGGCATTGGTGTATCCGTTCTGCGCAAAAACTTTTTTAATTACTTCTTCATTGTCATCCGGATGGAGCCTCAAGGTTCCTTTGTAAACCATTAAAGGAAGAACCGGATTATTAGGGAAGTTTCCGTTTTCTTCTATTTTATGTGCAACTAAATAGGCTTCCTGTATTAATTTTTCTTTATCCATGGCTAGGGTGTTTTACTAATTAACAAAGTAAGTACGAAAGGGTTTAGAATTTTGTTTTATTGCGATGGCTTTAAACCCATCGCAATATTTAGCCTAGGGTTTAAACCCTAGGCTAATAATTTATTTCTGGCTTTCTGCCCAGGCATCCATCTTAGCTTCGAAAACGGAAAGTGGGAAAGAGCCATCTTTTAAAACTGCAGTATGAAAAGCTGATAATTTGAATTTTGACCCAAGCTCCTTTTCATATTTGGTTCTTAATTCCCTTATTTTCATTGCTCCGGTTTTGTAACCCAATGCCTGTGCCGGGATACCCATATAGCGTTCAATTTCTGCAGTTGCCCCTTCGGTACTAATGGCTTCATTGTCGGTCATATATTTAATGGCTTGCTCACGGGTCATGTTTTTGGTGTGAATAGCCACATCAACCACTAAGCGAATGGCGCGGTGCATTTCGTCACCTAACGCTCCCATATGTTGATAAGGATCCTGATATAAGCCCAATTCTTTTCCTAACGATTCGCAATAGAGTGCCCAGCCTTCTACATAAGCATTGTGGCCTCCAAAACGGCGGAAATTAGGTAAGGATTTATTTTCCTGAGTTAAAGAGATCTGATAATGGTGACCAGGAATGGCTTCGTGCAGAAACAGTGATTCCATACCTGAAGTAGTATTGAATGTTTTGGCATCTAAAATCGGAACATAAAAGATTCCCGGACGTTTTCCATCTGCCGAGCCCTGATTGTACTCAGCACTGGCCGACGCTGCCCTGAAAGCCTCTGTTTGACGGATTTCGAACGGTGTTTTAGGCTCCACATCAAACATCTTTTTCAAATTGGGTTTCATGCGCTGATGAATGTCTTCAAAAGCTGCCAATACCTCTTTTGGCGTTTTGTAGGGCATGAATTTTTTATCTGTTTTCATGTATTCGAAAAAGGCCTTTAAATCGCCCTTAAAGCCAACCAGATTCTTGATGCTATCCATTTGTCCTTTTATCCGGGCTACCTCTTTTAAGCCGGTCTGATAGATCTCTTCGGGTGTTTTATTGGTGGTGGTTTGTTGTTTTACCAAATAGGTGTACCACTCTAAACCGCCTGGCATGGCAGACCATCCAGAACTTGTCCTCGCTTTTGGCAGGTATTCATTTTGAAGAAAATCGGCTAATTTTTTATACGTAGGGACAATAACGGTGGTTATAGCATTACGATATGCTTCGGTTAATTTTTGCTTATCAGCAGCAGAAAAATCAGCAGGCAATGAATTGATGGGGCCATAAAATAAACTTTTCTCAGGACTGTTTACTACCATGCTCTGCATCTGCGGAATCATTTTAACCACCAGGGCCTTAGGCAAAACAATTCCTGCAGCCTCGCCTTTTTTAAAGTTGGCAATAGCTGTATCTGCCCAAACCGAGAAGGCTGAGGCACGTTTTAGCCAGTTTTCGTAATTTTTTACCGTTTTAAAAGGTTGTGCACCTGTACCCGAACCCAGTTGACCAATGGTTAAAGGCAAAGCAAACATTTGGTTAAACGGAAGATATTCTGAATGGTATTTTAAACCTTCTAAACTGATACTTAGCTGGTCTTTCAGATAATCAAAGGAGAGTTTATCATTGGCATTAAGGTTTGCCCTGTCGTATTTACCCAGGCTATCCAGATAACGTTCGTTAAACGCTTTGTATGCTTTAATGTAAGCTTGCGAGCCATCGTTTGGCAGGAGGTCATCATAACGTTCGTCTCCAATATAAGTTGCGCTGATTGGATTAAGTTTTAAACCATCCTGATAATATTGTTCGCACATGTTGGCAAATGCCTTGTTTTCTGCGTTGGCATCAGATTTGGTTCCTTGCTTGCAGGCCGATAAGGAAGCAATGCAGGCTGTAAAAAGAAGTATTCTCTTCATATGGTTTAAGTTAGTGTTTAACCAAAAATAATAAATTAAACGTCATTTTATAGATCAGGCCTAAAGCAAAAAAGCCACCCCGGTTAGGGATGGCTTTAATTTATTTTTTCAGTTTTGAAAACTGATTATGCTAATAATCTGATTGGCTCTTCCAATAAACCTTTTAAAGTTTGTAAGAAAGCTGCTCCGGTTGCACCATCAACCACACGGTGATCGCAACCTAAAGTTAACTTCATTACGTTGCCTGGAACAACAGCACCATTTTTAACAACAGGAACGGCTTGGATAGCACCAACTGATAAAATTGCACCATCAGGAGAGTTGATAATTGAGGTAAACTCATCAATACCAAACATACCTAAGTTCGAAACGGTGAAAGTAGAACCTTCCCAATCCGCCGGTTGTAATTTTTTAGCTTTAGCTTTAGCACCAAAATCTTTAACTTCTGCAGAGATATGTGATAAAGATTTACCATCTGCAAAACGCACAACAGGTACCAATAAACCATCTTCAACAGCCATAGCTACACCAATGTTGGTGTGCTCGTTGAAACGGATTTTATCGCCACCCCATGATGAGTTAACAGCTGGGTGTTTTTTCAATGCAACAGCTACCGCTTTAATAACGATATCGTTGAAAGAAACTTTAACTGGAGCAACTGCATTGATTGCCGTACGTGCAGCCATTGCGTTATCCATGTCAATGCTTATTGTTAAATAGAAGTGTGGAGCAGTAAATAAGCTTTCAGCTAAACGTTTTGCAATAACTTTACGCATTTGCGAAACAGGTGCTTCAGTAAATTTAACTTCACCAACAAAAGTTGGAATTACTGGCGCTGCAACTGGTGCACTTCCTGCCTTCGGAGCTTCTGCCTGAGGAGCAGCCGATGGTTTGAAGTTTTCGATATCTTTTTTAATGATACGGCCACCTTCAGCACTACCCGAAACCTGCGATAAATCGATTCCTTTATCTTTAGCGATTTTCTTCGCTAACGGAGATGCTTTAACGCGGCTATCAGATGATGAACTTTCGGCAACTGGTGCAGATGAACTAGCAGCAGCAGTTGTTGCTAGTTTTTCTTCTTTCGGAGCTTCAGCGGCAGCTTTTGGCGCAGTAGTACCGCCAGCTAAAATACCGCTAACATCAGTACCTTCAGGGCCAACAATAGCAATAATGCCGTTAACTTTTGCTGCCGAACCTTTTTCAACACCGATGTGTAATAAAGTACCGGTTGCATAACCCATAACCTCCATAGTTGCCTTATCGGTTTCTACATCAGCTAAAACATCATCATCTTTTACTTTATCACCAACTTTTTTATGCCATTCAGCAATTACGCCTTCAGTCATGGTATCGCTTAACAAAGGCATACGGATTACCGTTACACCTTTTGCTGCTAATTCTTCTTCGCTTAATCCACCACCCTGAGCAGGAGCGGCTTCTTCTTTTGGTGCTTCAGCTTTTGGAGCTTCGCTTTCTGCTTTAGGGGCTTCGGCACTTTGCTCAGCAGCTAAAGCTGCTTTATAATCTTCACCTTCTTTACCAATAACGGCCATGATGGCATCAACAGGAACAGCCTGACCTTCTTCTACACCGACGTATAAAAGGGTGCCATCCCAATAAGATTCCATATCCATTGTTGCCTTGTCAGTTTCTACTTCTGCCAAAACATCGCCGCTTTTCACTTTATCGCCCACTTTTTTATGCCACTTCGCCAAAACCCCTTCGGTCATGGTGTCGCTCATTTTGGGCATTTTAATTACATCAGCCATTATATCTAATTAATTGAAATCTTATTAATATTAGTCCATTACGTAAGGGTAGTTCTCAGTTACATATACATCTTTGTATAACTCAGATGCCTCTGGCCAAGGAGATTCTTCAGCAAATTTCACTGCCTGATCTACCGTAGCTTTAACTTTAGCTTCTACTTCTTCAATCCAGGCCTGGTCTGCATACTTTTCTTTCAAAATAGTTTCTCTTGCAAACTCAACAGGATCTTTTGCTTTATAATCTTCTAACTCTTCTTTAGTACGGTATTTTGCCGGATCTGACATTGAATGCCCACGGTAACGGTAAGTTCTCATTTCTAAGAAAGTTGGTCCTTCACCTTTACGCGCACGTTGAATGGCTTCGTCCATTGCATTGTGAACTGCAACAGGATCCATTCCGTCAACAGGAGCACAAGGCATATCGAAACCTAAACCAATTTTATAAATATCGGTCATGTTGGTAGTACGTTGTACCGAAGTACCCATTGCGTAACCATTGTTTTCGCAAACAAAAACTACAGGTAGTTTCCACAACATGGCCATGTTAAACGTTTCGTTTAATGCACCCTGACGTACAGCGCCATCGCCCATGTAACAAATGTTAACATTATCTGTTCCTTTATATTTTTCTGCAAAAGCAACACCAGCACCTAGTGGAATCTGACCTCCAACAATGGCGTGGCCACCATAAAAGTTATGCTCTTTACTGAACATGTGCATTGAACCACCTTTACCTTTAGAACAGCCGGTAGCTTTACCATACATTTCGGCCATAATGCTATCTGCACTAACGCCTAAAGCCAAAGCATGAGCATGATCACGGTAAGTTGTAATCATCGAATCGCCTTTTTGCATCGCAGATATTGCACCTGCAACTACAGCTTCTTGTCCAATGTATAAATGACAAAAGCCACGTATTTTTTGTTGTCCATATAACTGGCCAGTTTTTTCTTCGAACTTGCGCATCAGCAACATCGACTCAAACCACTTTAACCAGGTATCTTTATTTATTTCTACTGCACTCATTTTAGGGTATTTGTTTTTTTGCGACAGCAAATCTAATTTTTTTATTGTAATTTTTGGCACTTTCGAGTGTAAAAACATCATATTCCCGGCCATAAAATTACATTTAACACTTGTTTTACAATTGAATATGATTGGGAATCGCCTTTTCTGTTTTTAGAAAGATTTATAGCTGATTTTTTATAATTAAAACAACGCCCTTTATCGTAATCTGGAATTAAATTATTCTAAAATTTAATTTTGCGTATGCCATTATTTACATAATTTAAAATATTGCCACTTTTTGCTTTTAAGCCAGGCTTTAGAAAAGAAAAATTTTTGTGACAAAAGATGATTTTCTAGCAATTATTTAACTTAAAAAGGAGCGTATTAAAACAGAAATGTTAATAACTTTTACTTTTTAACATCTAACATTTGGATAACATTTGTATAATTAATACTTTTGGCAACCAACAATAAGCCCATGTGGTGTACGTTAATGTGTAAGTGAATACCCAAACATAACTGTATAACATGATTAAAAAATTTTTGTTTTCTACTCTAATCGCTATTTGCACGTTCTCAGCAGCATTTGCGCAAACTAAAACAAAAGAATCTGGTAAAGAATTAAATGACCCTGATAATCTTGCATCGCAGTATTTCTCGCAAGTAATGGGTGTTGCAGTAGATGCGACTTCGAATTTAAAGCTATACAAATTTATATACGAATGGATCGGAACGCCATATAGTTATGGCGGAAATACTAAAAGAGGCATTGATTGCTCTGCTTTTACTAAAGCGATTTACGATAAAGTTTTCAACACTACTATCAGAAGAAATTCTCGCGATATTTTTAGCATGGTTGATCCCTTATCTAAAGAAGATTTAAAAGAAGGTGATCTGGTTTTCTTTAAGATCAAAAGCAGAAGTATTTCACATGTTGGTATTTACCTGGGCGATAACAGGTTTGCACATGCATCAAGTTCTCGTGGAGTAGTAATCAGTAACCTGAACGAGCCTTATTACAGCCGTTATTTTTACAAGGGCGGGCGTGTACTGGAATCGTTTAAGAAGGAATTTACGGTAGAATAATCAGATCGCAGTTTACAGTTATCAGTTTATAATTCTCAAAGCTTAAAATATACAGTCCTCCCGAAGAAATTTTGGAGGATTTTTTGTTTACTACAACCCAAGCCGTCATTTCGAGCGAACCCGATAGCTATCGGGTGAAACGTATTCGGGAAACCAGTTGAGATTAGATCTCTAGGTTCCAGTCGAGATGACGACTACAATAAAGACCTAATGAAGCTCATTAACACAATCTTAATTTTTCCCTTTGTTCTTATAATTTTAATCAGTTGTACCAGCAACAATGCTCAGGTTATTACTACGCCTGCAGTCAAACAAGATACGGTGATTAGAAAGTTAAAAGATACGATTTCAATCACTGCTGTTGGCGATATTATGCTGGGGTCGGCTTTCCCTTCAAAAATGAACCTTCCTTCCGATGATGCTGTAAATAGCTTTCAGGCTGTAGATAGTTTGCTTAAAGGAGATATTGTTTTTGGAAACCTGGAAGGTTGTTTCCTGAATTCGGGGAACTCTAATAAATGCAATGGCATTAACCCAAATAGCTGTTACGCTTTCAGGATGCCCGAACGTTATGCCGCGATCTATAAAAAAGCAGGGTTTAATGTACTGAGCATTGCCAATAACCATGTAGGCGATTTTGATGCAAGGGGAAGAAAAAATACTGCACGGATTTTAGATTCCTTACAGATTCATTACGCCGGACAGGTAAACAAGCCCTTCCAAATTTTTGAAAAAGACAGTGTTAAATATGCGTTTTGTGCTTTTGCCCCGAACGAAAATACGGTATCTATAAATAAGATTGATAGTGCTAAGGCACTGGTATCGCGCTTAAAAACTATGGCCGATATTGTAATTGTGTCTTTTCACGGTGGTGGCGAAGGTGCCCGTTTTGAACATGTGCCACGCAAAAATGAAATCTTTTACAGAGAAAACAGAGGCAATGTTTATGCTTTTGCACATGCGGTAATTGATGCTGGTGCCGATGTGGTTTTGGGACATGGTCCGCATGTAACCCGGGCAGTTGAGGTGTATAAAAACAAATTTATCGCCTACAGTTTGGGTAATTTCTGTACTTATGGCATGTTCAGCTTAAAAGGTAATAACGGAATTGCGCCTCTACTTCAGCTTAAGATTAACGCAAAGGGCGATTTTCTGTACGCTGATGTGGTATCTGTTCAGCAGGATAAAGTTAACCGCTTAACCATTGATGATAACCATAGGGCTTTTAAGCGGATTAAGGAATTAACAGATATTGATTTTATTGGTCATCAGCTAAAATTCGAGAATAATAAAATCAGTTTAAAAGATTAATTTTCTCCGACATCAATCTCAGTTTATTTCAGAATATTTGCTGTATGAAAAAGGGACTAATACTTCATTACATTATTGGCATTGCAGCTGCGATGCTGGTACTGGCTGCTGCATATTATATTAACCAAAACCCGAAGAACTTGTTGTCGGCCGGAGTTATTATTCTGGCGGGTTGTTTAGTGGCTTTTAGTCAATATCAAATCATTAAACAAAAAAAGAAACAATAATATGCTTGCTATTATTTTGCAGGTAAACCAAACCGATAATTTTAAAGAGGGCATTTATTTAGCACTTGCTGTAGGTGCGGCAATTCTCTTATTTGTTTTATCGAGAAAATTTAGAAGGAAGGGGTAACCTAACTCTCATCCTTTGTATTCTTTACCAATCCAATTCCGGATACAAAGAAAATCAATCCGATTATTCCATAAACCAGCAAGCCTCTGCTGTTTTGACTGTGGTTAACAAAGCCATATCCAGCGTAAATTAAGCCGATAATACCCAAAATGGTTAATATGGTCCCAAAAGTTCGTTTTACGTTCATGATTTTTTTTTAGATAAGACAAAAAAATAAACCTTTTTGTTTTAACCCAATAAAAAAGTCCATTTCTTGAATTGAAATGGACTTTTTACTTTCTTAACTAAAATCTTTACTTACCACACACCTAATCTGTTTGCGGGCGCAACATACATTTTTGCCGTGGCAGGAATATTAAATGCTTTATAGAAGGCCTCCATGTTGTAAACAGGGCCATTTACACGGAACATTTCCGGACTATGCGGATCGGTTTTTAAGCGTACGCGCATACTTTCGTCGCGATCTTTAATTCTCCATACCTGGGCAAAACTTAAAAAGAAACGTTGATCGGGTGTAAAGCCATCAATTTTTTTATCGCCTTTTGCTTGTTCGGTTAGTTTAAATGCATCATATGCAATATTTAGTCCGCCAATATCAGCCAGGTTTTCGCCTAGCGTTAGCGATCCGTTTACATGTTGGTTATCAAGCAAAGTGAAATTGTTATAAAAGGCTTCTACTTTACCTGCTTTAACTTTAAATTGATCCGCATCGGCTTTGGTCCACCATTCTTTTAAGTTACCTGCAGCATCGTACTGGCGGCCCTGATCATCAAAGCCATGTGTCATCTCGTGTCCGATTACCGCACCAATTGCACCGTAATTAATGGCGTCATCTGCAGCAAAATCAAAGAAAGGAAACTGTAGGATGCCCGCAGGGAAAACAATTTCATTAAAAGATGGATTGTAATAGGCATTAACAGTTGGCGGTGTCATGCCCCATTCTGTTTTATCGACATTTTTACCCAGCTTATCGATCATTTCTTTATAAGCATGTTTATTTGCCGATTGGAGATTTGCATAATAAGTATTTTTCGAAACTTCAACATCGTCATATTTTTTCCACTTATCTGGATAGCCGATTTTTTTAATAAATGCGTTTAATTTTTCTAATGCCTTCTTTTTGGTTTCCACTGTCATCCAGTCTACTTTCTGGATTCTTTCTGCATACACTTTTTGTAAATTGTTTACCAAAGTTAACATGCGTTCTTTGGCTTCAGGCTTGAAATATTTCTCGGCGTATAATTGGCCCAAAAGCTCGCCCAGACTTCGATCTGTAGCATTTACAATGGCTTTCCACCTTTCGGTAGGGGCTTGCTGTCCATAAAGTGTTTTAGAGAAGAAGTCGAATTTAGCATCTCTGAACTTCTTGGTAAATGAATTTGCAGATCTGCTTAAAGCATCAAATTTTAGCTTTTCCTTCCAGATTTCTATTGGCTGACTTTTTACCAGTGCTGATAAAGCCTGATAGTATTTTGGCTGTCGAACAATAACAGTATCAGTTTTAGTGCCCAATTTGCTCAAAACAGATGTCCATTCGATGTTTGGGGTCTGTTTCTGAAAATCAGCCACTGTCATTTTATTATAGTTTTTCTGTGGATCACGTAATTGAACCGGGGTAGAATGCGATTGGGCAATGCTTGTTTCAAGTTTTAAAATATTTTCAGCGTATTTGGCTGCATTTACCGAATCGCCTGCCAGGCTAAAAATTTTTGTGATGTATTTGGTGTACTCAGCTCTGATTTTCTTTGCCTTTTCATCTTGTTCTAAGTAATAACTCCGATCAGGCAAGGTTAAGCCGGCTTGTGAAAATGATAATGCGTTTTTTGTACTTAATTTATCGTCCGGATCTACACTAAATCCCAATAAATCTCCTTCCCCTTTTTTATAGCCATCAGCAATAAAACTGATTAAATCTTTATCATTTTTAATGCCATCTATTTTAGCCAAAAGTGGTTTTATGGGATCAATACCTAATTTTTCTATGGTCAATGTATCCATACCACTGGCGTAAAAATCGCCCACTTTTTGTTCTACACTCCCTTTTGTCGCACCTGCTGTCGAAGCATTTTCGAGAATCTTATTCAGATTTTTAAGGTTGTCGTTATATAGCGTATAAAATGAGCCCCAACCGGTTTCTGTTTTTGGGATTTCGGTGTTTTTTATCCATTTACCATTGGCATATAAGAAAAAATTATCCCCGGGTTTTACCGTAGTGTCCATCCCAGCTTTATCAAAAAATTCAGAGCGGTTAGTCACAACATCCGCATCTTGATGTTGTTTATTTTGGCACGCAGCAAACAGTAAAGAGCCGGCAGCAGCAAAGATTAGTTTAATTTTCATTGTTAATAAGTTAGTTAGAAAACTTAAAGCTACAAAATGCCTGATGGAGTTTGTATGAATTTTTATAACTTCATAAAAAAATCTAATTATGCAATACACACTTTACATTCTCATAGCGCTCGGGGTAATTATCCTGTTAAGCTCATTTGTAACCGTTAAACAGGGAACAATAGCGGTTGTAACCGTTTTTGGTAAATATCAAAGACTGCTAAGACCAGGACTAAACTTTAAAATTCCATTAATTGAACAGATTTACTCCCGTATCTCAATCCAGAACCGCTCTGTAGAATTATCTTTCCAGGCAGTTACGCAAGATCAGGCTAATGTATACTTTAAAGCCATGCTTTTGTATTCGGTAATTAACCAGGACGAAGAGACCATCAAAAATGTGGCTTTTAAATTCGTTGATGCTACAAACTTAATGCAAGCATTGATTAGAACCATTGAAGGTTCGATAAGGGCTTACGTGGCTACACAAAAGCAAGCCAATGTATTGGCGCAGCGTAATGAAATTGTACTACATGTTAAAGAGCAGATTGACCAGGTTTTAGATGGCTGGGGGTATCACCTCCAGGATCTTCAGTTAAATGATATTACTTTTGATGAAGAAATTATGCGCTCAATGAGCCGCGTAGTGGCATCTAATAACTTAAAAGCGGCCGCAGAAAACGAGGGTCAGGCTTTATTGATTACTAAAACCAAGGCTGCTGAAGCAGATGGTAACGCCATTAAAATTGCTGCTACTGCCGAACGCGAAGCTGCCCAGTTACGTGGTCAGGGTATTGCCTTGTTTAGAGAAGAGGTAGCAAAGGGTATGACCAATGCAGCACACGAAATGCAACAAGCCAATTTAGATACCTCGGTAATTTTATTCACCATGTGGACAGAGGCAATTAAACAATTTGCTGAGTATAGCGAAGGTAATGTGATCTTTTTAGATGGAAGCACTGAAGGCATGAATAAAACCATGAAAGAAATGATGGCGATGCAACAATCGCAAAATAATGCTAAAAAGGCTTAAAACTCAAAGTTAACAAGTGAAAACACTTTAGATATCCAGGTTTTATCCTGATTTTTCAATTTTATTTCAATAAAAAAAGCCTATCAGAATTTTACATCTGATAGGCTTTTTTATGATTAAGTATTACTACTTATTTATTTATTTTTTCTGCAGCAGGGATACCTAGGTTCATTACATAATTACCCGATTGTTGCATAAAATCGCCCATTACTTTTAATGATTCATCTTCAATAAAATCGAAAGCATCTTGTTTCGTAATTTTATCCCCTTTTTTAATTGCTGGCAAGCCTCTCAATGCTCTTAATTCGTTTTGTCTGGCAAGCGATTTAGCTTCCTGTGCATCGCGCTCTGCTTTAAGCTTAGCTTCGTTCAAGGTTACTGAAGTTTCAGCATCACGTTTTTTCAGCTCGGCAATATCTTGTTTCAGGTATTTAAAATCTAACGAACTGGCAATGCGTTGCTCACTGTTTTTAATCAGTTGCGCCTTAACAGCAGCTAAATTGGCTACTGGTTTAAAGTTAGAGCTTGCAATCACATCCCATGGCAGGGCAGATGGCTCAGTATCTTCTCCAATTTTATCCATTGGGTACACAGAAGGGAAAACCACATCAGGTGTTACTCCTTTATGCTGTGTACTGCTGCCCGCAACTCGGTAAAACTTAGCCATGGTTAAATTAATCTGGCCTAAGTTAATATCGGCAGGGTTGGCTGAACTTGGAGAAGTACCAACAGTTTTATCTTTAGCTATTAATCCGGCTACCCTTTGCAACATGCTTGGGTTTACCAATTTGTTTAAGTCGATTGATGATTGAACAGTACCTTTACCATAGGTTTGGCTGCCCATTACAATACCGCGACCATAATCCTGAATCGCTCCGGCAAAAATTTCAGATGCAGAGGCGCTTAAACGATCTACCATTACGCCAAATGGACCATTCCAGGCTACACCGCTATTCTCATCCTCATCTACTTCTATTTTACCACGTAAATCTTTCACCTGAACAACAGGGCCTTTATCGATAAATAAACCGGTTAACGAAATGGCTTCAACCAAAGAACCACCACCGTTTCCACGTAAATCCAATACAATAGCATTCACTTTATCGATGTTTTTTAAAGAATCAACCAATTTTCTTACATCACGGGTGGTGCTTTTGTAGTTTTTATCACCTGCATTTGCGGCTTTAAAATCTGCATAGAATGCAGGCAATGAGATGATACCAATTTTATAATCTTTACCGTTTGAGTTAATGGTTTTAACTTTTTTCTTAGCCGATTGGTCTTCAAGAATTATTTTCTCTCTTACAAGCTCAATAATTACTGGCTTAGACGACATTTCTTTTCCTACAGGAATTACTTTCAAACGTACTTTGGTTCCTTTAGGGCCTTTAATTTTGGTTACAGTTACGTCAAGTCTCCAGCCAATGACATCAACAAACTCGCCATCGCCTTGTGCTACAGCAATAATCCTGTCGCCAGCGCTTAATTGTTTGCCTTTAAAGGCTGGTCCACCAGGAATAATTTCTGAAATTTTAACTACCTCGTTTTCCAATTGTAAACGGGCACCAATACCTTCGAACGAGCGCGACATTTCCTCATTAAATTCTGTAGCCCTTGCCGGCACAAAATAATTAGTATGTGGATCTATAGACTCGGTAAAAGCATCCATCAGGATCTGGAAAACATCCTGATTATTGGTTTTCGAGGTTTGCGATTGTAAATTCTGGTAACGTTTGGTTAAAGTTTCTACGTTTTTAGTATCTGTTGTGCCGGCCAGGTTTAAGTTAACCAGTTCGTATTTAACACGTTTTTTCCAGGTATCGTTTAAAGCAGCTGAGGTAGTAGCCCAAGGCATTTTCTCGCGATCATAAACGTAGCTATCGGTTTGGTTAAAATCGAATTTGGTTTTAATCTGCGCCAAAGAATAAGTAAAGTATTCATTTAATCTTTTTGCGTAAACGTTATAGATGTAAAACGGACCGCTTAAATCACCGTTTTTAAAGTCATCATCAAGCGTATATCTGTATTTTTCAAATTCTTTGATATCGGTAGCCAGGAAATAGTTTCTTCCCGGGTCTAAAGATTTGATATACTTATCTAAAATAAGCGAAGATATAGAATCGTTGACCTGAATTTTTTTGTAATTGTAGCTCTCAATTAAATTAACAACTTCTTTAATAACGAGTTGTTGTTGCTCATCTGGTTTCACATTCGTAACACCCTCAACCATTGGCTGAGTTTTAGGTGCAGCATGACAAGCAAGTACTGCTGCAGTAAAAATTACAAAAAATATTCTTCTTAACATCTCTTTAAATGATTTAAAATCCATTTCCAATTCTATATAGCCAATATGATACCATTTTAGCAAAAAAACAAAAAAGAGACAGCATTATTACCGTCTCTTGTTAAAACTTAATCAAATCTAGCTAAAAGCTTTTTATTTAACAATAACTATAGGAGAACGTTAACGCTTATTTTTTGTTTTATTTGAGTATTGAAATTTGACCATTTGCAGACGATAAATGGTCAGTTTAGACGCGAATTCTATTTTTGAAGCACGTTTTTTAGCCTGTTTCCGGGCGGTTTTGCCGAAAATGGAGTGGCTAAGTTGATTGTGATGATTAAAATAATCAGAATTGAGGGAACTGTGGTTAACCTTTTTTTCCAGCAGTTTTACTGGCAATAACATCCCTGGCGTCTTTAATCTGGCCTTTATATTGGGTTGTTTTAACAGAGTTGGCAAACCACTCTGCCGATTTTAAGTCGCGGAGGGCCAGGCTAAAATCTTTCTTTTTAATTTTAACCTGCACAATACCCAGCATCGATTCGATGTAGGAGTTGTTGCTTTTTAATTGTTTAGCCAATATGCCCTGTTGGGTATAGAACCACATGGATTGGGTGTATTTGGTATTGGCGAGATAAACTTTGCCCAATAGGCTGTAGGTATTCATTACTCCCGCCCTATTGCCGGTTTTAGAGTAATTCTTTAAGGCAACATTTAGCAGGATTTGCTCGGCATCAGAAAAGCGGCCCAGCTGGTAGTGCATGGTGCTCATTTTGATCACAGCCTGGCCATAACGGTTAAAATTTTTTACCGCATTGTATTCGAAGGCTGCTTTGCCAAATAAGGTTAGCGCTTCATTGTAGTCGCCTTTTCGCTCTAAATCTTCTGCTTCCTCAAAAAAAGAGTTGCCATCTTCCAGTTCAAATTTAGATACGGCAATATTGATTGCGTTACCTCCGTTTGGTTCCTGAATTTCCGGTTTGTCGATATTTTGAGCTCGTAGTTGTACTGATGCAAAAAGGCCAATTAAAGCCAATACAATCCTGGTCATGCAACAAAAATAATACTTTAAATTTAATTTCAGCTAAATACCTGTAAATTAACATCGAAAGATGCCCAAACCATGTATGGATGAGAATCGCAGTGGTACACTTCTCCGGCTGCAGATATGCCTACAATGCCTGCAAAGCCATCAAAAGCTTTAAGTTCGGCGAAAGATTTATCGGCAGCATTTTTTAAAGAAAAGCCATCAGTAACCCGTGTTACAATTTTGGCGGCCAGTGCGCCACTTACAATATCCTCGCCTACACCGGTACATGAAATACCTGCATGGGCATTGGCAAAATTGCCCGCCACTGTAGCCGAATCGCTTACACGGCAGGGAATTTCGAAGCCTTTGCCTCCTGTAGAAGTACCTGCGGCTATATTTCCATCTGCATCGAGGGCTACGCAGCCAACGGTACCTTTGTTGTTTTTTTGGTTTAATTTGGCTTCGTATTCTGCCTGGCGCTGAGCCGTAATAGGATCAAAGTATTCGAATCCGTTTTTGCGTGCAAAATCCTGTGCACCCTGTCCGCTTAAAACACGGTCATCATATGTCAGTAGGTTTTGCGCAATTTTGATCGGATTTTTAATATCTTCAACATTAATTACACCGCTAAATTTTTCAGTTTTACCATCCATTAAGGCCGAACTTAACCGTACCTTTCCATCGCTTTGAATTTGCGAACCGATTCCCGCGTTAAAAAGCTCGTTATCTTCGAGTAAGGCAACGGTGTAAACTACGGTTTCTAAAGCAGTATGGTGCTGCAAATAAGCATGGCCAAGGCTTACAATTTCTGCGAGGGCATCTTGCTTCGCTTTTTTGGTTTCCTGGTTGGTGGATGATTCGCTAAAAAAGCCTCCGTGTATAATTAGTTTCATTTTGTTAGGATCAAGTAGTACGATTTTGTATCAAGTTAACAATTATTGCCAACTGAATTATGCTATCGGGGCTACTTTTGGATGCTGGATAACCAAACTATGATCGTTCAGGTCGTAAACGTCGCCATCGCACATTACATGCACCACCATGTTCTTGATTGATACCGGTTGTCCCATTTCAACATCTGTTAAATTGGTGTCGGCCATGGTACGGCCATCTACTAAAATTACCATACCAGAGCCTATGGCTTCCATCACGTGGCCATCCGAAATGAAAAGACCGGTGTCTTCGCCAAGGCCAATGCCTAAAATACCCGGATTACTAGCTGCTGCATATAATAAACGGCCAATTCTGCCCCGTTGTACAAAGTGTGTGTCTACAATTACATCATCAATAAAGCCAAGTCCGCCGGTAATTTTAACCTCACCTTTTAATAAGGCATCTTTACTGCTGCCCTGGTAAATCATGTTTTTTGAACTGGCTGCTGCTCCGGCCGATGTACCTGCAATAACTACTGGCTCGGTTCTGTATTTTTCGAGCAGGAGCTGATGAATTTTAGTGCCACCAAAAATAGATGAAAGGCGAAGCTGATCGCCGCCGGTAAAAATAATTACCTCTGCCGCTTTAATACGTTCGTAGTTTTCGTCGGCGTTGGCTTCTTCACGGTTGGTGATATTTAATACCCCAACATTGTGTACATCTAATTGTGCGTAAGCTTTTATGTATTCTTCGCCTACTTTTTCGGGCATTAATGATGCCGTTGTGATAATTTCGAAACGTGATTCGGTATCTCTTGCAGATTCGGTTGTAATCCGCTTTAAAATTCCACGCTCAAAAAAGTTCATGTTATCGGGCAATCCGAATTGAGTTTCGGCAAAGCTGCCTGTGTTTATTGCACCGCCAATAATGATGAGTTTACCTTCCGGAACCATTTTTTGTGTATTTGATATCAAAAAATCCAAATATATAGGCTTATGATAAAAAACGCGACTTTTTTTGTCAATATTATTTAAGTTATTAACAATGGTTGAAATAATATAACATAAAATTAACAGTCATGTACCTAAAAATAAAACAAATACCCTTTAAAATTGATTTAACCAAAGGCAGGCGCTATTCTGAGAATAAATGCATAATTTACAGTCAGCATTTTATGTTGTAAATTGAGAAGAAATTTGGCCACCCCAAAGCCTGGTTTAACATTAAAAGCGAGCAAAATATTACATGAAGATATCAAACATACAAGTATTAAGAGGGCCAAACATTTGGTCGATTAACCGGAAAAAGCTAATTCAGATGCGTTTGGATTTGGAGGATATGGAGCAGAAGCCAACCAATGTGATCGAAGGATTTAGCGAAAGGATTGAGAAATTGCTACCCAGCATGTTTACCCACCGTTGTTCTAAAGGTGTAGAGGGAGGCTTTTTTACCCGTGTGAAAGAGGGCACCTGGATGGGACACGTAATTGAACATATTGCTTTGGAAATTCAAACCCTTGCGGGGATGGATACTGGCTTTGGCAGAACTCGTATGACCAAAACCGAAGGAATTTACAATGTGGTGTTCAGCTATTTGGAAGAAAAAGTGGGCGTGTATGCTGCTGAAGCAGCAGTACGGATTGCTGAAGCACTTATCGACAACAAAGAGTACGATTTGGAGCATGATATCCGCCGGATGAAAGAGATCAGGGAGCTTGAGGCGCTGGGTCCAAGTACCGCTTCTATTGTAGAAGAGGCCGTGAGTAGAAGCATTCCGTGGATTAGGCTGAATAAAAGTTCGTTGGTGCAATTGGGTTATGGTAAAAACCAGGTACGTTTCAGGGCAACCATGACTGAAAAAACCAGCAGTATAGCCGTAGATATTGCCAGTAACAAGGAGGAAACCAAGCGCTTGCTTACCGAAGCCGCCATTCCAGTAGCAGCTGGGGTAACCATCTCAAATATCGATGATTTAGAAGCTTCGGTTAAGAAAGTGGGTTTCCCACTGGTATTTAAACCTTTGGATGGTAACCATGGTAAGGGAGCAACTATTAATGTGAAAACCATGGAAGCCGCGATAGCAGCTTTCGAATATGCCAAAACTTATTCCAGAAGGGTAATTATTGAAAAATTCGTTACCGGATACGATTTTCGTGTATTGGTAATCGACCATAAAGTAATCGCCGCTGCGCAACGCGATCCGGCACATGTGAGGGGGAACGGAATTCATACTATTCAGGAACTGATTGATAAGGAGAATGAAGATCCACGCCGCGGTTACGGGCATGAGAATGTGCTAACCGAAATTGCGGTTGATCGTGACACACTGGATTTATTGGCCAAGAAAGAATATACTTTAGCAACCATCCCTGAAAAAGGAGAGATTGTTTACTTAAAATCTACAGCGAATTTGAGTACCGGGGGAACATCTATCGATGTAACCGACATTGTACATCCACAAAATATTTTTATCTGCGAAAGGATTTCGAGGGTAATTGGACTTGATATTTGCGGGATAGACATTATGGCGCAAAACCTCACCCAGCCATTAACCGAAAACGGAGGTGTTGTTTTGGAAGTAAATGCTGCACCTGGATTCAGGATGCACCTGGCGCCTAGCGAAGGTTTACCCCGAAACGTGGCTGCATCGGTTATAGATATGCTTTACCCGCAAGGAAAGCTATCACAGATTCCAATTATCGCTGTAACCGGAACAAACGGAAAAACCACTACTACGCGTTTAATTGCACATATTATCCGCAGTAATGGTAAACGTGTAGGTTTTACCACCAGTGATGGGGTGTACGTACACAATACCATGTTAATGAAAGGCGATACCACTGGGCCGGTGAGTGCTGAATTTATTTTAAAGGACCCGACGGTAGAATTTGCAGTACTAGAAACAGCCCGTGGAGGAATTTTAAGAGCCGGATTAGGTTTTAATGCCTGCGATATCGGCGTGGTAACCAATATTCAGGAAGACCACCTGGGGATTTCTGATATCCATAACCTCGACGATTTAACCCGCGTAAAAGCAGTTGTTATCGGGGCGGTTAGACGTAAGGGCTGGGCCGTGCTAAATGCTGATAACGGTTATTGCGTACGCATAGCGAAAGATGCCCGCTGTAATGTGGCTTATTTTAGCATGGATGAAAATAATCCGGTAGTTAAAGAGCATTGTAAAAAGGGTGGCATTGCCGCTATTTACGAGAATGGTTACATTACCATAAAAACCGGCGACTGGAAATTAAGGGTAGATAAAGCCACCCATATTCCGCTAACTTTTGGCGGTTCGGTAAATTTTATGATCCAGAATGTGCTTGCTGCAACATTGGCAACTTATTTGTGGGGCTACAAACCTGAAGATATCCGCCTGGCATTAGAGACTTTTATTCCTTCTGCTGCACACACGCCGGGAAGGATGAACGTTTTCAGATTCAAAGATTTTAAAGTACTGGTAGATTTTGCACATAACCCTGATGGCTTTAACGGCGTTAAAGGTTTCCTGCAAGGCGTAGAAGCAACCGAGCATGTGGGTATTATTTCGGCAACCGGCGATAGAAGAGATGCTGATATTATAGAAACAGCCCGCATTTCGGCTCAGATGTTTGATAAAATTTACGTATGTCAGGAGAAATACCTTCGGGGACGTGCACAGCACGAATTGGTAGATTTACTGGTGAAAGGGATTAAGGAAGTTGATCCGAACAAGGAAATTATTATCAATAACAAAAGTACTGAGTGTTTGCAAATAGCAATTGAGACCGCTAAAAAAGGTTCTTATCTAACCATTTTAAGCAACACGATCGATAATACCATTCAGCGGGTTACCGAACATTTGGATAAAGAATTGGAAGCTTAGTTTTTCGCATCGAATATCGTCATTTCGAGCGAAGTGCAACGGAGTCGAGAAATCTCTTCTCTAGCAATATGCAGAAAAAAACTCCCCCAGTTATAAACCAGGGGAGTTTTTCGTTTTTATATAAGTACTCAATTAGGCATGTGCGTCGCGCAGTCTTTTAATTTCGTCGTGCGAGGTTCTTAACGATGCTTTTTGATCGGAAATCAGCTCTCTGATGTTAGCAGGGAGATCTTCGCTCTCTAAAGCCATTTTATAAGCATTTTGTGCAGCATCTTCGCCAAATTCGCAATTGTTTAAAACCGTTTGGCGGTCATTTCCGGTAAACATGGCTTTAACATCCATCCAAACCCGGTAAATTTTGCCTGAATTGGTCGTTCCAGTTTCAATGTCTTCGCCTAAGGCCGATACTTCAGTTGCCAAAGCCATTTTATATTTCTGGCTTTCGCCAATCATATTGAGAAAAAGTGATTTTAGATCGGCATCACCATCTTTTAACTCCTGGCGGCCTTTTTCGTAACCTTCAATGCGGTCGTTGTTAATTTGGACAAGATCGTTTAATACTTCTGCGGTTGCTGTTGTTGTTTTCATGTTTTTATTTTTTATAGTTTCGATGTATAAAAAGAACATGACCGTTTAAAAAAAGGTTTGTCATTTTTTAAATAGCTTACAACAAGAGGCTATACGCTTGGCAATGTTTGTAACAGAAAGCTATTTTTTAGAAAAGTACTGCGTCAGTTTTTCTTTAACAAAACGCCTGATGCGGGTTACCATATTTCCTTTCCTTTTGGCCAAAAATCCTTTTATTGATTTGTATGCGTTAGCGTCTTCAGCAATTAAGGTTGGAAACTCTGTTATGGGTTTAGGGTTGATAATTACGTTATAAATATCGTTTATGCCCGAGTGTACCCCGGTTCCATCGTGCCCGATATTGTTGACTAAGGATTGCGAAGGGTTAAGTGTTAAGCCGCCTTTTAAAAAAATAGAAGCATACCACCTGATGGCCCAGCTATTGTTTTTTCCTTTTTTAAATTCCAACATTTGTTTCCAGAAATTCATGGTATGATCGATAGAAAAGGCTTTTCTCTTTTTCTTATCGAACTGTTTTATTAAAAGGTTGATATCGGGTTCGAAGTTTTTCCAGGCCCTTCCCCAGGTAGCCCATCCCCAGCTGGTGGCAGCACGATAAAAAAACGATTGGGGGAGCTTTTCAGCTGCCAGGGGATACATGTATGCACCGATATGCATTACTTTTTCCTCGTCGCGGTAACGGTTTAAAGCATCGTTAAAATAGCTTAACATATGCGGCGAAGTAACCAGATCGTCTTCAAGAACAATTACCTGATGATATTCGTCAACCAATTGACTTACACCAGCAATTACAGAATTGGCTAAACCGGCATTTTCCTGTCGCGCAATCACTTTAACGGATTTGAAACCTTTGGTTTTATTGATGATGGCCCTTACCTCTTTAACTTTTTCGTCATCCTGTGGAGTTTTTGCCCCATCCGAAAAAATAAATAACTGACTTTCGGCTGCCAGTTCATTCTGTTGCAAAAAGTTTAGTGTGCGCTCGGTATGCTGCGGGCGGTTATAAACGAAAAGGGCTATGGGGGCAAGTTTTTGCATGTTTGTTTTATTTCAATTACCTATCAATAAATTGGACAATCGTTTTGCGCCTTGTCATCTCGACCGGAACGCAGTGAATCGCCCGCCTGCTTCGAGCTGTGAGAGATCTACCTCGAGACAGATTTCTCGGATTCGTTTTACTACGCTCGAAATGACGATTTCGCTATCGTGCAATACTGTCTAAAATATATGAAGGTTAGAATCTGATTTTTGAGTGAGTACGGTGTACGCATTGGCAAACTGTTCTTGTTTTTTCTTCCCCAGTAAATTGCCTAAAGCTTTTTTAATGCGGTATTCCAGTTCTATTTTTAAGTTTTTAGTAAAGGTTTTCGGGGCTTTGCGGTTAATAAATTCATTAAATTTTACAGTTTCGGTTGCCGTCATAGAAACTTTATCGGCTAAAATTTCCAGGCCTTCACTTTGCAGTAAAAATCTTAACGAAGTTGGTGTGTACATGTTAATGTGGCCATAATCCAAAAAGTGTTTCATGCGTTGATCTACGCCAAACCGGTAATCTTTGGGTACTTCTACTACGATATATTTCGCTACCCGTTTTAATTCGCGGATAAGGATGCGTTCGTGCTCTACGTGTTCCAAAACATGCGCCAAAATCACTAGGTCGAAAGCATCGTCCTCATAAGGGATTTTATAGCCATCAAAGGTTTGCACTTCTTTCAGTTTAGATAGGTTGCGTTCTTTAATGATATCGACACCACTTTGTGCAATTTCCAAAGCATAAAGCTCGGGTGCGAAGCTCCATTCGTTTAAAAAGTGTAAGATACTGCCATCGCCAGCACCAACTTCTAAAACTTTTTGAGGTTTAATGCCTTTGCAAACTTCAACAATGTTTTGCGCTTTATATTTGGCGCCGAGCATACGCCAGGCTACATCACTATTGGTATAAAAATTATCGTAGGCCGTTTTTACTTCTTCGCTTAGCATAACATAGTAGGATTAAATACCTAAACAGTTGTTTTCCTTGTAAAAAACAGAAGTAGCCTTTTCGTAAAATAAGCCGGGCGAAATTCCGCTGAAACTGATTTCTTTAAAACCTTGTGCTTTTAAAAGTACGCGTGCTTGCTGGTAAACTTCACGCTCGCTATCATCTAAAACCAGAACACCGTTTGCTGATAAAGCGTCCACACTGTATTTACAGCAATTTACGCGGTCGCGGCCATCTACAATAATGATATCGAATTTGCGGTTAAGCAGGGTTGCTTTTTTAGCGTATTCGCCATCTTTTTCTAACTGGCAGAATATCATTTCGGCATTGGCAGGGCTTGTATTTTTTACATTATCGTACCAACCCTTATCGTGCTCTACCGATGTAACCGAACCTGCGCGCTCTGCATAAAATAGCGTAGAGCTGCCCGATCCATATTCGAAAATATGCTGCGTTTTGTTGATTCTTTCTTTAATGAAATCGATAAAAGAATAGGTTACCCAGGGTAATGCCTTCCCGTTTCCATCTACGGCCTGTTTTTTATCAAAGGCCATAAACCAGCCAATGCTGTTCAAGTATCCTTTATGTCCGTATGATAATAATGCCTTAAGCCTGTTTGGCTTGGCAATTAGTGTTGTTAATGCTTTAAGAGTACTCAACGTTTAAATATTTTTTGAAATGCTGTAACCAAAAGTAATGATTTTAACATCATTATACCCTGTTGGCGGGTTTTAGGGATTAATAAAATAAAAAAAGTTGCTATAAAATAAGCAATCAGCGTCGCCAGGGCAGCCCCCATTATGCCATATTTAGGTATCCATAGGATGTTTAAGATAATGTTTGCTAAAGCCCCCATCCCAGTGCGCAACATAGATAATTTGGTATAGCCTTCGGCAATCAGATATTGGCCGCTGGCACTACCTAAGAAAACAAATATTCCCGCCCAGACATGAACCGTTAATACGTGAGCACCATCCCAAAATTCAGGCGTGTAAACAATTCTGTATATGATTGGTGAAGCAAAAGTCATGAAAATAGCTACACTCAAACTTATCCAAACCATTAGATCATACATATTTTGCAAACGCTTAATATATCTTTCTGGATTATCCCTCTTTGCATTCATTATTGCCGGAAATACTGAAGTTACAATGGCAACAGGGATGAAATACCAGCTTTCACTTAGCTGTACAACAGTTGAATAAATTCCTAAAGCACCCGTTCCCAGATAATTTTCTACCATGAGTTGATCTATTTTCATGTATATTGAAACGAGAACCGCAGACAGTGCAAGTGGCCAAGAGTGTTTGATAAGATATTTTGCGAGTGTAGAATCAAATACCCATTTGAAAATGCTTCCAACTTTTATACGATAAAAATAGATATATCCAGTGGCCAGAATTATGGTATCAAGTAATAGAGCAAAAACAAACCATCCAACACTTAATTTCAAGAATATAAAGATCAATTTTATTATTGCAGAGATAATATTTCCAAATACCTGAACGCGCATTACATATTTGGCTTGAACTTTAGACTGAAAGTAGCTGTCGGTTATGTAAAAAGCTTGGGTTATTCCCGTAAGTCCTACAATGAGTACGTAAACCAAGGGCGTTTCTATGGGTCTGTTTGCATTCCAAAAAGTATAAGCAAAATATATTAGCGGAACGATAGCAATTCCCCCTAAAAGCTTAAGCCAAAAGGCCGTTCCTAATAAACGATCTCTGTTTTCTGGTGTACGAAGCAGTTCTCGGGTTGTAAATCCATCTAAGCCAAGAGCTGCAGCTGCGACAAAGAATGTTGTAAAGGCTGTCGGATAATTTAAAATACCATTTTGATTCTTACCTAAGTAGTTGGTAATCGCAAATCCTGCTAAAATCTTGATTACTAAACTTCCAACTCTGGCTAACATTAACCAACCCGTATTTTTAAAATACTTGTTAAATGCTTCTTCGTCAAAACCTTTTATGGCGGGTAATTTCATCAACGCAAAGATGTGAAAAAAATGTGCGTTAAGCGCGATGTTGAAAATTCAAATTATGCAATGACTATTTTCCTTCACTTTTCGTTTCTATGGTTTTGGTTTCCGGTGTTTTGGTTTCGACAGCCGGAGGGGGAACTACGATTGGGCCAGGTTTGCTGTTTAATGGAGCACCAACGGCAATGTCGCAACGGTGGTTGGGTTGTCCATGAGGTGGGTTTAAGCCCTTGCCCACTTTAATGTTCGAAACTTGTGTAACTGTTGGCTGAACCGTAGTTGTTTTTGCTACAGCTAAAGGTTTCGAATCTAAGGGAGCACCCACTGCAATATCGCACCGATGACCAGCTTCGCCATGTTTGGGATTTAATTTTTTACCTGCGGTATTGGCTACAGGCACTGCGGGTGCCGGAGCAGGTTGGGTTACAACTGCTTGTTTGGGTTGAACGGCAGCGGTTCTATTTAACGGCGCTCCAACTGCCAATGCACAGGTATGGCCGGCCTCTCCATGTGGTGGATTAAAAATAAGATTACTTTTTGTGCTGACTGATGGAGCTGCTGTTGTATTGCCTTTCTGCAGTCCCTGTATCCCCGCAGGTGTGGGAATCATGGCCTGTGCGGTTTCTTTTTTTTCGCTTTTACAGGCGCAACAAAAAACAAGGGCTAACAGATAAAAAGCGTTCTTCATGAGGTTGAGTGTTAAGGATTACTCAAATATGGTGAAATTAATTTACGCCTGAAAACTCTTTTCTATTCTTTCTAACTGCCTGAGGTGATGTTTTAAATGAATTTCGATAAACCTTAGCCATTGTTTGGCATTTAAATAACCTAGTCGTGGATGCTTGGTTTTGCAGGTGGCGGTAGCTAAGCCAACCAAAGGATAGTTGTCAGCTAAAGCCTCTTCAAACTCTAAAATAAAATCGAGTGCTTCTGTTTTGCTGATTTTTTTTACCCTGTCGGCCAGCCTTTGAGGTACTTTATATTGCTGCGCCGGAGGGAGCGCACCTAAAAGCAAAATGAGTTTAACAGCAAAATGAGTAGGTTTATTTTCGCCTTTGCCTTTTGCTGCATGTTCTAAAGCCATTAACGATAGCAGGCTTGAATCGAAAATATGCGAATATACTTCGCTGTAACTCCAGCCAGCTATAGGTGGTTGCTGCTGAAAAATATCGTCAGCATAAGCAGATAGTTTTGATTTATAAGCATCGACCGTTTTATGTATCGATGCCTTTATTTTTGCAGCCCTCATATAATAAAGATAAGCGAATTATTCTTTAGCAATGAAATTCAAAAAATCATCTTTACTGGATGAGAACCTGAATGTCTCGGCCAATAAGGTATAGTTTTGTTTATCTAAAGTTTTTGAATACAGATGTTTGGCAGTCTCTAAACGCTGATCGTCGAAAGAAAATTCTTTGAGCAGGTATTTTACTTGCTCAGTGATAAAAGTAGCATTTTTACTTGTTGCTTTGATTAACCTCGATCTGCCGTCATCGAATCTTTCTTTTTTGTACAAACTAAAGTACTGCTGAAAGGCTTCAGGAGACATTAAATTGTAATTCCTCACTTGTCCTCTGTCTGGTCTTAGAGAAATATCACCTTTGGGGTCTCCGCTATAGCCATAAAAATCATCTAAAGCGTATTGATTGTTGCGGAACAGGCTAAGCTGTTTAATTACATTTAGCTTGCCGTTATCGAAGCCTAAAACGAGACGCTCCTGTGCATTTACGTTAATCGGCTCTTTTAAGATTAATCTATCGCCCTGCATTATAGACAGCTCGGGTTTAGAATTGTATACATCGTAAAAACGGAATCTGCCCGTAGCCGATCCCACAAGTTCATCGTCTAAGTATACCATATACTTGCCGGGTTTGGTAATTTGCAGGAATACTTCAGCTGCACTGCGGTTGTTTTGAGCAAAACTTAGGGTAGCAAAGAGCATTACCAGGCCTAATAAGATGGTTTTTTTCATGTTAATTAAGGTTTCATTTGTGTGTGTATTGAAACCTTTGCCAAAGCAATGCCAAAACCAAACAAAAGAGGAGTAAACTTAAAAAAGTTTCAACAACTCTTCAAGGTGAACAATTTGATGCGTCACATCTTCAGGTTTTTCTTTTTCCATAGGGTTGAAAAAGATGGCTTCCATGCCAAAGTTTAATGCGCCATAAATATCTGCTTCAAGACTGTCGCCAATCATAATGCTTTCAGCTTTTAGTGCTTTTGCTTTATCGAGTGCATATTCGAAAATAATAGGGTTGGGTTTGTTAACGCCAACATCTTCCGATATAATTACATTTTCGAAATAAGGATTTAGCTTCGATAAATTCATTTTGGTTAAGGTTGTTTCCTTAAATCCATTCGAAATAATATGCAGGGTATATTTTTGTTGTAGATAGGTCAATACCTGCTCGGCACCTGCAAACAAATTGGTTTTTGTTGGTGAAATGTTTACGTAATCAGCTTCAAACTGGTGTGGTACAGCATCTGGATGGATACCCAATTGAATGAAGGTTTTACTGAATCGCTCTGCCCTTAAAAAATCTTTGGTAATTTTTCCCAAATGATAATCGGCCCATAGCAAATGATTGTTTTCGGTGTAAATGCTAATAAAATCGCTACAGGATGTAATACCCAGTGTATCTAATTTATAGGTCTGGTAAAGCTCTTTCAGTGTTTCTTCGGCATTGCGATCAAAATCCCAAATGGTGTGATCGAGGTCGAAGAAGATATGTTTTTTCATTAATGTAATTGTAGTTTTTGCAAAGGTAGGTGCTATTGCGGCTGGAATTATAAATAAGCTGTCATTTTTGATTGAATATCTTCCACGAGTTCTTCGTCCATATACTCATAATCATCTGGGATGTTCAGGATGATGATTTCTTTCTCCAACGTTTCGTCTTCGAAACGTTCGGTAAGGATTTGTTTATGCTTTTTCTCCATTACAAAAATTACATCGGCCCACAAAATGAGTTTTGCGTTGATTTTGATCCTGGCAGATGATGCGGTGCCAGCCGACCGCACATCATGATCGGGATGGTTTTTATATAGTGTTTCAGCAGTGGCACTGCGCCATTTATTTCTACTGCATACAAATAGAATATTCACAGGTTATGGATTTTAAGAAGGCTGCTAATTAAACCTTTTCTCCGTAAGCCAGGTCGCCGGCATCGCCTAAACCTGGAACAATGTACGATTTGCTGGTCATTTCTTCATCAATGGCCCCAAGCCAAAGTTTTGCTTTAGGCAAATTGGCCCTAACATGGGTAACGCCTTCAGTACTGGCTATGGCGGCAACAATATGAAGTTCGGCAATTTTATAGCGGTTAATCAACTCTTTACAACACATCACCATACTTTGGCCCGTGGCTAGCATCGGGTCGGCCATAATCAAAACCCTGCCTTCCAGATCGGGCGTAGAAACATAATCCATCTGGATAATAAAATCGCCACTCTTTTTAACTTTCCGGTAGGCCGAAATGAAACAGCACGGTGCTTTATCGAAAATGTTAAGTAAACCCTGCTGTAATGGCAAACCTGCACGGAGTATGGTAGCCAGCACAGGTTGTTCGGTTAATACTTCGCATGTTGACAATCCAAGTGGGGTAGTGATTTCTGTGGATGTATATTTAAGTGATTTACTGATCTCGTAAGCAAAAAATTCTCCAACCCTTTCCATATTTTTTCGAAAACGCATCGAGTCTTTCTGGATATTTTCATCCCGAAGTTCGGCAATAAAGGTATTGGCGATAGACTGGGTTTTGCTTAGATCGAAAATCATAATATTGGTTTTGCTGTGCCTGTTTAAAGATAGACGATAACAGGTTTTCTGCCCTAAATTTAGCAATTTTAAGCTTAAGAATTTAAATTAAAATCAATTGCCGGCGTAATTAAGCATCTCATTAAACACTCTTTTTAGTTTTTTATACTTAGGGTTCTCAGATAAACTTTTTAGCTGCCAGCTGCTGTAAAAAGTGCCGTTTACCACTTTTACCGCATCTACATATTGGTTCACCGTTTTTATAGCGTCGTCGGTAGTTAAATGCTGAAGCATGTGGTCGGTTAGGCAGTAAGGGTTTACAGTTAAAGGCGTAACCTTTTCGAGTTGTAAATCGTACCAGTTAAAAGGTGTGCAGGTTCCTGCCCTGAAACCGGGTACTGTGCTGTAACCCATAGAATAATCGGTAGTGATGCCAGAATTGAGGATGTTCAAATAACAGACCGGAAATTTTAAAATTTCCAATTGTTGGCTGCTTAAAGGAACTATATTCGGACGAATTTTCTTCAGCTTTGCCAGGCCATCTTTAATTTCGTTTATTTTATGTTTGTCGCTTGCACATGGCCTTAATAATCCAACTGCTTTCGCGGTAAGGGCTTTTGAGATCCCATTTATGTTACTGTGAGCTAATGGTACTGATGGGAAATCTACAAAGTATAAAGGCTGGTGTTTTTTAGTAAGGAATAGCTGGTTTACCTGATACAGTACCTCTTCACTTTTTACACTAACACCTGTTAGCTGATCAAATTTTGAACGGAAATAGCCGTTTTCCTTTTTGAAAACCGAACTGAAAATAAATCTGGCCTTATTTAAAACACCTTTCGGCATTTTGGGTGTAATGTTGAAATTGATGGTGGGTTGATGATAGAATTTTTTCTCATGGAATTTAAAATTCGGATGCTTTTTCAGGATCATGCTCTTGATGATCAATGCCCATTCATCGATAACCGGCCGGTTTAAAACCCGCCATTTGTGTTGCCGGCTTTTAGCGGGGTTAAAATCCGTTGCAGAAGTTTTTTGATGGAGATATTCTTCATACCTGCTGATGATGAAAAATGAAGCTGCAAAAACATCAAAAGTCAATGCAGAGCCCTCTACCGCAAACGGAACCTGGTAATCGCCAAACGAAATGCTTTTAAGTTTGATTTCTTCGAGTTTTTTGGAGAAGAGCAACGGTGTACTTTTAAAGAAAAGTTCATCACCCAGGGCTTCATCGCCATAGTTGATTTTTACACAGTCGCTTTGCAGAAAATACTGACTATTGCCTGTAAATTCCACTTCTGTTTTCAGTATATCCTTAAAAATAAAACTGAAAATATATTTAATCCGAGGCGTTAATATGTTGGAGAAGATGATTAGGTGCATAACTTATTTTAACAATACGGATTTAAAAAAAGATAACAAGAAATATTCCTCAGCTCATACTAACTTAAATAATATAGCTACTAAAATTAATGGTAATCTAACGCCTAACCATTATCTAATACAAAAAATACAATTAAAAGTTTGCCACAAACTTCTTTTCAGGGTAGAGTATTTTGCTGCTTTTACGGACAGGACCTTTCACAATATGTACAATACTCATCTGGTCATCAAATAGGTCGTAGAGAATGGTATTGTTAATTTCAATCGATTTTACAGCTGATATTTTTTCAACTTCCATGTAAATATTGGTGGCTTCGTGGTCTATTTCAAAGCCAATATAATTCATGGTTGTTACTTTTCCATTGGCCTTAACCTGCAAATGCGATAACAAGTATTTTTTAACCAGCTCATCCATCGCGTTTTTCATGTTGGGGTTGCTTAAGTCTGTTTTTTGTTTGTATAATCTGGCTAGAATCGATTCAAAATCATCTGAAAAAATTTTGCAGCTAATTTCAAGCGTTTTGTCTTTTGCATTAAAATTTACTTCTGTAGTACTCACATGTAAAGGGTGCTTAATGCCTGCCTCAACAGCAAAAAATGTACAACACAACAGCAGAACAACAAATTTTAATTTACGCATAGGTATATTTTGGACTATAACGCAAAGTTAACAGATAAATTGGCTACTTGTTAAATGTAATCAAGGTGTTATGTCCGAGGCGTTCTACCTGCAGGCTTTTAAAATCTAAACGGGCAAATATTCTGCTCAGTTTCTGGTGTGAGGGATGTACGTGTGTAAGTTTAATATTAAAATTTTCGTTGATCCAGTAACTGAGTCTGATAATTATTTTTTTTAATCCGCGTTCTTTTGTGAGTTCTTCCTGAAGAAATTTTTCGTTATTAACAACAATAAAACCGAAGCCATTTTTTTTAACCAGGTTATAAATACGTGTGGCAAACTGATCATCGTTAATGCAGTAGTACCAGCATATCCGGTTAAAAATCATGTCGTATTTACCCCGTGCCTCTTCCAGGTAACCCAGCGAAAAGTTTAGCGCTATGCTTTCGCTTTCAGCTTTGTTTTTAGCGATCTCCAAATAATTGCGGCTAATGTCATGCCAGGTAACTTTCGCGCCCCTTTTGGCGAATTCAATACTGTACTGGCCCGGGCCTGCTCCCAGGTCCAAAATACTTTTATCCCTGAAATCGGTTACACGGGTATTTATTGCATCTATAACCGCACCATCTACCTTTCTGTATTCGTTGGCCGCATATTTTTCTGCAAAGGCTTTTGGAACAGGATCAAAACCCTTTTGGGGCTTTTGAAAATAATATTTAAGCCTTAGCATAACACCATATAAAATGAAATAAATTACCCGTACCAATATACCTTGTTGGCCCTGTATAATGAAACAACAATTTAGTTTACAACTGTAAATACAGGTGTTTCTTAGAACTAGCTGTTTTAAAAACAGTAACAAATTTGGGATTTATCGTTTTCTGTAAAGGATATTTGGTGTTTTTGTAATTAAAAGTATAATTTTAGTCTTTATAAACTATTTTTAACCGAGATAGTTAGCTTACTATTCATGCCGTTACAAGATTTTGTCTTTTATTTTAAACTAGGTTGGGAACACATTATCAGTATTGATGCTTTGGATCATCAGCTTTTTGTTTTGGCACTTGTTGCCATTTACAGCTACAAAAATCTGAAACAAGTACTCATATTGGTTACCGCCTTTACCATTGGTCATTCGCTAACTTTGCTTTTAAGTGTTTTAGATTACATCAGGTTCGATAGTAAATGGGTAGAGTTTTTAATCCCCTGTACCATTGTAATTACCGCAATCAGTAATATGTTCAGAAAGAACTTTTCATTGAAATCGGTTAAAATTAACTATTCCCTGGCCCTGGGTTTTGGTTTAATACATGGAATGGGCTTTGCCAATTCCATCAGAATGATGCTGGCCAAAGACCAAAATATAGGTTGGGGGCTCTTTGGCTTTAATGTTGGCCTGGAAGCAGGGCAGATTTTTCTAGTAATGATTGTATTGTTCATTACCTTTTTAATTTTTAATTATACCCGGATCAAGCGCCTGAGCTGGGTTTTATTTATATCGGCAGCCGTATTTAGCCTGGCTTTAAAAATGGCTTTAGAACGAATTCCATTTTAACTAACATCATAATGAATAAACTGTTTACTTTAACAGGCTTGCTACTTTTTTCAGGTAGTTTAGCTTTTGCCCAAAATACTCAGAATAATCCTGGTAGTAACCACGGGAATAAATTTGAACAATTGGGTACCATTTTACCTACACCAAACGAACAACGTACTGCCAGTGGCGCACCAGGGGTTAAATATTGGCAACAACGTGCCGATTATAACATCAAATGTGAATTGGATGAGAAAAACCTGTTACTCACCGGGTCAGAAACGGTAACCTACACCAACAACTCGCCCGATCCGTTAACTTACATTTGGCTGCAACTCGATGAAAACGAACACAGTACCGATAAAAATGCCAATTACCAGGATGCAACTAAAATGCCTGCTTTTGGCACCACACAAAGTTTAGATCAGTTAAGTGCAAAAGGCAATAATGGTAACGGTATAAATATTACTAAATTAACTGATGCTACGGGTAAAAATTTAAAATATACCGTTAACAAAACCATGATGCGTGTTGATTTACCTGTTGCGTTAAGGACCGGACAGAAATTGATTTTCAACATAGATTGGAACTATAAAATTACAGACCGTATGGCTGTTGGCGGCCGTGGAGGTTACGAGTTTTTCCCGGCTGACGGGAATTATTTGTTTACCATGACTCAATGGTACCCACGTTTATGTGTATACAGCGATTTTCAGGGATGGCAAAACCATCAGTTTACAGGAAGAGGCGAATTTGCCTTAACCTTTGGCGATTTTAAAGTGCAAATGACCGTTCCGGCTGATCACCTTGTAGGCTCAACCGGCGAATGTATTAACTACAGTGCGGTTTTAAACCCAACTCAGTTAAGCAGATATAATGCAGCCAAAACTGCTGCAGCGCCAGTTGAAATTCAGACTTTAGCTGAGGCTAAAGCTGCCGAAGCTAAGAAATCGGCCGCTAAAAAGACCTGGGTTTTCAACGCAAACAATGTGCGCGATTTCGCCTGGACCTCTTCACGTAAGTTTATCTGGGATGCCATGCCTCAAAAAATACAGGCTAATAACAATACCGTAATGTGCATGAGCTTTTATGGAAAAGAAGCCTACAATTTGTATAGCAAATTTTCTACCCGTGCCGTAGCCCATACCATTAAAACCTATTCTGATTTTACGATCCCTTATCCATATCCGGTTGCGCAAAGTATTGAGGCAGCTAATGGAATGGAATATCCGATGATCTGTTTCAACTATGGTCGTACAGATGCAGATGGGACTTACAGTGAGAGCACCAAAAATGGGATGCTGGGTGTAATTATTCATGAAGTTGGACACAACTTTTTCCCGATGATTGTAAATAGTGATGAGCGTCAATGGACTTGGATGGATGAAGGTTTAAATTCCTTTGTTGAGTATTTAACAGAAGAGCTTTGGGACAATAAATTCCCAAGTAAAAAAGGACCGGCTTATACCATTGTAGATTACATGAAACTGCCAAAAGATGAGTTGGAACCAATTATGACCAATTCAGAAAATATTGCTCGTTTTGGCCCGAATGCCTATTCAAAACCTGCAACTGGTTTAAATATTCTTCGCGAAACGATTATGGGCAGAGAACTATTTGACTACGCATTTAAAGAGTATGCCAGAAGATGGGCTTTTAAACACCCAGAACCTGCCGATCTTTTCCGTACCATGGAAGATGCCAGTGGTGAGGATTTAGATTGGTTTTGGAGAGGTTGGTTTTACGGAACCGATCCATGTGATATTGCTTTGGACAGTGTGAAATTTGCAAAAGCCGATTTCCCGAAAGAAGTGCCTGCAGCAAGATCTAGAATGGTTAAGATTGATAAGCCTGCTGTAAATGCCTTTGAAGATATTTCGAAAATCAGAAACCGCGAAGACAAGAAAATCAATTTCTATGTAGATAAAAATACTGCCGCTCAGGATTTCTATTATAAATACGATAGAGGAATGGTGAGCATCGATACCACTGTGGTAACCAAAATGGAAGGAGCTGTTCCTGTTGAAGTAGTCGCATCTGCTGATCAGGATAAATATGAAAACAAATTCCTTTACGAGCTAAGTTTTAGCAATAAAGGCGGTTTGGTTATGCCAATCATTGTTGAGTTTACCTATAAAGATGGCACCAAAGAAATTGATCGTATCCCTGCGCAGATTTGGAGACACAATGAATTGAAAACTTCTAAATTTTACGTAAAAGATAAGGAAGTGGCTTCCATTTTAGTAGATCCATTACGTGAAACAGCTGATATCGATACCAGTAACAATGGCTGGGGTGGTAAAGCAAAAGAAAGTAAATTTAGAGTTTACAAAGCCAAAACCGGTGGTGCCGTTAGAGGCCAGTCGGTTGGGAAGAACCCAATGCAGCAGGCTGCAAGTAAATAACAAGAAAATCCCCGTTGAGCCTCAGCGGGGATTTTTTATTTGTAAGCAGTTTAAGTATTTTTTCAATTCACCCACACAAAATTACTTTTCGATGGTTGAATAAAGCATGCTAAATTGTTTAGCATCATAAAATTTCAGTAAATTTGGTTACCAATGAAATTTAAAATCACCTCAGAATACCAACCTACCGGAGATCAACCCAATGCCATCAAACAACTGGTTGATGGTGTAAACGCTAACGAACATTATCAAACTTTACTTGGTGTAACCGGATCAGGCAAAACCTTTACGGTAGCTAACGTAATTGAACAAACCCAAAAGCCAACATTAATTTTAAGCCACAATAAAACACTGGCTGCCCAGCTTTACGGCGAGTTTAAGAATTTCTTCCCCGAAAATTCTGTCAATTACTTTGTTTCTTACTACGATTATTATCAGCCAGAGGCGTTTATTGCTTCAAGTAATACCTACATCGAAAAAGACCTGAGCATTAACGAAGAGATAGAAAAGCTGCGCTTGCGCACCACATCATCTTTAATGAGTGGCAGGCGCGACATTATTGTCGTATCCTCTATTTCCTGTATTTACGGTATGGGTAACCCCGAAGATTTTTCTAAAATGGTTTTCCGTTTTGGGGTTGGACTAAGGATTTCGAGAAATGCTTTTTTACACAGTTTGGTGGAGATTTTATATTCGCGTACCACAACTGATTTTAAACGCGGAACATTTAGGGTTAAGGGCGATACTGTGGATATTTATCCTGCGTACCTCGATCATGCCTACCGCATTTCATTTTTTGGAGATGACATTGAAGAGCTGTCCTCCATTGATCCGGTTTCGGGTAAAACTTTAGAAAAATTAGAAGATATGGCCATTTATCCGGCCAATCTTTTCGTTACGCCTAAAGATCGCTTCAATTCTTCTATCTGGGGTATTCAGGAAGAACTGGAGATCAGAAAGAACCAGTTAATTGCCGACAGGCATTTACTCGAAGCCAAGCGTTTAGAAGAGCGGACTAATTTTGATATCGAAATGATGAAAGAACTGGGCTATTGCTCAGGTATTGAAAATTACTCGCGTTTTTTCGACGGCAGGCAGCCGGGTATGCGCCCATTTTGTTTGTTAGACTACTTTCCTGATGATTATTTAATGGTGATTGATGAAAGTCATGTTACGGTGCCGCAAATCAGGGCCATGTACGGAGGAGACAGGTCACGTAAACTTTCGTTGGTTGAATATGGTTTCCGTTTGCCGGCTGCGCTGGATAACAGACCGTTAAATTTTAATGAATTTGAAGCACTTGCCCCACAAACCATTTACGTAAGCGCAACACCAGCCGAGTATGAACTGGAAAAATCAGAAGGTGTAGTAATAGAGCAGGTAATCAGACCAACCGGCTTGTTAGATCCAATTATCGAGATCAGACCAGCCATTAACCAGGTTGATGATTTACTGGATGAAATAGACCTGACTATTAAAGATGGCGGGCGTATTTTGGTAACAACTTTAACCAAGCGTATGGCCGAAGAGTTAACCAAATATCTGGACCGTTTGAATATAAAAACACGGTATATCCACTCTGAAATTAAGACTCTGGAACGTGTAGAGATTCTTCGTGGTCTGCGATTGGGTGAGTTTGATGTGTTGGTTGGTATTAACCTTTTACGTGAAGGTTTGGATTTACCCGAAGTAACATTGGTTGCCATTTTGGATGCCGATAAGGAAGGCTTTTTGCGTTCAGAGAAATCGTTAATTCAAACCATTGGCCGTGCTGCACGTAACGATAAAGGAAGGGTTATCATGTATGCTGATGGTATGACAGACAGTATGGAGAAAACCATCGACGAAACTAACCGGCGTCGGGAAAAACAGATTGCTTACAACCTTGAGCATGGTATTACACCTAAAACGGTAGGCAAATCGCGCGAAGCAATTTTAGAACAGACTTCTGTCCTCGATTTCTCTCAAAAAGCAAGCGATAATAAAGCCAGGGCTTATATCGAAAATGCCGAAATCAGCATTGCTGCCGATCCAATTGTTCAATATATGGGCAAGGGAGAAATGCAGCGTGCAATTGACAATACCCGTAAGGATATGCAGAAGGCTGCCAAAGAGATGGACTTTTTACAAGCTGCAAAGTTGCGTGATGAAATGTTTGCGCTTGAGAAAATGTTTAACGAAAAATTTAGTAAGTAACGTTTTAGTTTTAATGCCTGATTTTTCAATAATTTGAATTAGAATTGCACTTCAACGAGTTATCTAAAAATCATTAAATGAAATCTTTAAAACTAGTAACGCTGATCGTACTCGGCGCTATCGGGCTGGATGGTTATGCCCAAAATCAAGCAAATATTACGCTCCCATTAGCAGGTAATGCATACAGTTCGCTTCACGAGGATTCTGAGAGAACCTTATCCAACAGGGGAATAGTAAACTGGTCAAACCAAAAAGAGTATTTCACCGCTTATTTCAGGGTTTCTAAGCCAGGTACGGTGATTGTTTCGCTTAATGAAAAGCCACTTGTTGATGGTCAGTCAACTATTGAATTTTCAATCAATAATCAACCTAAAAAAGTAAATTTTGATGAAAGTAAAGCTTTTGATGGCAAAATTGGCGAGTGGACGGTTAAAGATACCGGATACGTTGCCTTAACCATTAAGGGTTTAAGTAAAAGCGGAAACAAGTTTCCTTCCATTGCAAATTTGGTAATCAACGGATCGGCTATTGAAGGCAAAACAGCCTATGTTAAAAATAACGAAGGCAATTTCTTTCATTGGGGCCGTCGCGGACCATCTGTTCATTTAAACTATCTACAACCTGAAAATGTAAATGCCGAATGGTATTATAACGAAGTTACCGTGCCAAAAGGAGAAGATATTCTGGGTTCTTATTTTATGGCCAATGGCTTTGGCGAAGGTTATTTTGGGATGCAGGTTAACAGTCCTACCGAAAGACATATCCTGTTTTCGGTTTGGAGTCCTTTTAATACCGACGATCCTAAAAGCATCCCTGAATCGCACAAAATTAAAATGCTTAAGAAAGGTGAGAATGTGCATACCGGCGAATTTGGTAATGAAGGAGCAGGCGGTCAGAGCTATTTAAACTATATGTGGAAAGCAGGAAATACCTATAAATTTTTACTCCATGGCGTTCCGGGAAAAGATAGCCTAACTACTTATACCGCTTACTTTTTTGCACCCGAAACCAATAAATGGCAGTTAATAGCCTGCTTTACCAGGTCACAAACCAAAACTTATTTAAAACGTTTCCATTCCTTTTTAGAAAATTTTTCGCCTGTACAAGGAGATTTATCCAGAAAAGTTTTGTTTAATAACCAATGGATCTGCGATGATAAAGGCGTTTGGACAGAATTAAAATCGGCCAGGTTTACTACCGATAACACCGGCATGAAAGGTTACCGGATGGATTATCAGGGTGGGATTGACAAAGGAGCTTTTTACCTGAAAAATGGTGGCTTTTTTAACGATTACACCTCGCCAAGAAAAGTATTGAACAGAACCACTGTTGGTAAGCAGCCAGAAATAGATTTCAGTAAATTACCATAGATATTCAAAATTATTGTGGAATTTTGGTGTTTTATTCATCATCACAATACAGCACAATGGACGGGCAGAACAGAAAAGATATTTATCCGGGATTAGAAGTCGGAATTATTTTGAAGAAAGATCAAAGATCGGGAAACATTACCTACGGTATCGTTAAAGATCTTCTTACTTCATCCGCATTCCACTCTCGGGGAATAAAAGTTCGGCTCGAAGATGGCCAGGTAGGCCGCGTTGCTGAAATTGTTGAAGATTGATGAAACACCTTTATTTTGGCTTTTTAATTTTTGTCCTTACGGGTTCCGCCTCGGCTCAGGTATCCGATTCATTGAATAGGAGCCCTGTTGAAAATGCCCCCTCATCAGATACAGGAAAGATCAGGATCTGTGCACCATCAAGGGTCGGTGTAGTTGCTAATCGACCATTGTTTGTCATAAACAATACTGTACTAAACGGAGCAAGAGCGTTTGAATTTATTAGGCACACAAGTGTCGAAGTGATAAATGTGGTAAAGGATAGCCAGGGAACTGATAAATATGGACCAGCTGCAAAAAACGGTTTAATAGAGATTACCCTAAAAAAAGATATTAAGCTCTTAAATATTAAACAGCTATTAAAAGAGTATCGAATTAAAAAGAACTATTGGAATCTGCCAATTTTTATTGAATTAAAAAGATTGGTTACTTATGACGACTTTTATATTACTAATGATATTATAAAAGATGTAAAAGTGATTCAGTCAGAAGATAAATTATCCAACAGAGAAAAATTCATAAAAGTATGGTTAAAACCTTTATAAGCCTTTTTACGTATTATATTTGTAATCAAAATGCAATTAAAGACCTAAAAAGTAACAAAATAAATTTTGCTACGTCTATATTTGTAATAAGCGTAAATTATTAACATGACATTAATAAAATTCATTTTCATAACAATATTAGTGCTTTGGCTGATCAGAATGTTGGTCAGATTGATACTACCTATGCTGTTTAATAACTTGGCAAGTAAAATGCAAAGTCAGGCCACAGGTCAACAGCAACAACAAAGAAGGTCTAAACCAGAAGGTTCTATTTCAATAGATTATATGCCTCCAAAACCCCATCAAAGTAAAACGGATAAACTTGGTGACTTTGTGGATTACGAAGAAGTAAAATAAAATTGAACCCTGAACTTGTTTCAGGGGTTTTTGTTTATGGTCGCTCTGCCACTGATTTTATGACTTGATTTCGGGCAATTAATAATTTATGCATATACCGCTTCAAAAATAATAGATCCACCAAGCGACCAAGTGTGCCCATGGGAGATTGGAATGCAAAAATATCTGTCATTTCCGTATAGGCATCTGCTAAAGTGAAATGGTGTTGATGGTGGAGTGTTTTAAAAGGCCCACTTAGCATTTCATCAACAAAATAAAACGGAGGTTTCATTGCCGTAATTTTGTTTGTCATGTTAAAACTTAGCCCAAAATGCCTGGCTTGCCAGGTAACCTCTTCGCCAAGTCCGATTAAACCATTCGATCTTCCGGCAATAATTTTTTCTTTACTATCTTTCATTGATTCCATGTGCAGGTCTAAATCTCTGGATAAATCGAAGCACTTTTCTATTGGTGCATAAATTCTTGTTTTTAGCAATATGGTTGGCATCACTTTCGTTTTGAGTTTTCTAATTGATCCGGTTAGGCATACAAAACTTATTTTAAAATATCTTTAACTGCACGCTCAATGGTTGGGTGTTTAAATTCAAAGTCATTATTTAATAAAATTGTAGGCTTAACCCACCTGCTTTTTAAAATCAGTTCGGTTTCGGTGCCTATAATCTTTGCACCTATTGCCAATAACCAGGCAGGTGTTGGTAATCCAAAGTTTATTCCACAAGTTTTCCTAATTTGTGACATTAGAACATGGTTTTTAACAGGCTCTGGAGCCGTACAGTTAATAATACCGCTAATTTTTTCCTGTTCGAGTAACCATTCAATACACAAGGCTACATCTTGCTCATGCACCCAGCTTACATACTGCTCACCGTTGCCCTGCCTGCCACCCATGCCTGTCCTTGTAAGATTTAACAACCTCGGAAAGGCGCCATCTTCTTTACCGAGCACTATGCCCGTCCTTAAAGCTATTTTCCTCGTATGAGGAGTACTATTTTCAAAAAAGCTGCTTTCCCAGGCCTTACATACCTCTACTGAAAAACCTGTCCCTATTTCTCCATTAATTTCATCCTGATAGCGGTCTTCAGCATGGCGATATATAGTTGCAGAACTAATATTGATCCATAGATTAGGTGGGTTATCCATTTTCTGTATTACCTTTTCCAACAAAGTTGTTGGTTGCAACCTTGATTGGATAATTTCTTCCCTATTTTTGGCGGTGTACCTGCAGTTTACATTTTTGCCGCAAAGATTTACAAGTAGGTCGGCGTTTTTGAGCGCCTTAGTCCACTCGTCTGTTGTTTTTCCATCCCAAACTATAGTTTCAACATTCCCGTTTTTTGGCTGGGCTTTCCTCGAAAGGATAACGATTTCATCCGTTATTAAACTGAGATGTTTAGCTAGCACGCCACCCAAATAACCATTTCCCCCAGCCAGGACAATTTTTCTGTACTTCATGATTTTAAAATAATAAGATTAGTACTAAAACAATTAAACGGTAAAGTGCCCAGGTAATGCTCATGACCCAACTCAGGTTTAAAATTTTGCTTCGGCGCAAATGCTCCAGAAACATGAGTCCTGCAATCATTAAAAAATAGAGGATAAATAATATGGGATTGATTTGAAAATAATGAGAAGCTACCAGCATAGGTAAAAACAAAAGTGCTCCCGTGAAAGAAATGGTCATCATGTTACCCAGATAATCCCAAAGGTTATCTTTCTGGTAAAAAAGGATAATGATGCCTTGAAAAAACATTTGCCCGCCGCAGATCAGATATTCGCGGTAACTGGCACCCAAAGGTACAAATCGGGTTAACAGATGAGCGTAAGCGGTTAAAATATAGGCTGTAACCAGCCAGGTGAACAATAAATAAGCAATGCGATATTGAATTTTAAAACTGGGCTGCGTTGTATTTACTTTAACTTTTGCAGGGATAATAATTTTTCTGTTGTAAGATATAAAAGCATAAAATTTTTGCATCAAATAAACAAAAGGGCCAAATGAAAAGAGTGTTTTGAAGATGGGTAAGGCATGACTAATAATTTTAAACAGGCTTTGTATACCATAAGTTACCTCGCCGGTTAGGGTATTTACCAGTGCAATTTCATTGGCTGCTCGCTGACGATCAACCAGCGGGCAGATATTGGCGGGCATGTTTTGATAAGCTTCACGCCCCTTTTTATCCAGCATGCCGGTTTTAATAAATGTTTGGGTATAGGCATAGCACATTGGACATTCATTATCGAACAGGATAACGTGATTTTGGAGTGTTTTCATTTTATTTAAATTTTAGTATTTTCAGTAAATATTGAAACATACGCTTGAAAAATAAAGCTAGGTTTAATACACTAGCTTAGCTCTTTCTTGATACTTACTACTTAATTCTTACATCCTGCATTTGGTACTCGATACCTGGCTCTTCTCCCATTTACTTAAACACCTTCAATATTGATCCCCAGAACCAGTTTTCTTCTGCTTTAAGCATGGTTTCCAAAGTTTTGTCAACATTACCAGCCAATTTGTTTATATCCGTAATCGATTTTTTGAAAGTCTTAAACTCCGGATCTTTATCATCTCCTTCAACGTTCGAGAGTTCATTTAATACCTTTAAAACTGGTTCAAGTTCTCTTTTTTTACGTTCTTTGGCTACCTGGCGGGCAATGTTCCACACGTCTTTGTCGGCAAAGAAGTACTCTTTACGTTCACCAGCTTTGTGTTGTTTTTCAATTAGTCCCCAGCTAATCAAATCGCGGAGGGTCATGTTGGCATTTCCCCTCGAGATACTCAGCGTTTCCATTATCTCTTCAGTGGTAAGTGCATCTGCAGAAATTAGCAACAAAGCATGTACCTGTGCCATGGTACGGTTAATGCCCCATTCTGAACCCAGTTTGCCCCAGGCTTCTATAAATTTTAACTTTGCTGCTGCTAATTCCATACACAAATATAAATTGTTTTATTAAACTTTCAAGAATTATTGAAAGTTTAATTATTTTGAAATTTATTGCTATCCCTTTGCAACTGATCCAAAATACCCATCCAGCTTTTTTCTTTACCATTAACCGATTGGAGCACCCCGATTAAAGTCGGGTCAAAATAAATCGCTAATTTCAATACCGGCAATGCCAGTTCTGGTTTAAACATGGTACCCGGTGCAAATCCTGCTTCGTTATTTTTAGCCCGGTCCCGGTCGAACTTTACAGTCGTATTTACATATTCTTCGTGCTGTTTTTCGCCTTTTATGTAAGGTATTAGCCAGTTAACAGATTTTTGAATCGATGAACCTTTTGGCGATTCGTAGCTGTAAAAATTGATTCCTCTCGCGCGGTCAATCATAATGGCTAGCCTTAGCATGGGTTCTAAATCGTAAATGTGGTAGTGCATGGCATCACGTTCTTTAAAATCCAGGCTGGTACCGTCGGCATATAAGTTAATGTTGATGTGGCTTTTGAGGTTATCGATAGTCCAGATAATGAAATCAGAATTGTTTAATGCGTAGCCAATTTCGCCAACTACTTTTAAGCGGTGAGCATTCCAGTTGTTAATGGCTGTGGCTCTTCCCGCTTTCATTCGCTTGCTGTTAATTTCAGTTAGCGCAGTTTCAGCAAGCCACTTTTCAATTGTGTTTTTAGCTTGAGGTTTGATGTCTGTTTTAATCAGGTCGTATGCTTCTACAGCTTCATTCAGGTTGGTATCGTCGATCGGATCGCCGTTGGGTCGGTTTGTTTTTGCCCAGGCTTCAAGAAATTCTACACATTTGTGGAGATATTTTTGGTCATCACTTAAACGATATTGCAAAGCCAGTGCAAACATTTTGTTCATATCGGCCAGTGCCAGCCGTGTGCGTTCTTTTTTAGGATTACCTTTCAGTAAACCTTCAGTACGGATGGTATCAACAGGATTAGGTTGCTCTTCGAGGTAGTTTAATGCATTTTTTGCGAAGCCTGCATATAATTTTTGAGATTCGGAGTTGTTTTTAAGTTGGGTTTTAAGTTTTTTAATTTCATTGTTATTTAGGCTAACCACTTGCGAAAAAGCAGTTAATGCCAGACTTAGTAATACGATTGTCGCAGCAAACTTTCTCATCTTTAAATAGATTGAATTTTTATTCTCTAATACAAATCTAGTTTTTATTCGCGATGCATTTAATTTATTACTTTTTTATACCGCCCATTTTTTTATTTTTGACGTTCGTTTAAACTTAAACAAACCTTAATGAATAACTGGTTTAATAAAAATGGCATACACCTGGCCATTATTGCATTTTTTGTAGTCATTACATTTGCCTACTTCAGTCCTGTTTTACAGGGTAAAGCGCCACAACAAGGCGATGTTTTGCAGGCAAAAGCCATGCAGAAAGAAATTATGGATATTAAGGAAAAAGATGGTAAAGGACCTCTTTGGACCAACCAGATGTTTGGCGGTATGCCCGCTTATCAAATCTGGGTTCAATATCCTCTAAACATTACTACTTATGGTATCGATGTAATAAAAGGTGTATTTCCTGATCCAGTGGGAACGGTTTTACTTTATCTTTTAGGTGCTTATTTATTATTCTGCGTACTAAAAATAAACCCATGGCTTGCTGCGGCAGGCGCCATTGCTTTTGCGTTTACTTCGTACAACTTCATTATTATTGCTGCCGGGCATAGTAACAAGGCGTTGGCTATAGGCTTCTTTGCCCCTATATTGGCAGCGATAATTCTTACGCTGCGAGGCCGTTATTTGGTTGGGGCTAGTTTACTGGCCTTGTTTATGGCGTTAGAAATCCGCTCTAACCACATCCAAATGACCTATTATTTGTTTATGGCGTTGGCTATTTTGGCTGGTATAGAACTTTATCATGCCTTTAAAGCTAAGCAACTGGCTACATTTGGTAAAGCTATTGCCTATATTGTAGCGGGTATTTTTTTATCGGTGCTGGTAAATGCAGGTACCTTGTGGACCACCTATCAGTATGGTAAAGAAACCATTCGTGGTAAATCTAACCTTACTACCGATAAAGCTGAGCCATCAAATGGATTAGATAAAGAATATGCTTACCAGTGGAGTCAAGGTGTTGGCGAAAGTTTCTCTTTCTTAATTCCTAACATTTATGGTGGTGCAAGCAGTATCGATGAAATCATTAAACCTGAAAGCAATACCTATAAAGCAGTTGAAAAGAATCTTTCAGGTGTAGACCCACGTCAGGCTATTGGTTACATGGCCCAAAACCTTGGAACCAACCAGTACTGGGGAAATAAGCCGGGTACTGCAGGTCCTTACTATTTTGGCGCTATTATTTGTTTCCTTTTTGTGTTTGGCTTATTTATTGTTAAACACCGTTGGAAATGGTGGATTTTAGGGACAAGTATTTTATTAATGTTCCTTTCTTTTGGAAGTAACTTGCCATTTATCTCCGATATTTTCTTTGATTATCTGCCTGGTTATAATAAATTCAGAGCAGTAGAATCAATATTGGCAATTGTAGGCTTCCTGGTTCCTTTGTTGGCTATTTTGGCTGTTAAGGAAGCGCAAGAAGGAAAATACGATCAGAAATATCTGGTGCAACGCTTAATCTGGTCGGCTGGTATTACCGGTGGCTTTGCTTTAATTATTGCTGTAATTCCAACTGCGTTTTTCAGCTTTACGCAAGCCAATCAGGCACAGGTTTTAGATGCATTAACCCAAACTTTACAGAATAACAGAGGTGCTGCAATGGAAATTTTAAATGCCATTGTTGCAGATCGCGTTGCTTTGGCGCGTGCTGATGCTTTGCGTACCTTGTTGTTCGTTACCATTGGTTTTGGTATTACTTGGGCATTTATCACCAAAAAAATGAACATGCAACTGGCTTTTGGTTTGCTGGCTTTGTTTGTTTTAATCGATTTATGGCAGGTAGACCGCCGTTATTTAAACAACCAGAATTTTGTAAACAAATCGGATCTGGCCAGCCATTATCAGCCGCGTGATGTAGATAATTTTATTTCGGCTGATAAGGATCCCAACTTTAGGGTTTTCGACTTATCATTGGGCGATCCGTTTAAAAGTGCAGAAACTTCTTATTTCCATAAAACAGTTGGTGGTTTCCACTCTGCAAGGTTAAAACGTTTCCAGGAACTGGTAGATAAGCAAATGACCAAAAGCATCAACCAGGATGTGCTGGACATGTTAAATACCAAATACATCATTACACAAGATCCTCAAAACGGATCTTATAAAATGCAGCGCAATGCAACGGCCGCCGGTAATGCGTGGTTTGTACAAAGTGTGCAGTTTGCAAAGAATTCTGATGAGGAAATGAAAGCCATCAGCAGTTTCGATGCTAAAAAAGAAGCTATTGTTGATGAGAGTTACAAAGATTTAATCGATACCAAACGTTTAGGCACTGGCCAGGAAGGTTTTATTCGCTTAACTACTTACAATCCTGATCATTTAACTTACGAGTATTCTTCTGCTAAAGATGTAATTGCCGTTTTCTCTGAGATTTACTACAAGGAAGGCTGGAAAATGTATATCGACGGTGTAGAAAAACCATACTTCAGAGCTGATTATGTTTTACGTGCTGCCCAACTGGAAGCAGGTAACCACAAACTCGAATTTATTTTCCATCCAACAGCTTACTATGCGGGTGAGAAAATTTCGTTGGCAGGTTCTATCCTCTTGTTAGCGGGATTAGGTTTCGGGTTTTATAACGAAGAGAAGAAGAAAAAGAAAGCAGTTAAGGCCAAGGCCTAAGTTGCGTTTTAGTATACAAGCCCCATAGGATTTCGATCTTATGGGGCTTTTTTGTTGATGAAAAATTCTGTTTATCAAACTAACTCAGCAATTACCAGCTTATACAATTAACCTCTTTTAACAGACATTATCCGATTGAATAATAATTTAACAATGTGGTAACATTTGTTTGATAAACAGCATCTTACCTTTGTGTTGTAAAATCAGATGATATGTTAGAATCTTTCTTTGCCGTGTGTTTATTGATTGTTGTACTTTATTTCTTTAGCCCTTTTGAGGTAAAACTCGATGAGGAAGAGGAGTGGTAACACATCTAATTTATACTGGAACTGCCTAAACAGGGCGGTAATAAGATTCTTCCCCCTAAAATTTCCCGTTTATGGACAAGAGAAATGTTGATGTAGTCGTGATCTCCGACGTGCATTTGGGCACCTATGGCTGCCATGCTAAAGAGCTTTTAAAGTATCTTAAAAGTATTAAACCCAAAACATTGATTTTAAATGGCGATATCATTGATATCTGGCAGTTTAGCAAAAGTTACTGGCCCGAATCGCACATGAAAGTCATCCGTAAGCTGATGAAGTTTGTTTCGGAAGGCGTGCAGGTGCATTATTTAACTGGCAACCACGATGAGATGCTCCGCAAATTTGATGGTATGGAAATGGGTACATTCCATCTTCAGAATAAACTAATTTTAGAACTCGACGGTAAAAAAGCCTGGTTTTTTCATGGTGATGTGTTTGATGTGACCATGCAACATTCTAAATGGCTGGCCAAACTGGGTGCGGTAGGTTACGATACCTTAATTCTGATCAATAGTTTTGTAAACTGGGTATTAACGGCACTAAGAAGAGAAAAAATGAGTTTCTCGAAAAAAATAAAAGCTAAATTTAAAGATGCTGTTAAATTCATTAACAGTTTTGAACAAACTGCAGCTGAACTGGCGATTGAAAAAGGTTATCAATACGTAGTTTGCGGACATATCCACCAGGCCGAAAAAAGGGAAATTGCTACCGATGAAGGAAGTGTTACCTATTTAAACAGTGGTGATTGGGTAGAAAGTTTAACCGCTTTAGAATATGAAAACCAAAATTGGACGGTTTTTAAATATGAGCATCAGCATTTTATCAAAGATGAATTGGACGAAGGACTCCTGTCTGACGCCGAAGATTTGAAGAGTAAACTGGATATAAATATTCTTTTGCAGAATATAAAATATGAAATTGCCCAATAATTTTAGATATTCGGGCATAAAATGAAGATACTTTACGCGATACAGGGAACCGGAAATGGACATATTAGCAGGGCCAGGGAAATTATTCCTTTGCTCCAAAAATATGGTGAGCTTGATATTTTAGTGAGCGGCACACAGGCCGATGTTAAACTCAGTCAGCCGGTAAAATACCAGTTGCATGGTTTTAGCTTTATTTTTGGCAAAAAAGGTGGTGTAGACCATTATAAAACCTGGCTGAACATGAATCTTTTCCGCTTTAGAAAAGACATGAAACAGCTTCCCCTGAAAGATTATAACCTGATTGTTAATGACTTTGAGCCGGTAAGCGCCTGGGCATGTAAGCTGCAGGGCATTGAATGCGTTTCATTAAGCCATCAGGCCGCTTTTAAATCGAAAAAAGTACCACGGCCGAAAACTTTGGACTGGGGAAAACTGATTTTAAGCCGTTATGCCCCCACCAAATATCATATTGGCTTCCATTTCGATCGTTACGATACTTTTATCCATACGCCGGTAATCAGGGCCGAAATCAGAAACCTGGAAAGTATAAATTTGGGGCATTACACGGTGTATCTTCCGGCTATTGATGATAAACGTTTGGTAAAGCTTTTTACCCAGATCCCGAATGTGAAATGGGAAGTTTTTTCTAAACACAGTAAAGTAGCTTATCAGGAAGGCAATGTTTTTGTAGAGCCTGTAAACAACGAAAAATTCAATAAAAGCTTAGCTAGCTGCGAAGGTTTATTTACGGGTGGTGGTTTTGAAGGGCCAGCCGAGGCACTTTATTTAAAGAAAAAATTGTTGGTTGCCCCTATGCGTTTTCAGTTTGAACAGCAGTGCAACGCTTATGCCTTAAAGCAGTTTGGTTTGCCGGTTATTTGGGGAAGCAGCCGCAACTGGTTGCCAATTGTTAAAGACTGGGTAGAAAATCCCCAAAAACACGAATTTAATTTTCCAGATGAAACTGCCCAGATTATTGATGATATGGTGAAAAAATATGCCAGGATCTAGCTTTCAGCTTTTGACTTCAGTCTTTAAGTTTTCTGCTCTTTGGAGTTAAATTATTTTCTTTACTTTGCCTAATCGTTAAAAAGGCATGATTAATCAGTTTAGAAAGCTAAATCCAGTTAACCTCATATTTTTGCTGGCCTACACATTTTTTATGCGTATGGCTATCTTTTATGAAACACCTTCGCAGTTAAACTTCGATTTTCTGGAGCCTTTTGCCCGCTTATTGATCAACGTAGATCTCGATAATGCTTTTACAGCACAAACGAATATTTTTATTGCGGCGGTTTTGGTTTATGTGCAGGCCTTAATTTTTAACAGGGTTGTAAACAATCATAACTTATTGGGTAAACCAAGTTTTTTGCCCGGATTAATGTTTGTAACGGGCACAAGTTTGTTTATGCCATTTATGACTTTAAATCCGGCGCTGATTTGTAATTTCCTGCTCATCTGGATTATCGATAAGTTTTTAAAACTGGGAAAAAGTGCCAATTCTATAACCACGGTTTTCGATATCGGGATGATCATTGCCATTGGTACCCTGGTTTATTTCCCTTTTATGGGCATGCTGCTCATGATTTTTTTAGCATTACTGCTTTTTAGGTCGTTTAACTGGCGCGAATGGGTAGCCGGGCTAATCGGTTTTATTACCGTATTCTTTTTCCTTGCCGTATTTTACTATTGGAAAGATAATTTGAGCTCTTTTTATCAAATCTGGAAACCTTTGGGTAATAAGTTTCCATCGGTGTTTAAAATCAACTATAACGATTATTTGGTGCTTATTCCGGTAGCCATTATCATTATCCTGGCATCGTTACAATTGCGCGAAAATTTCTTCAGGAGTTTTATCAGTACGCGGAAAAGTTTTCAATTGCTTTTTTTCATGTTTATTGTGGCTATTGTTAGTTTTTACCTCAAACCTAATTTTCGTACCTGGCATTTTCTGCTTTGCGTGCCACCGGGGGCAGTACTGTTAGCTTACTATTTTAGCAATGCCAAAAAGCGCTGGTTTTACGAAACTTTGTTCCTCTTGTTCGTGCTTTCGGTGCAGTACTTTCTGTTTGTTTAACCTTTTTTAACAAATAACTGGAACGAAACTTGACAAAGATTAATAGCTTTGTGCATGATTTTAGCGTTAAAGCTTTTTTAAGTTTTAATTTGATGGATAGAATTGAGATCTTCGGAATTTCTAAAGTATAAAATTGATAAAGAGAAATTTTAAATGCGCACGTTAAGCATTGATATTGGAAATTCTGCTGCTAAGGTGGCTGTTTTTTTAAATAAAGAAATCGTTCACCATCAGCGTTTTAATAAACTTGGGATTATTGATCTGGCTCAGCTGATAGAGAAATTTTCACCAAATAAATCAATTATAAGCAGTGTTAATCAGGAAATTAGCCAGCTTGAGGGGTTTTTAAAAAAACATACTGAATATACGCGTTTTTCGGCCTTGTTAACCAATGGTGTGCAAAACAGATATAAAACGCCTGCCACTTTAGGATTAGATAGATGGGCTGCTGTTTTGGGTGCAAACGGATTATTCCCGGCAAGTGCCAGCTTAATTGTAGATGCGGGGACATGCATCACCTACGATGTTTTAAGCCTATCAAAAGCATATTTTGGTGGAAGCATCAGTCCGGGGATTAATATGCGTTTCAGGGCAGTACACGAATTTACCGGACGCCTGCCTTTGGTAGAGTGGAATGAGCAGGAAGAAATAACAGAAGGGACTGACACACAATCGGCAATTAAAAATGGCGTTTTACAAGGTGTAATAAATGAAATTGAAGGCTTTATTGCCCTAAATAATAAAAAAGAGAGTGCTTTGAAGGTAATTATAACCGGTGGCGATGCTAATTTTTTGTATAAGCAATTACAAAACAGCATCTTTGCGCCTCAAATTATAAAAGATCCCTACTTGGTATTAAAAGGATTAAATGAAGCTATTGCAGATTAAAATGTACAAAAGAATAAATTATATTGCAGCCATACTCGTTCTAGTTGGTGGTTTAAGTGCTCAGGCACAGGTTACTACATCATCGCCATATTCAAGATATGGGCTTGGTAATATAAAAGGCTCTTTGTTGCCTCAATTGCGGGCAATGGGTGGAATTTCTACTGCTGTAAACAAAGTAAGCGGTTTTAACTACATCAATATGCAGAACCCTGCATCATATGCCGGTATTTCGTTAACCACTATCGATATTGGTATGAGCGCAAGTATCAATAACTTAAGCAGAGGCAATTTAAACGAGAGTACCTTTAACTCTACTTTTAGCCATTTGGCCTTTGCAGCACCAGTAGGTAGAAAATCGGCTTTGAGCTTTGGTATTTTGCCTTATTCTGATTTAGGTTATACTTACAGGAACAAGGTTAAAATTGATACTACTTCGGTTGATCAGGTTTACGAAGGTGAAGGCGGTTTATCGAAAGCATACTTTGGTTACGGCTATCGTTTTGGCGATCATTTAAGAATTGGGGCCAACTTAGAATACATTTTTGGTAACCTGCAAACTACGCGTTCAACCGAATACAGCAGCGCAATTGTTGGGGCCTATAATGCCAAACTTCAAAATAAAAACAGTGTAGGTGGTTTAGCTTATTCTTATGGTATCCAGTACGATTTTAATGTAGGTAAGAAAACATTGGTAACCCTGGGTTATTCGGGTAGCACTTCGGGTAAAATAAATTCGAGCCAGACCTTTTTCGCAACCCGTTATCTTAGAGATGCGAATGGCAATGAGCAGCCAGCATTGGATACTTTGAGTAGAATTGATAAAGGAAAATCTAACCTTACTTTGCCATTAACCCATAACTTTGGTATAGCTATTCAGCAGAATGATAAATGGATGATCGGTGCTGATTTTAGAATGAGCAAATGGTCGGAAACCACAATCAATAATGTTAGCCAGGGTTTGCAAGACAGCTGGGGAGCATCGTTAGGTGGCCAGTGGACTCCTGATGCTTATTCTTACAACAGTTATATGAAACGTGTTGATTACCGCTTAGGCTTTAATTACGATAAAACGTATATTCAGGTAAACAATCAGAACATTAAACAAATGGGCGCTTCATTGGGTTTTGGTTTCCCGCTACCATCAGCAAATGGAGGTACGGCATTTTATAAAATTAACTTTACAACCGAGGTTGGGCAAAGAGGAACTTTAAACAATAACCTGGTTAAAGAACAGTATATTAATTTCCACCTTGGCTTTACCTTAAACGATACCTGGTTCCGTAAGTACCGCGTAGACTAATGAATTTAAAAACATTTTTATATGGTCTGTTTCTGGCGTTGCCATTGTTTTTGGCTTCTTGTGGAGACGACGATCTAAAAAATGCGAATTCAGTTTCAGCAGGTAAGGTAACCTTAACACGCGACCGTACCATTGGTGTTGAGATTATTTACAGCGACTCGGCCAGGGTAAAGGCAAAAGGCTATGCGCCAATACTGGATAAGATTACACCTTCTAACGGTGGTTCTTACCAGGAAATGATTAAAGGCGTAAACATCGATTTTTACAATCCACAAGGCACAGTTGATGGAAACTTGGTGTGCGATTATGCTATCAGGAAAGATACTGAGCTTAAAACCGAATTCCGTAAAAATGTGGTGGTAAAGAATAGCAAGGGCGATACTTTTTCCTCTCAGGAGTTAATCTGGGATGAATCGAAGAAGATTTTCTATTCAAATCAAACCGTTGATATTTTGAGCGTAAACGGTGACTTTACAAGGGCAAAGGATTTTAAGGCTCCTCAGGATTTCAGTACTTATGAAATGGGACCTGGAACAGGTGAAATTAACTCGAAGGGAACTTTATAGCTGGATCTGGAATAGTGGTGGCACCTTAACTTATGTAGTATGGAGGAGGTAAAATGGATAATGTATTAAGAATCCATCAAAATACAGCGGTTTTGAAGCTAATTTTATAGGCAAATCCCGCCATCTTCCATCAGCCATCTTACCTCCTACATCCCCCTTATAATTAAGCGTTTGATAAATAAAATTTTGTGTTTTCTTTTTTAATGCAAATTTGTATCTTGCGCCCTCTTAAAAAAGAACTAAATAAATTTATAATTACAATATGGGATTAATGACATTTTTGCGTAACCGTGCGGGCTATATCCTGGTCTTTGCAATCGGTTTTGCAATTGTTGCATTTTTAGTAGGCGATGCAATTAACGTAGGTAAACCTTTTTGGTCTGCAAATCAAAAAGTTGTCGGATCTATTGACGGTAACGAAATCAGTATCGATGATTTCGGACCAAAGGTTGATCAGGGTGTAAACCAAATGAAACAACAATATGGCGGTAGTGCAAATGCACAAATGACTGCTATGGCTGTAGATCAGGCCTGGAATGCAGAACTGGCTAAAGTTTTATTAACAAAGGAGTACGATCGCTTAGGTTTAACAGTATCGGAAGATGAGTTGATGGATTTATTGCAAGGTCAGAACCCTAGCCCATTAATTAAACAGTATTTTTCTAATCCTCAAACCGGCCAATTAGACCGTGTAACCCTGATGAACTTTTTAAAATCAAAAGAACCTCAGGCTTTACAACAATCTGATATGTTGCAACAGGAGATTAAAAACCAGGCGTTACAAACCAAATATTCTAACTTAATCCGTAATTCGGTTTATGTAACTTCGTTAGAAGCTACTGATGAATATAACAACCGTAACAAACTGGCTAACTTCAAATATGTAAGTTTAGATTATACTTCTATTCCGGATGCATCAGTTAAATTAACGGACGGAGATTATTCTGAATACTATGATCAGAATAAAGCACGTTTTAACAATCCAACTGAGACCCGTGCTTTCGAATATGTAACTTTCAGCATTAGCCCAAATAAAGCCGATTCATTAGCGATTAAAGCGCAGGTGGATAAAATTGCTGCCGATTTTCAGGTAGCTAAAAACGACTCACTTTTTGCAGCTATCAATTCGGATGTTAAAGTTCCTTTTGCTTACCTAACGAAAGGTAAATTAGATCCGGCTGTTGATTCTGCAGTATTTGCATTGCCTGCAGGTAGTTTTTATGGTCCTAAATTATCTGGTAATTCTTATAAAATTGTAAAAGTTGTAGCCAGCCGTTTCTCTCCTGATTCGGTAAAAGCCAGCCACATCTTAATCGACCCGGCTAAAGTTGGTGGTGAAGATAAAGCAAGCAAGTTAGCCGATTCATTAAAAGGTTTAATTTTGAAGGGTGGCAATTTTGCTGAGCTTGCTAAAAACTACAGTGTAGATGGTTCGAAAGATAAAGGTGGCGAGCTAGGTACTTTTGCACGTGGTGCTATGGTGCCTGAGTTTGAAAACGCAGCATTCGATGGCAAAGCAGGAGATATTAAAGTAGTTAAATCTCAGTTCGGATACCATATTCTTAAAATCGAAAAACAAATCGGTTCATCTAAAGTAGCTAAACTAGCTTATGTTGAGAAAACATTAGCTGCAAGCAGCAAAACACAGGCAGCGGCTTATAAAGCTGCAAGTAATTTCCTTGCTGATGTGAAAGGAAACGATTTTGCAAAACTTGCTACACAAAAAGGATTAAAAGTTGCCGTTGCTGATAGAGTAGCAGCTACACAAGGTTTCGCAGCAGGTTTAGATAACCCGCGTAAGTTAATCCAGGATGCTTATGCTGCTGATAAAGGTGATGTGTTACCTGAAATTTATACCATGAGCAATGCTTATGTTGTAGCACGTTTAACCAATGTTAGTCCTAAGGGTACCCTATCGTTAGCCGATGTTAAAAAAGAAATCGAGCCAATGGTACGCAATGCGGTTAAAGCTAAATTGTTAAAAGAAAAACTGGTTAATGCCGGTAAAGGAAATATCGATCAGGTTGGTGCGAAGCTAGCTCGTCCGGTTAGTCCAGTACAGAACATTGTATTTGCTAACCCGGTAATTCCAGGTGTAGCACAAGAAAACGCTTTGGTTGGTAGCGTATTTGGTTCTCAGCCAGGAAAATTATCTGCTCCTGTTCAGGGCGAGCGTGGTGTTTATGTATTCTCAGTTGATGGATTTACAAACCCTGCACCAATTGCCAACATGTTTAAACAAAAAGAAGGTATGTTATTAAGCTTAGGTCAGCGTTCATTAGGAGCGGCTTTCCAGGCTTTACAAGATAATGCACAGATAAAAGACAATCGTGTGAAATTCTATTAATTAGAAAATACGTAATTTTGTAACCGTTCCGATCAATTATCGGAGCGGTTTTTTTTATTTAAGGCCATGGAAATTCAGGAAAACATCATCAATAAAGTAGCAAACAGTGGTTTGGTAAGCTTAAACCTCGAAGACTTTTATCATAAAGGCGAAAGAGTGCTTTATGATATTGTAGATAATCTTTTTCATGGACTGATGCTGAAGGAGAAAGATTTTAGGGAATTTATCAAAAATCACGACTGGGTACAATATCAAGATAAGAACGTAGCGATCATCTGCTCTGCCGATGCCATTGTACCCACATGGGCTTATATGCTGTTGGCGAATAGAATGAAGCCTTACGCCAACGAGGTAGTGTTTGGCGGACTGGATACTTTGGAAGCTGTACTATTTTCGAAAGCACTGGCTAAAATTAATCCGCAGGATTATGCGAATGAACGTGTCGTGGTAAAAGGCTGTGGCGACATTGAGGTGCCTGTAGCCGCCTATGTAGAGGTGACCAATCTGCTAACACCAGTTGTTAAAAGCATCATGTTTGGCGAGCCTTGTTCTACCGTTCCGGTTTATAAACGAAAAGATTAAAAATTGGTTTGCTTTTTGTATACCTTCATGAAGAAAAGAATATGTTCCCTTTTTTAAAGACGATGTTTCTTTTCTATACACACAAATGAATACAAAAGCGATGAAAAAACTGTTTTTAATAGTCACGGCTGCACTATGCAGTTTCCATGTATTGGCACAGGAGCTCCCTCTCAAGAAGGAGCCTGTATTTCAGGAAGGAGAAGTTTTAAAATATAAATTGCGTTACGGTTTTATAACAGCTGCCGAGGCCACGATAAAAGTTGCCAATTCTGATTTAAAGTTTGATAATAAGCCAACCTATAAGCTTACGGTTGATGCGGAGACCTCAGGAACTTTCGATATCTTTTATAAGGTTAGGGATCATTACGACTCTTACATCGATAAAACAGACCTGTTACCTTACTTCTATCAGGAAAATATCCGTGAGGCCAGTTACCGGCGTCAGGATAAGGCAAGGTTTAATCAGGATGGTAAGAAAGTAGTCTCGAACAGGGGAACTTTTACTACCCCAACCAGCCAGACTTTCGATCTGGTATCAGCCTATTATTTTGCCCGTAGCCTTGATATCAGTAAGATTAAGGTTGGCGATAAATTTAAATTGAACTATTTTTTGGGTGATGAAATTTCAGCCCTCGAAGTAGAATATATAGGTAAAGAAACCATAAAGAGCAAACTCGGCAATATCCGCTGTTTAAAATTTAGTCCATCTATTAAGCCGGGCCGGATATTTAAAAAAGACAGCAGATTGTACCTTTGGGTAACCGATGATGGCAACCGTGTGCCGGTAAAAGCACAGGTAGAAATATTGGTGGGCGCAGTAACAATGGAATTAAAATCGGCCGATGGGCTGAAATATGCTTTAGCAAAAGAGTAATGATGATTGAAGTAGAACAAGTGCTGGTGCACGAAGATGTATTGAAAGAAAACTTTGTTTGTAACTTAAGCAAATGTAAAGGGATCTGTTGTGTAGAGGGCGATTCGGGTGCACCCTTGGATAATGACGAAAAAGCAATTTTAGAAGATATTTATCCAAAAATAAAGCACTTGTTAAACGAAAAGGGGATTAAAGCCATTGAAGAGCAAGGCGTGTACGTGGTTGATGAAGATGGCGATTTGACCACGCCTTGTGTCGATAAAAATAAAGAGTGTGCCTATGTGCTTTTTGAAGGTGGGATAACCAAATGTGCCATTGAAAAAGCTTATGAACAAGGTTTGGTAGACTGGCAAAAACCTATTTCGTGCCACTTATACCCTATCCGTATCACTAAATATCCAGAATTCGATGTCCTGAATTACGATCGTTGGCACATCTGTCACGATGCCTGTACATTTGGACGTGAGCTTAAAGTACCGGTGTATAGTTTCTTAAAAGGACCGCTTATCCGTAAATATGGAGAGGCCTGGTATAAAGAACTGGAGAGTTCGGTTGCGGCGATGTAGTGCTATCGTCTACAATATTATAAGATATATTGACTCTAAATACCATTAAACTAATTTGGAATTCAATATTGAGGCTATATTAAGCTAATTGCTTCTAAACTATTTCGTTCAGTTTTCTGCTAATGTCACAATTAAGTTGGTTTTTGAAGAAATCTAACTTAATTTAGCCAACTGAAATTCATTTAATAACTGTGAAAAAAATTTTAATTACTGGTGGAGCGGGCTTTATTGGCTCTCACGTAGTTCGCCGTTTCGTTAATAACTATCCTCAATATGAGATTATAAATTTAGACAAGTTAACCTATGCAGGTAATCTGGCTAATTTAACCGATATAGAAAACAAACCGAATTATAGCTTTGTAAAAGCAGATATTACCGATGCACAAGCGATTGATGAGCTTTTTAAAAGCGAAAATTTTGAAGCTGTAATTCACTTAGCTGCAGAAAGCCATGTTGACCGTTCTATTTCCGACCCAACCGCTTTTGTAATGACGAATGTGATTGGTACCGTAAATTTATTAAATGCGGCCAGAGCTTACTGGAAAGGTAGTTATGACCAAAAACGTTTTTATCATGTAAGTACGGATGAGGTTTATGGTGCCTTAGGTGAAGCAGGGATGTTTACCGAAACTACTGCTTACGATCCACACAGCCCATATTCGGCCTCTAAGGCCAGTTCGGATCATTTTGTTCGTGCTTATCACGATACTTATGGTATGGACTGTGTAATTTCTAACTGTTCAAACAATTATGGCTCACATCATTTTCCTGAGAAACTGATTCCGTTAGCCATTAACAATATTAAAAACAACAAACCTGTACCCGTTTATGGTAAAGGCGAAAATGTGCGCGACTGGTTATGGGTTGAAGACCATGCCCGTGCCATTGATGTGATTTTCCATAATGCTAAAACCGGCGATACCTACAACATTGGTGGCCATAACGAATGGAAAAATATCGATCTGATTAACCTATTGTGTAGCATTATGGATGAAAAATTAGGTCGCAAAAAAGGTGAATCGGCTAAACTGATTACCTATGTAACCGACCGTGCAGGGCACGATTTGCGTTATGCTATCGATTCGACTAAATTACAGGAACAGTTAGACTGGGTGCCAAGCTTACAGTTTGAAGAAGGTTTAGCCAAAACTGTTGACTGGTATCTGCAAAATGAAGACTGGCTAAACAATGTAACCTCGGGTAATTATCAATCTTATTACGCACAACAGTACAGCCATAAATAATGGAAATTGAACAAACTGGATTAAAAGACTGCCTGATTATTAAACCGCGGGTATTTGAAGATGCCAGGGGGTATTTTTTTGAAAGTTTTAACCAAAGTGCCTTTGAAGAGAAAACGGGTTTATCGGGTAGGTTTGTACAAGACAATGAATCTCATTCTTCTTATGGTGTAATCCGTGGATTACATGCCCAAACGGGCGAATTTGCTCAAGCTAAACTGGTACGTGTAACCAAGGGTGAGGTTTTGGATGTTGCGGTTGATATACGTCCAAGCTCGCCAACTTATGGTAAGCATTTCGCAGTACGTTTAAGCGCCGAGAATAAGCTCCAAATGTATATTCCACGTGGTTTTATACATGGCTTTTCGGTATTGAGTAAAACTGCTGAGTTTTTGTATAAATGCGATAATTTTTTCAATAAAGCTTCAGAAACGGGTGTAATTTATAACGATGCGGACCTGAATATCGACTGGTTAATTCCAGAAAACGACAGAGAAATATCTGAAAAAGATCTGCTTCTAAAACCTTTTTCTGCATTACAGCATATATGAGCAAGATATTAGTAATTGGTGCTGGTGGTCAACTAGGCCAATGTTTAAAAAACGTAGCCGAGCTTAGGGGGATTGCTGATATAGTTTTTCCTTCAGAACAGGATGCCAATATCTTAGATGAAGGTGTTTTAAATGCATTGTTAGCTATAGAACAACCAGCTTTTGTAATCAATTGCGCGGCTTATACTGCTGTAGATAAAGCTGAAGATGAGATTGAACTGGCAAAGGCCATAAATGAGACCGGAGCAGATTATCTGGCCTCTGCTTGTGCAGCACATGGCTCAACATTAGTACATATTTCTACAGATTTTGTTTTCGAAGGTAATGAGGTAAAACTGCTAAAAGAAGGTGATGAAGCAAAACCTATCAATGTTTATGGTGTAACTAAACTTGATGGAGAAAAGGCTGTAGCAGCCAATTTACCAGCCCATTTTATTATCCGTACCAGCTGGTTATATTCTGAATATGCGAATAACTTTGTTAAAACCATGTTGAAACTAGGGGCTGAGCGGGATGAACTGAATATAATTGCCGATCAGGTAGGTACACCAACTTATGCGATAGATTTGGCCAATGCGATTTATGATATTATCGAGTCGGGCCAAAAGGCTTATGGCGTTTACCACTACAGTAATGAAGGGGTAACTTCGTGGTTCGATTTTGCAACCGCCATATTTGATATTAGTAAAACTGCGGTTAAGGTAAAACCAATTCCAGGATCGGCTTATCCTACTAAAGCTACGCGACCAGCTTTTTCGGTAATGGATAAAACGAAAATTAAAACTACTTTTAATATAAAAATCCCTTATTGGAGAGATAGCCTGGTGGATTGTATAGCGAAGCTTCGCTAGTAGTTTGCAGTTAACAGTTTGCAATAGAAAATATAGTTAATTAACAAGATATGAGCTGTAGTCGTGACCAATGACTACTGAACAAATAAACTAATCACAATACTATGAAAGGTATAATTTTAGCTGGTGGTAGCGGCACACGTTTGCATCCTTTAACATTGGCTTGTAGTAAACAAATGATGCCGGTTTACGATAAACCGATGATTTATTATCCGCTTTCTACTTTGATGCTGGCGGGTATAAAAGAAATCCTGATTATATCTACCCCGCACGATCTGCCTAATTTTGAGAAATTGTTGGGGGATGGTGTTGCATTGGGCTGTAAATTTAGTTATGCGGTGCAGACAGAACCCAATGGTTTAGCACAGGCTTTTGTAATAGGCGAAGAATTTATTGGTAAGGATAAAGTTGCCCTGGTATTGGGCGATAATATTTTTCATAGTGATGGATTGACCAAATTGTTACAAGCCAGCGCTGATCCAGATGGAGGTGTAGTATTTGCTTATCAGGTTGCAGATCCGGAACGCTATGGCGTGGTTGAGTTTGACGAAAATAAAAAAGCCATTTCAATTGAAGAAAAACCAGTAAAACCGAAATCGGATTATGCTGTACCTGGATTGTATTTTTACGATAACGAAGTGGTAGAAATAGCCAAAAATATCAAACCTTCTCCTCGCGGCGAATATGAAATTACCGATGTGAACCGTATTTATTTAGAACGAGGTAAATTAAAGGTAGGCGTATTGAGCCGCGGTACTGCCTGGTTAGATACGGGAACTTTTACTTCTTTAATGCAGGCTGGTCAGTTTGTACAGATTATTGAGGAAAGACAAGGATTAAAGATTGGTTGTATTGAAGAGATTGCTTATCGCATGGGCTTCATCGATGCGGAGCAGCTTAAGGTTGTCGCTACTCCATTGGTTAAGAGTGGTTATGGCAGTTATTTACTGAAGTTGATTAAATAAAGGGGCTGTCCGAAAAAAAGGTTAAACAACCCCTTTTGTATTCGGGTACCTGATGGAGAAATTTTCCAGCAGCCAATTCTCATACGTAAGGTTTTTCTTTTTGGACACTCTCATATTCAATTTATATTAGATCACCTATTAATGTAATTGCATCGATAGGTGATTTTGTTTTATATCCTGATCTTTGTTAAAGATTTTTACAGATTGCTCCAACATTTCAAAATAGCATATTGATCAAATAAATTATTCTGTATGTTTGTAGTTTATAAAAGATTAATAATATATGAAGGTTGCCTTAATTACAGGTGTTACGGGACAAGACGGAGCTTATTTGGCAGAGTTTTTACTCAAAAAGGGTTATTTTGTTCATGGATTAAAGCGGCGTTCATCATCATTTAATACCGATCGGATCGATCACCTATATCAGGATCAACATGAGCAGAATGTATATTTTAAATTGCATTATGGCGATTTAACTGACTCGACCAATCTCATTCGTATTATCCAGGAAACGCAACCCGATGAGATTTATAATCTGGCGGCGATGAGCCATGTGCACGTGAGCTTCGAAATGCCAGAATATACAGCCAATGCAGATGGTATTGGGACCTTACGCCTTTTAGAGGCTGTTCGTATATTGGGACTAACCGAAAAGACAAAAATTTATCAGGCTAGTACCTCTGAGCTATATGGTTTAGTACAGGCAGTGCCGCAAAGCGAAACTACGCCTTTTTATCCACGCTCTCCCTACGCTGTAGCCAAAATGTATGCCTATTGGATCACCGTAAACTACCGCGAGGCTTACAATATGTTTGCTTGTAATGGTATTTTATTTAATCACGAAAGCCCTTTAAGGGGCGAAACGTTTGTTACGCGAAAAATAACCCGTGCTGCTGCTAAAATTGCCTTGGGGTTACAAAAATGCCTTTATCTGGGTAATTTATCTGCCCAAAGAGACTGGGGACATGCTAAAGACTATATTGAGGCGATGTGGTTGATTTTACAACAGGAAAAACCTGAAGATTTTGTGATTGCAACAGGTGTTACAACAACCGTTCGGGATTTTGTTCGAATGAGTTTTGCCGAATTGGGAATTGAAGTTGAGTTTTCGGGAAAAGATGAAAATGAAAAAGGGGTAATTATTGGTTTAGATGTAGAGCTGGTTAATGGTTTAGGTTTAGATTCTGAGAAATTGTTTTTAGGAAGTACCATTGTACAGGTAGATCCTAAATACTATAGGCCAACAGAGGTAGATTTGTTATTAGGTGATCCAACCAAATCTAAGACCCAGCTGGGATGGGAACCAAAATATAACTTAGCTGCTTTAGTGAAAGATATGGTTATTTCTGACCTTCATTTAATGCAAAAGGATGGATATTTAAAAGAAGGTGGTTTCAAAATTTTAAATTATTTTGAATAATTTCCAGCATGCGATTTATTGTAGGTTAAGTTTTTATTAATTTTTTGTGATAGTCGGCAAGCACAATCGTTTGTTTTGCGGTATTTCGACAATGTATCTGATTTAGTCTACTGTTTATTGGGAAATAAGCTAAATTAACTTAGCTTTACACTATTAAATAAACGTTCTCACAAAATATTTCGTTGTATTGTTGAAATTTTTTAGGCTTTGGTTCACGAAATGTGAAGTAATTTATTTGATTTTTTTTCCTGTTGTAAAATATGTTTAACTTTTTTAATAAGAAGAATAAAATTACCGATATTTCCTGGCTGGGAATAGATATGCATTCCCATATCTTGCCAGGCATTGATGATGGTTCTCCGGATATAGCAACATCAGTCAGGTTTGTGAAATCACTTTCGGAGCTTGGTTTTGAGCAGTTAATTGCAACACCGCATATTTTAAAAGAACTCTATCCCAATACACTTGAAAGTATAAGTAAGGCTAAAATAGATTTACAAATAGCACTTAACCAAGCCAATATCACTACAAAATTAAATGCCGGAGCCGAATACATGGTTGATCAGGATTTTACTTTGGATCAAGATCTATGTCCGCTTGATCAGAAACATTTATTGATAGAGATGTCTTATCTATCAGAAAGCCCTGGCATTAGCCAAACCATATTTGATGTATCAATAAAGGGTTATCACCCCGTATTGGCTCACCCAGAGCGTTATACATTTTATTTTAAGGATAAAAGCCGATTAAAACGTTTTAAAGAAAAAGGATGCTTGTTACAACTGAATTTATTATCTGTATTAGGGTACTATGGTAAAGATGTGAAGCAATTAGCAGAACTACTTTTAAAAGAAAAAATGTATGATTTTGCGGGTACCGATTTACATCATGATAAACATTTAACTGCATTGACAGAATCAGTTCAGTCAGGAAGATTGTTTGATTTAATCGGTAGCTATGGGTTTAAAAATCAGGAAATTTTCGGGTAGATTTTTTTGACTAATGGTTCTATTTATTTTAGCCCCTTAAAAAACTGGAGTAGTTTATTGCTGATACTTATAATAATAAACCCGACCCTAAATAATGTCTTTTAGATATTACAATTAAATGATTAAGTTTGCGAACTGTTCGTAATCTACAATATTATTGGAACAGATTTATATCTATGAATAAAAAAAATAATGTGAACAAGGGAGCTAAAGTAGCAGTTTTGTTTTTTGCTATTACCCTTGCCTGTTCTTGCGTTAGCAATAAAAAAATTGCTTATTTTCAAGACATTCAATCAGTTAAGCAAGCTCGATTAGATAGTGCCATAGCTTTTACAGAGCCTGTAATACAACCAGATGATATCTTAAGCATCAATATCTTTACGTTAAATCCTCAAAGTGGTGCAATTATAAATCAAGCAGCCTCAACGCCCACACTGGGAGGGAATACCAATAATAGCGTATCAACTCAAAACACGGGTTTTTTAGTTGATAAAAACGGAGAGATAGAACTTTCCCTTATCGGAAAGTTAAAAGTAGCAGGTTTAACAACTTACCAAGCGAGGGAACTGATCCGCGAAAAGGCTACTGATGTTTTTAAGCAACCTAATGTGCAATTACGTTTTGCCAATTTTAAAGTAAGTGTATTAGGGGAAGTAAATGCGCCTTCTGCCTATACATTACCAAATGAAAAAGTGACAATTTTAGATGCCTTAAGTTTAGCAGGCGATTTAACTATTTATGGACGTAGAGAAAACGTGTTAATTGTTCGTGATAACAATGGGAAAAAAGAATTTGCGCGATTGGATCTGAATTCGAGCAATATTTTTAGTAGCCCATTCTACTATTTAAAACAGAATGATGTAATATATGTAGAACCAAATAAACGTAAGGTTTCTGCATCTAATTCAGCTCAAATTCAAACCATTGGTGTAATTGCATCTGTAATTTCAGTAATCGTTTTAGCTATTTCTAATTTTAAATAAGTAATTGCCAAATGAATAGTAATCTAGAAATGAACAAGGTGCAGGCTAAAGACGAGATTGACATTAATTTTAAAGATATTTTTAATAAACTTTCTGATAAATGGAGCTGGTTTCTTATCAGTGTTTTGATCTGTTTATTTGCTGCTTTTATATATGGGAGATACACTGCCCCGAGCTATCAGATCAAAGCCAAATTAATTGTAAACGATGACCAAAAAGGGAGTGGAATAGGGAAACAGGCCGGGTCTTTAATGGATTTAGGTGGGATAATGGGGGCTAAAAACTCTGTTGATAATGAAGTTGAGATCTTGAAAACAAGATTTTTGATGGAACAAGTCGTTAGGGAAATGCAGTTAAATATTGTATATGCAAAGAAAACAGATTTTGTTAGCCGCGAATTATATCAAGCCCCTTTTAAAGTTAATATTATAAAGGGAGTCGACACAATTGTTACAACAAAATTAGATGTAATTAAGGTCTCCTCAAATAAGATTTTGGTCAGCGCTAAAAGCTTTAAAAAAGAGGTTACTTGGAATGAGCCATTTAGGATTAATGGTATTGGAGTGTTATGTATTGAGCAAAATGTGAGCAAACAATTGGATAATAGTGAATATTATGTAAGCATAAGTTCGATTGATTCGAGAGTTGCCTTTCTTATGAGTCAATTATCTGTTGGAGCCAGTAATAAACAAGTAAGCATGATAGATCTGAAACTATCATATCCATTGCCTAATAAAGGAGAAGACATTTTAAATACAATAATAAAAAAATATACTCAATCTAATCTAAATGATAAAAATGCCGTTGCAGATAGTACTTATCGTTTTATAAAAGAGAGATTAAATGTTATTGCATCAGAGTTAGGAGATGTAGAAAATAAGGTTGAGACGTTTAAACAACGAAATAAATTGGCCGACATGAGCGAACAAGGGAAATTGTTGGTTCAGAACTCCGGTGATTTTGCTTCAGAACTTGCAAAAGCAGAAACTCAGGTTAGTGTGATCAATGAATTGGAAAAATATTTAAAAGACAACGTAAATAATAAACGTGTATTTCCTTCGTCATTGATACCACAGGACATGGTATTTGCTAATATTATGGAGCATTATAATTCTTTGCTCATTGAACGAGAGAAACAACTATTGGGATTAACAGAACAAAGTCCGTTCATTCAAAATATAGATCAGCAGATTAGAGAGTTGCGTGGTAATATGTTGTCTAATATTCAAAGCACAAAAAAAACAGCATTACTAAATAGAGATAAGCTCCGAAGACAACTAAATTCTGCAGAAAACCAAATTTCTGGTGTTCCTCAAATAGAAAAAAATTATTTGAAGCTAGCAAGAAATCAGCAAATTAAGCAAGAATTATATATTTTCTTAATGCAAAAAGCAGAAGAAACTGCCATTTCTAAAACAGCTAATATTTCTATTGCTAAAACGATAGATCCACCAAAATCTGATGTATTTCCTATTAGCCCCAAAAAAAGTTTCTTTTATTTAATTGGTTTAATAATTGGGTTGATTATTCCTCTTGGCTTAATTTTTGCACTGGATTTTCTTAATACTAGTATAAAAACAAAAGAAGAGATTACTGCGCTTACAAATGTGCCTATTATTGGAGAAATTAGCCATAATGCTAGTGATGATAATCTTATTGTCGCTAATCAAAGTCGCTCGGCCATTTCTGAACAATTCAGAGCCTTACGTACCAACCTTTCGTTCTATTTAAAGACGGAAAATGAAAAGGTTATACTTTTGACATCCAGTATGAGCGGAGAAGGTAAGTCGTTTACAGCAATTAATTTAGGTAATATCCTTGCTTTGGCTGGAAAGAAGGTATTGCTAATGGAACTGGATTTAAGAAAACCAGGATTATATGCTAAATTGAATGTTCAGAATGACATTGGCTTTAGTAATTTTACAATCAGTCCTGCAATCAAACTAGTGGATATCGTAAAGCCTTTATCTATTAACAAAAATTTATTTATTGTCTCATCTGGGCCATTGCCTCCTAATCCTGCTGAAACTCTAATAAATGAGCATGTGCCAAAACTTATTGAAGAATTAAAAAAAGAATTCGATTATATTATAATGGATGCTCCACCAGTAGGAATTATTGCTGATGCACAATTACTTTCCCGATATGCTGACGTAACTTTATATTTGGTTAGACAAAAAATCACACAGAAGGATCAATTGAAAATTGTTGAAGATTTGTATCAGACTAAGAAAATGAAAAATTTAGGGATTATAGTCAATGATATTATAAGTAAATATTATGGTTATGGTTATGGTTATGGCAACTATGGTCAAAGTGCAGATGTAAAATGGTATCAAAAATTTTTTAAAAAATAATTAATGAGCAATGATATGCGAGGTTTAGGATTCGGGTATTCTATTCAATTAAGTTAAAGTTTTGAATATTAAATTAAAATAACTAAACCTTGAGTTTTTAAATATTAATAAAATTTATAAATGAGTAAATATAAGATTGCTGTTATTGGTTTAGGTTATGTAGGATTACCGTTAGCAGTGGAATTTGGCAAGAAATTTCAAAGTGTTGGTTTCGATATTAATACTGAACGGATTAACGAACTAAAAAACGGAACTGATTCCACGTTGGAAGTTAGCGATGAAAATTTAAAATCGATTATTGTAGATGATACAAATCAGGTTGGATTATATGTTACTAACCAGATTGAAAAAATAAGAGAGTGCAATATTTTTATTATTACTGTTCCAACACCGGTTGATAAATATAATAAACCAGACTTAACTCCGCTAAAAAAAGCTAGTGAAACAGTTGGAAAGGTATTGAAAGTAAACGATATCGTAATTTATGAATCAACAGTATATCCTGGAGCAACAGAAGAAGAGTGCATTCCTGTGCTGGAAAAAATATCAGGTTTAAAATACAATGTTGATTTCTTTGCTGGCTATTCACCAGAACGAATAAATCCTGGCGATAAAGAGCATACAGTTTCAAAAATTTTAAAAGTTACTTCTGGTTCTACTCCTGAAATTGCAGAAATTGTAGATCAACTTTATGGCTCAATTATAGTGGCCGGAACTTTTAAGGCTTCCTGCATTAAAGTTGCCGAAGCTGCGAAGGTAATTGAAAATTCTCAACGCGACATTAATATTGCTTTTGTTAATGAACTAGCTAAAATTTTCAATCTTCTTGATATTGATACCAAAGAAGTTTTAGAAGCTGCAGGTACCAAATGGAATTTCTTGAAATTTAGTCCAGGCTTGGTTGGTGGTCACTGCATTGGTGTTGATCCTTATTATTTAGCACAAAAGGCACAAGAAGTGGGTTATCATCCTGAAATTATATTGGCAGGAAGAAGATTAAATGATAGCATTGGAGCTTATGTCGCCGATGAAACAATTAAATTACTAGTTAAAAAACAGGTTAATGTTGCAAAAGCAACTTTACTTGTAATGGGGATAACTTTTAAAGAAAATTGTCCAGATGTAAGAAATACAAAAGTGACCGATATTATTGGAGAACTTCAGAAATATCACGTAAACGTTGTTATCTTAGATCCATTAGCGAATAAAGCAAATGTAATGCACGAATATGGTTTAGAAATCATCAATAGCCTTGATGAAGTCTCTACCACTAAATTTGATGGTGTGATATTGGCCGTAGCACATAAAGAGTTTATGAGCATGGATATTTCATCACTAAGAAAAGAGAATTCAGTTATTTTTGATGTAAAGGGGGTGTTGCCAAAAGCACTTGCTGATAGAAGATTGTAAAATGATCATTCATCAAAACAAAATTAAAGAAAGTTCTTTCCTTATTACTGGGGGGGCGGGTTTTATTGGATCTAACTTAGTTGCTTTTTTACTACAGCACAATGCAAGAAAAGTTCGTGTATTAGATAATTTTAGTAACGGACACCGAAAGAATATTGTTGATTTTATTTCGAATCCTGCTTTTGAGTTAATCGAAGGAGATATACGTGATTTATCCACATGTAAAACCGCATGTGAAGATATCGATTATGTTTCGCATCAGGCAGCATTGGGTTCCGTTCCCAGATCAATTAATGATCCTATAACCACAAATGAAGTGAATGTCAACGGGTTTCTTAATATGTTGGTTGCAGTAAAGGATTCTAATGTTAAAAGAATGATTTATGCAGCCTCGTCTTCTACTTATGGAGATAGCAAATCGTTACCAAAAATAGAATCGATTATTGGTAATCCCCTATCCCCATATGCTGTTACCAAATACGTAAATGAATTGTATGCTCACGTTTTTGCACTTAACTATGGCGTAGAAACAATCGGTTTAAGATATTTTAATGTTTTTGGGCCTAAACAAGACCCAAATGGTGCTTATGCGGCCGTTATTCCTTTATTTGTTCAGGCTATTCTTGATGGTCAGTCACCTTTTGTAAATGGTGATGGGGAGCAAACAAGAGACTTTACTTATGTAGACAATGCTGTTCAGGCTAATGTTAATTCTATGTTAGTAGAAAACATTAAGGCGGTAAATCAAATCTATAATATTGCTGTTGGTGATAGAACTTCTATAAAACAGATGTTTCAGATTTTAGTAAATATTGAAAATAAACAGTTAGAACCAACTTACAGGGAAGACAGAAAGGGTGATGTGAGAGATAGCTTGGCTGATATTTCAAAAGCCAATGAACTGATTAATTATAGTCCAAAAGTTAGATTCGAAGAAGGACTAATAAAAACATATAACTGGTATAAGAATAACCAAGCATTTATAAAGCAATGTTAGAAGATGTAAAACTGATTGATTTACCGAAAATATTGGATGAACGCGGAAATCTTTCATTCTTTGAAACCAACAACCATCTTCCATTCGATATTAAAAGAACATATTGGATTTATGATGTGCCTGGAGGAGAAACTAGGGGGGGACATTCTTATAATACAAACGAAGAGTTTGTAATTGCCCTGTCCGGAAGCTTCGATATAATTTTAACAGACGGTTTTGAAGTGAAAACATTTTCTTTAAATAGATCTTATTACGGTTTATATATACCTTCCGGCATTTGGAGGCATATGGGGAATTTTTCTACTAATTCTGTCGCTTTTGTAGCCGCCTCTACAGATTATGATCCATCTGATTACGAGCGTGATTATGCAGCATTTATTAATAAGAGATAATGGAAAACATTACAGTTTATAATTGCAATACTTTTGAACTTCCTAAGATCAAAGATAGGGCAGGTAATATCACAGCTGTTCACAATGATATTGAAATTCCTTTTTCTATCAAGAGAGTTTTTTATCTGTATGATATACCTGGTGGTGAATCTAGAGGGGCCCATGCACATAAAGAGTGTCATCAATTTCTTATAGCGGTTAGTGGGAGTTTCGAGATACTATTAGACGATGGCAAAACTAAAAGAATTGTACAATTAAATAGGCCTTATTTTGGACTACACATCCCTCCTGGCATTTGGGCTTCTGAGATAAACTTTTCTTCTGGGGCTATCTGCTTGGTATTTGCTTCCCATTACTATTTGGAAACAGATTATATTAGACATTATGAAAACTATTTAGATTATAAAAATGGCAAGTAAAATCCATCCCTTATCTGATGTTCAATCTGATAATATCGGTGATGATACATATGTATGGCAATTTTCAGTTATACTACCAAAAGCTAAAATTGGAAGTAATTGTAATGTGAATGCAAATTGTTTTATCGAAAACGATGTAACTATTGGAAATAATGTTACTATTAAATCAGGAGTGCAAATTTGGGACGGTGTAATATTAGAAGATAATGTATTTATAGGTCCCAATGTAACTTTTACTAATGATCTGATTCCTAGGTCAAAAATTTATCAGGATGAGGTTATTAGGACTTTGGTATGTAAAAATGCTTCAATAGGTGCAAATTCTACTATTGTAGCAGGGCATTCGATTGGAGAATATGCATTTATCGGTGCTGGTAGCGTAATAACTAAGGATATTCCCCCTTTTACCGTGTGGTACGGAAACCCTGCCAGTCATAAAGGTTTTATTACTAAGGATGGCATAATTTTAGATCTTAATCTGATAGATAATAAAACGGGAGATCAATATTCCTTTTACGAAAACGAATTTAGAAATGATTAAATTTTTAGACCTATACAAGATTAACCAAGTTCATAAAGAAGAGCTTTTAGATGCCTTTTCTAGGGTTTTAGATTCAGGATGGTACATTATGGGGAATGAGCTCAAAACCTTTGAAAAAGAATTTGCAGCTTACTGTGGGGTGAAACATGCTATTGGAGTTGCAAATGGATTAGACGCCTTGATTCTAATAATCAGAGCCTATAAGGAAATGAGTATTTTTAAAGATGGAGATGAAATAATAGTTCCTGCAAATACTTATATCGCTAGCATTCTTGCTATTTCTGCAAATAATTTACTCCCAGTTCTTGTTGAGCCTGACCTTGATAATTTTAATATAGATGCTAATTTAATCGAAGCAAAAATCACTTCTAGAACAGTAGGTATTTTACCTGTACATTTATATGGCCAACTGGCCAATATGGATAAGATCAATAAAATTGCCCAAAAATATAAACTTAAAGTTATAGAAGACTGCGCCCAATCACAAGGAGCTGTTAATTATGATGGTGAAAAGGCAGGCAATCTTGGCGATGCAGCAGGCTTTAGCTTTTATCCGGGAAAAAATTTAGGGGCATTGGGTGATGCTGGCGCTATTACTACAAATGATGACCAACTGGCAGTAACACTAAGAGCATTATTAAATTATGGTTCGCATGTTAAATATGAGAATCTATTTAAAGGCTTGAATAGTAGGTTGGATGAATTGCAAGCTGCTTTGTTAACTGTCAAGTTGAAACATTTAGATAGTGAGACATTGGTCAGAAAATCTATTGCCAATAGATATATCGATGGGATAAAAAATAAAAAAATTGTATTGCCAAAGGTTGAAAATCAAGATGCCCATGTTTGGCACTTATTTGTTATTAGGACTGACAATAGAAACCATCTTCAACAATATTTAACCGATAATGGTATACAAACGATTATTCATTATCCTATTCCACCTCACAAACAATTAGCTTATAAAGAATTTAAGTCTCTTGATTTAAAAATTACAGAAAACATTCATAACGAAGTGCTTAGCCTTCCTATCAGTCCTGTTATGGATTTAGATGAAGTTGATAAAGTTATTAAGTTGCTTAATGAGTACTAGTTTTATAAATAAAGTAAAAAAAGTTACTTTTAATTGGGTAATTATTACTGTTTATTCTAAATTACGTGTTTTAAAATACTGGATGTTGTCTGATTGTAAGCGTATTAAAGGGAGCGCAATCCGAAATTCACCTGTTATTACAAATGGTATGGGTGAAATATTATTTGGAAATAAGGTTAACCTAGGCGTTAAAATATCACCATTTTTTTTGAATACATATATTTATCTAGAAGCTAGAAATGAAAAAGCATTTATCTCAATTGAAGATGGTGTTTGGATAAATAATAATGCACATATCATATCTGACGGTCCCGGCATCACAATTGGAAAAGACACATTAATTGGCCCTAATTTTACGGCCTATGATAGTGACTTTCATGATTTAAGACCTGATAAGCGATTAACTGGTATTCCTTTGACCGGTGCAATAGTAATTGAACAAAATGTTTTTATTGGATCAAATGTGACCATCCTGAAAGGAGTTACGGTTGGAAAAAATGCCGTAATTGCCACAGGATCCGTAGTTACGAAGTCTATCCCTAAAAATGCAATTGCTGGAGGTAATCCATGTAAGATAATTAAAGAAAATATAGCAGAATGAAGTTGATCAAAACCTCCTTTTTTTCAGCTATAATAACATTTATTCGGATAAGTTCGGGTTTCGTAGCTGGTAAAATTGTTGCAGCAATTACCGGTCCGGCAGGTGTTGCACTTATAGGGGGCTTCACTAATTTTATTGCTGTTATTTTAACCTTTGCAAACGGGGCTATAAATTCTGGGATTGTAAAATATACTGCTGAATTTAATAATAATGAGCTTAAAATTAAAGAATTATTTAGTACCTCATTAAGGATTTCTGTAGTATGCTCGGCGGTATTTGGATTTATCTTAATCATTTTTGCCCCTTATTTGGCAGAGTGGGTATTATCCAATTCGATTTTTACTAATCCAATTAGGGTGTTAGGTATTACAGCTATCCTATATTCTTTAAACACGTTGCTCATCTCAATTTTGAATGGAATGAGACAGATTAAAACATTCACTATAGTAAATACATCAGGTACTATAATTGGATTAGCGCTTACTATTATCCTGGTTTATTATTATAAGCTTCAGGGGGCGCTTTATTCTCTAGTACTAGCTCAATCAATAGTTTTTTTTCTCACGGTAGCTTTGTTATATAAAAGCCCATGGTTTTCTTGGAGTTTTTTCAAGTCGCCCTTTAACAAAGATCTCGGAAAAAAATTGGCCGGATACAGTCTAATGTCTATAGTTTCTGCTGTTACAATTCCTGTTTCCCAAATTATTTTAAGAAATCTCCTTATTGCCCATATTGGAATTAATGAGGCTGGTTACTGGCAAGGCATGATGAGAATTTCGGATGGCTATCTTTTATTAGTCACTTCATCGTTAACTACCTATTATCTGCCCAAATTATCTTCTTTAAAAACTAATGCAGAACTACGTAGTGAAATCTTTAATGGCTATAAAATTATTTTGCCAGTTGTATTTGTTGGATGTATTATCATCTATATTTTGAGGTTTTTTATCATAAAAACATTGTATACCACTGCATTTTTAGAAATGGAACATTTGTTTCTTTGGCAATTAATTGGAGATTTTTTCAAAATAGCAACATTTCTATTGGGTTATTTAATGGTAGCCAAAGCAATGATCAAACATTACATTGCTACAGAAATTATATTTAGTACAACATATGTAATTTTTGGTTATATATTTATAAATCATTTTAAATTAACTGGCATTACTATTGCTTTTGCGATTAATTATTTCGTTTGTTTTATTTTTATGATATTTGTATTTAAGAAAATCCTGTTTCGAAAAAAAGGATAATTTTATAATAAAATAATAGATAAGACCTAATTCCTTTTAATAAAACAGATCACCATATATTATGGCTAAAACCAAAACTCTGCAGGTAGACATATTGATAATAACTTATAATCAAGAAAACTATATTGCAGAAGCAATTGAAAGCGCACTTAAACAAACGTATGAAAATTGCAGGGTTATTGTTGCTGATGACTGCTCTACAGATTCTACGCGGCAGATAATTGATAGGTATCAAAAATTAGCGCCAAATAAGCTGATAAAAGTATATAATGAAAAGAACGTTGGAATTACAGCAAATTGCAACGCCGGATTTAAAGCAGTAACTGGAGATTACTTCGTGATAATGGGTGGAGACGATGTTTTATATCCAAATAAAGTTGAAGAGCAGCTTAAATGGTTTGGGGAAAACTCAGATAAAATACTTTGCGGACATAATCTGGATTTAATTGATGAGTCTTCAATCCACTTTGGTACTTATAATACTCTATCGAAAAAACCAGGTAAGGGTGCATTTCAATGGATAGAATTAGGGATGCTTCAAGGCTGTATGTCTATCATGATTAAGTTAGATACGAAAAAGGAAATTGCTTTTGATGAAAGATTGATATATACATCAGATTTGAAATTCTTTATAGATTTTTTGGGCATCGAAGGGAAATATGGGTTTTCTGAAGAATATTTAGGCGCATATAGAAAAACTGAAACATCTATTACTGCTAGTAAATGGGATGCCTGTGTTAGAGATGCAGCAATGATGTATGATATATTGAAAATAGAAGGCCCGGCATCATTTCAGAAATTTATTAAAAGAGGAAAAGGATATGTAGTCGATTATGGAATAGCTTTAAGAAATTTCAATAAAAAGGAGTATAAACGAAGTTTTAATGAATTTATAAAAATAATTTGTAAAGATGTAACCTTTTTGAAAGCATATTTAAGATTGGCTCAGGTTACAGTTGCTTTATTAATTGGGAAGAAATGAAAAGAATAAAATTCATTGGTTTATTTATACTAGTCTTCTTTTATATTTTCGGCCCTGTTTTTCGACCTATCGGTGCATGGATGGATTTAATATTCGTTACGTCGTTAATGCTCTCATTTTATGGTGTATTTGTCGCTAAATTGAAAATACCAAGGTACTTTTCGGTATTTTTTATTTTAGTTTTTGTATTTGCATATGTGCTGGTTTCTATTTCCATGTACCCACCAACTGCTCAAGAGGATTATATCAGGGTAATATTAATTCCTATAAGAATCCTATTTACAATGTACGGTGGTTACGTAATAGTTCATTTACTTAGTGTAAACTATGAAACTGAATATTTTGTATCACTTCTAAAATTTATTTTTATCTCGATTGTCGTACATGCAACAATTATGGCTTATCAATTTTATGATCCTGATTTTAAAGAGCTGATTTATTTGTATACATCGACTGGAGACTACCGAGGTTCAAACGAATATAATTTTAGGATGGGAGGTTTAACAGGAAATCCAGGAGATTCAGTATTGTCTGTAGTTCAGTCTTTAGGTATTATCATTATTCCATGGATATATAAAAATGTTAAAGCATACTGGAAAATATTGACAATTTTAGGTGGGGTTTTAATATTCTATTCCATCCTAATTTGTGGTAGAAGCGGAATTTGGTCAACAATTATTTTTCTTCCGGCATCAATATATTTTTCTTCAGATAATAAAGGAATTGCGTCATTGATTAAATTAGTACCTAAAGTTTTACTTTTTTTGGGATTTTTCATAGCTGTTTTATTTTTATTTGATAAAACAGAGGCCGACTCCCCATTAAATTATGCGCTAAAAAGAAGTTTGGATACCTTTTTGGATTATAAAGAATCTGGATCGTTTGATGATCATACAGTTGATGTTTTAACCTCACATGTATTCTTGCCAACAGACCCTATTACTCTATTATTTGGAGATGGAGAACATGTCGTGAACACACAATTTACAAGAACTTTATTATCTGATATAGGTTTTGTTCGCAATATATGGAGTATGGGTATCTTTATTGCCTTTTTATTTTGGTATCCAATACTATATTATACAATGATTGCATTTAAACTACTTAAGAAGTATAAGCCGGCAGGATTACTTTTCTGTTTTTCATTGATTATGCTGATTTTTCATGCAAAGGAGAGTTACTTATATGTTAGGATGTTCCTTTCTATCTACTCATTAATGTTATGTTCATTATATCATAGTATAAGAAAAGAATATCATCAGCTGAATTGATTATGTATATTATTGCTAAATTTTATTTTCTTTTAATCAGATTCGCTAGACGGGTGAAGATGATTTTACTCAAGCCATTGTTTAAAAAATATGGTAAGAATTTTATCTTCGATCCTAATGGAGTGTATAGTTACCGTACAATTCAAGTTGGAGATGATGTCTTTATTGGCCCCGGAGCTACTTTATCTGCAAGTGAAAGTGGGATTGTTTTTGGCAATAAAATTATGCTAGGCCCGAATGTTACGATGATGGGAGGAGATCATAATGTTATGGAAATTGGTAGATATATGTATGATGTTGTTGAAAAAAAACCAGAAAACGATATCCGAATTGTTGTTGAAGATGATGTTTGGATTGGATCTGGAGCAACCGTGTTAAAAGGAGTTACTTTAGGTGAAGGCTCTATCGTAGCTGCCGGAGCTGTGGTTAATAAAGACGTTCCACCTTACGCCATTGTTGGCGGAATTCCGGCAAAAGTATTGAAGATGAGATTTACTGAGCAAGAAATAATTATGCATAAAAAACGTATTGATAATCCAAACGTTAGCTAAACTTAGTTGTTTTTTGATATAAAATAGGGAATTAGCCAAAACATAATTTTAAAATACTAAGAATAATCGTTCGACTGTGATTGGTCATTCTAAAAACCGAAGAAACTAAAAAATTGCTCAATGTGTGGAATAAGTGGGATCCTTAATTTTAATCAACAAGAAGTTGATAAAAACTTAATTACAAATATTAATAATATGTTGTCACATAGAGGACCTGACTCTGGAGATGTGGCAATTATAGGAAATGTAGCATTAGGACATAGAAGATTAAGTATCATTGACCTTTCAGAAAGTGCGAACCAGCCTATGGTGGCAAATGATAACTTTACCATTGTTTTTAATGGTGAAATTTATAATTTTCAAGAAATCCGTGAAAAGCTCATTGCAAACAATATAACCTTCAATACCAATTCTGATACTGAAGTTGTCCTCAAATCATTTATAGTTTATGGTACTGATGCATTTAAGCTGTATAATGGCATGTTTGCCCTTGCGATTTATAATCACAGCTCTAAAGAATTGGTTATTGCCAGAGATCAGTTTGGAATTAAACCTTTATATTATTTTTTAAACAAAGATGTGCTTGTGTTCGCCTCGGAGATGAAATCTATTCTTTCTTATCCTGGCCTTGAGTTTACGTTGAATAAACAGGCGCTTGTAGAATATTTCTGGTTTGAAAATGCACTTGGCGATAACACTTTCTATAATGAGATAAATGAAATAAAACCGGGCACCTTTGTTAAGGTTAATGCTGATGATTTTAAAGTGGAAACGTATTTTGATATAAATCAGATAAAAGAAATAGAGATCACTGAAGAAAAAGCCGCTGAGAAGATAAAAGAATTGTTTGAAGCAAGTGTTAAAAGACATTTAATTAGTGATGTTCCGGTGGGTGTGTTTTTAAGTGGCGGAGTCGATTCATCGGCCATAACGGCCTTTGCTTCAAAGCACTATCAAGGTAAGCTCAAAACATTTAGCGTAGCTTTCGATTTTGATAAAGGTGTAAATGAATTAAATTTAGCCAAAGAGGTTGCAGAAAAATATAATACAGATCATCATGAGATTAAGATTACCGGTGCCGATCTTGTGGAAGTCCTCGAAGAACTTGTAATAGCTCATGATGAGCCATTTGGGGACGCTGCAGATATACCATTATATCTTCTTACGAAAAAATTAAAAGGGACCATAAAAGTAGTACTTCAAGGGGATGGAGGGGATGAGTTTTTTGGAGGGTATAGTAGATATTTAACGATTACCAACTCTAAGAAATATGCGCGTTTTTCTTTTGTCTCAAAATTGATTTCTTTCTTGGGTACGAAAAATCCTAAATTACTACGTATACAGAGATTTTTAAATGCTATTGGTCAGAAAGAACCTTTTAAGCGAAATGCGCTATTGCTTACTATGGAATCCAAATATTCTAATCCACTTCAGGTGCTTAATCGAGATTTTTATAAAGAGGTTGATCAGCTTGACCAATTTAAAAGATTTAAAGAAGTTTATGATTATTATCCAAAGGATATGGATCCAACACAAGCTGTATTTTATACAGATGTCCAAACTATTCTGAAAGATACTTATTTTGAAAAAGTTGATAAATCGACAATGGCAAATTCAATGGAAGTTAGAGTTCCTTTTATAGATAAGGAATTAACAGAATTTGCTCTAAGTATTCCTGCTAGAATCAAAACGAAACAAGGCGAGCAAAAATATCTGCTAAAAAAAGCAATGGATCAAATTGTTCCAGATAAGATCCTTTATGGTAAAAAGAAAGGCTTTGGTGTTCCATATGCTTATTGGTTAACGACTAGTTTAAAAGATTATTTCATTGAACAAATTTCAACTAAGGAAGCAGGAGCTTACCTTGATAAAAATAAAATTATAGAAATGTTCGAGATACACAAAAAACATGAAGGAAATTATGGTTTTATATTATGGAAAACACTTATTTTTGCAATTTGGGTAAATAATAAGTCAAAAATAATGAATAATTAATGGCTCTTCGAAGTAATTTAAATAGATGTTAGTGTGCGGGATAAAGATATGAATGGAATAGTTTTTATTTGTGGAGCTAACGATTTCCATGCAATGGATAAATATTGGCTTACCGCGAAGTTTGTTTCTCCTGGGAAAGTTCTTCTATTAACTGACTCAATCGAATATGTTGGTCTACCTAGGTTGATCGCAGATGATTTTCCAGTTCATCGCCTTTTTATTATTGACAAATTTGTATTGAAAAGGCAGTCTTCCCTTGGAAATATTTGGCGAAATGTAGTGAAATTGCTATTCATTCCAATCCAACTATTTTATTTGAAGAAATTTTACAAAAGGCACCCAAATTATATCTTTCATGCAATACCAATGTATTATATGATACTGTGCTATTTGGCAAAGATACCTTTTGTTGGAACCCCTCAGGGAAGTGAGATATTAGTAAGGGCTTTTAAATCAGTTTTTTACAGAAAAATGGCTGTTAATGCCCTAAGAGCCGCAAAGCATGTTGTAGTTGATTCTCTTAATATGCAAAGCAGGGTTTATGAATTATCTGGTGTTAGGGCTTCTTTAATTAAAAATGGTTTTGATACTAAAGATATTTTGAAAAATACGGGTGATCAAATATCTAGAAATGTTGTTTTGTCTGTTAGAGGAATAAATCCCCTATATAGAATAGATGAAATATTAAAAGCAAGGGTTGCTTCAGGCATAGATATACCAATTTCTTTTGTATATCCAGCAGCCGAAGAAGATTATAAAAAACAATTAACGAAAGACTTTATAAATGCCGATTCGGATTTGGGAAGATTGAGTAAGCCTGAGTTATATACAGTAATGAAAAATACTCTATTAGCCATTTCAATTCCTGCAAGCGATTCTTCTCCAAGATCGGTATATGAATGTATCTTTGCTGGCGCAATTGTTGCAGCAACCTATTCCCGATATATGGATGAATTACCTGTATGTATGAGGGAACGGATTTATATTGTGGATATTGATGATGAAAAATGGTTTGATAAGGCAATAGAATTTGCTAAGAAAACAATAAAAAAACCATTTCAACCTTCTGAGGCTGCACTCGAAATGTGCGATCAGGAAAGGACAATAAAGAAAGTTATTGAAAAGGTTTATTATATAAATAATACTAATATTATCGAAAACATAGCATAAAATGAGTAATAATAGAATATATCAAATATGCACAAATTGTGTTATGGATACTTCGGATTCGAAAATAGTTTTCGATGAGAAAGGCGTTTGTGATCACTGTAATGATTTTTATCAGAATACAAAACCAAACTGGCATACAGATGAAAAAGGTTTAGCGGAGCTTGACGACACAATAAAAAAAATTAAGAAAGAGGGAGAAGGAAAAGATTTTGATTGTATACTAGGGATGAGTGGAGGAGTAGACAGTTCTTATTTACTCCATTTAGCAGTAACAAAATTGGGGCTTAGACCTTTGGTTTTCCATGTTGACGGTGGTTGGAATTCGGAATTAGCGGTAAACAACATCCAGGTAATGATTGATAAACTAGGCTTGGATTTATATACAGAAGTAATTAATTGGGAAGAAATGAAGGACTTTCAATTAGCCTTTTTCAAATCTGGTGTACCACATCAAGATATTCCTCAAGATCACGCTTTTATCGCAACCCTTTATAATTTTGCAGATAAGTATAATATCAAATACATTCTAAACGGAGGTAACATCTCAACAGAATGCGTTCGTAATCCGATGGAATATTTATATTATGGTACTGATATGGCTCAAATTAGAGACATCCGTAAGAAATTTAGTACCAATCCAATGAAAACATATCCATTCAGTCCGGTATTAAGACATAAATTCTATTTAAGATATGTGAAAGGTGTTCAGGTAATTAAACCATTGAATCACATGCCATATGTGAAAGAAGATGCTTTAAAGCTATTGGCGGAAACCTATGGTTGGACACCTTACCCTCAGAAACACTTCGAATCTAGGTTTACAAAGTTTTACGAGGCTTATTGGTTGCCAAAGCGTTTTGGATTCGACACTAGAAGAGTCCAATACTCAAGTTTGATTTTAACAGAACAGATGTCGCGAGAAGCTGCTTTAGAAAAATTGAAGAAGCCTGCATATAATCCCGAAACAATCGAGGATGAATTTAAATACATCGCTACCAAACTTGGAATCAGTGTTGCTGAATTACGAAGCTATTTCGACATGGAAAAGAAATTTTATTGGGATTACAGAAATCAGCTAGCCATGTTTAAAACCGGAGCTAAAATATTGAAATTCTTAGGGATAGAAAGGTCGATTAAACGATGATAACGATTATAGATTACGGTTCAGGTAATATTAGTGCTATTGGCAATATCTATGAAAAGCTAAACATTCCTTTTCAAATTGCGAAAACACCAGAAGATGTTGTAGGTGCAAAGAAAATATTTTTGCCCGGAGTTGGCGCATTTGATGAAACCATTTCAAAACTTGATGAAACCGGCTTTAGGACAGTTTTAGATAAAGAAGTGCTAGAAAATAGCGTACCAATTATTGGGATTTGCGTAGGTATGCAGATTTTGGCAGAACGAAGTGATGAAGGTAAATTGCCTGGCCTTGGCTATATCAAAGGTCAGGTTAAGAAAATTGACGAAACCGCATTAACACAGAAGCCAAAATTGCCCCATTTAGGTTGGAATACAGCAGAAGTGCAAAAACCAAATCAATTATTTAACGAGATAGACCACGAAATTGGATTCTACTTCCTGCATACCTATTATTTTGAGTGTGAAAACCAAAACGATGTTTTGGCAACTACAACTTATGGCAAATCTTTTGCCTCTGCGGTAAGTCATAATAATGTGTATGGAATTCAATTTCACCCAGAAAAAAGCCACCATAACGGTGTAAAATTGCTTCAAAATTTCGCGCTAATATAATGCTCAAATCAAGAATTACCCCATGCCTGTTGGTTCATAATAAAGGACTGGTTAAAACTACAAATTTTAAGGATTCGAAATATGTAGGAGATCCTATCAACGCTGTTAAAATCTTCAATGAAAAAGAAGTAGATGAATTGATGGTTTTGGATATAGATGCTACAGTAGAAGGCCGTGGCCCCGATTTCGAATTGATTAAAAACCTAGCGGTTGAATGCAGAATGCCATTTTGTTATGGCGGAGGCGTAACAACTGTTGCTGAGGCTAAAAAAATTATCAGCTTGGGAGCTGAGAAAGTGGCACTAAGCGCTGCAGCTATTAACAGGCCAGAGCTTTTGCGTGAAATTGGAAATGCAGTTGGTGTACAAAGTGTGGTAGTGGTGCTAGATGTAAAAAAGAAAGGCTTTTTAGGGAGTTATGAGGTTTTTACGCACAACGGTAAAAAAGCATCTGGTGTAAAACTAAAAGACTTTTTACAAAAATTAAATGAAATCGGCATCGGTGAACTGGTTGTTAATTCTATTGAAGACGATGGGAAAATGACCGGATTCGATTTTAAATTATTTGATCTCGCAAGAGAAGCGACCAGCATGCCAATGACAATTATCGGTGGCGCAGGAAGTTTAGACGACATTAAACAAGCCATTTCCAGATACCAAACGATTGGAGTTTCGGCGGGAAGCCTTTTCGTATTTAAAGGAAAATATAGGGCCGTGCTCATTAGTTATCCCGACCGTAACGAAAGAAAAGAATTATACCAGATTAAATAGTTGATGAAACAGATTATACAGTCTTTTAAAACAGGCGAAACACTATTGGAAGAAATTCCTGCTCCACAGGTAAGAAAAGGCAGCGTTCTTATACAAACTACACGTTCTCTAGTTTCCCTTGGTACAGAGAGAATGCTGGTTGAATTTGGTAAATCTAATTTATTATCGAAGGCCAGACAACAACCTGACAAAGTAAAACAGGTGTTAGACAAAATAAAAACAGAAGGCTTGGTGCCAACACTAGAGGCTGTTTTTAATAAACTTGGAGAACCATTACCACTTGGTTATTGCAATGTTGGTAAAGTAATTGCGGTGGGCGAAGGAGTAACAGAATTTAATGTAGGTGATCGAGTAGCATCAAATGGTCAGCACGCCGAGTTTGTTTCCATTCCTAAAAACCTGGTTGCACATATTCCAGATAACGTTACAGATGAGGAAGCTACATTTACCGTAATTGGTTCTATCGGTTTACAGGGGATTAGACTGTTAAATCCCACATTAGGCGAAACCGTTGTTGTTGTAGGAATGGGTTTAATCGGTTTAATTACCGCACAATTACTTATTGCCAATGGCTGTAAAGTAATTGGGGTAGATATCGACGACGAAAAACTGAATCTGAGCAAAAAATGGGGAGTAGTTCCTTTTAATCCTAAAACTGGCGATCCTGTTAAGTTTGTAGAATCGCAAACACAAGGAATTGGATGCGATGGCGTAATTATCACGGCTTCTGCAAAAACAGATGAAATTGTATCCCAAGCAGCTCGGATGAGTAGAAAAAGAGGTAAAATTATTTTGGTTGGTGTAATTGGACTTAATCTCAGCAGAGCTGAATTTTATGAAAAGGAATTAAGCTTCCAAGTATCTTGTTCTTATGGCCCGGGAAGATACGACGAAAACTACGAACAACGTGGGCAAGATTATCCTTTATCCTTCGTAAGGTGGACAGAAAAAAGAAACTTTGAAGCTGTTTTACAAGCTATTTCTTCACAAAAACTTTTAGTAAAAGAAATGGTTACCGAAGTGGTTGAGTTAGATAACTTTTCTACCATATATGGAGAAATAGGCAGTAGAAGATCAATCGCTTCAATTCTTAAGTATAACGAAACTCCAATTGCCAATCCTTACACTACAGTACAAATTAAAGATGCAAGTTTTGCAGGCTCTAAAGGAACGATTGGCGTTATCGGCTCAGGTAATTTCACGAAAATGACAATGTTGCCGGCGCTAAAAAATACAGGTGCCGGATATAAATTTATTGCAAGTGCTGGAGGCGTAAGCGGAACAGCTTTGGCAAAAAAATATGGCTTTAGTCACTCAACAACAGATTACAAAGAAATCTTAAATGATACCGATGTAGATTTGGTATTGATTACTACCCGACATGATAAACATGCTGAGATAACGCTGGAAACGTTACAGGCAAATAAACACGTTTTTGTAGAAAAACCTTTAGCGTTAAACGCAGATCAACTTTCGCAAATTGTAGCTGCTTACAATCGAGATCGTACGAATCCAGTTACGCTTACTGTGGGTTTTAACAGAAGATTTTCGCCACATGCGGTAAAAGTAAAAAGTGTGTTGGGCAATGCGCCAATGAATATCATTGCAACAATGAATGCTGGTTTTATCCCCGATAGCGTTTGGGTGCATGATATGAATGTGGGTGGCGGAAGAATTATTGGTGAAGCTTGTCACTTTATAGATTTGATTACCTATTTCACCGGAAGCAAAGTTAAATCTGTTTGTATGAATGCTATGGGGATTAATCCAAAAGAAAATACCGACAATGCTTCAATCTTGTTGAAATATGAAAACGGATCAACCGGAGTAATCAATTATTTCGCCAATGGATCTAAAGCTTATGCGAAGGAGAGAATTGAGGTTTACAGTCAAGAAAGAACCGCTATTATTGACAATTTCAGGTTAACAACCGCTTATGGCTTTAAAGGCTTTTCTAAATTAAAAACAAGCTTGGATAAAGGGCACAGCGATCAATTCAAATTGTTAATTGATCGTGTAAAAACGGGAGGAAAATCACTTATTCCTTTTGATGAAATATTAAATACAACAAAAGCCTCTTTTGCAGCAATTAGCAGTTTAAAAGAAGGAAAATGGATAGATATTGATTAAGAAAAGATGTTAGTAACTATTATAGCAGGTGCCCGACCTAATTTTATGAAAATTGCACCTATTGTGCATGCCATTCAGGCTGAAAACGCTAAGGGAAAAAATATTGATTTCAGATTGATACACACAGGACAGCATTTTGATAAAAAAATGTCTGGCGATTTTTTTGAGCAGTTGGGAATTCCAGAACCACATGCCAATTTGGAAGCTGGCGGCGGAACCCAAGCTGAGCAAACTGCAGCAATTATGGTGCGGTTTGAGCAAGAACTGTTGGCTAACCCAACAGATTTGGTATTGGTGGTTGGCGATGTAACTTCAACAATGGCTTGTGCAATTACTGCTCAGAAGCTTAAAACGCCTGTTGTACACGTTGAAGCTGGTATTCGTTCAAATGATTGGACAATGCCAGAAGAAATCAACCGTTTGGTAACCGATAGTATTACTAACTACTTTTTCACTACATCGGCATTTGCCAATAAAAACCTAAAGGAAACTGGAATTGCAGACGATAGGATCTTTTTTGTTGGAAATACAATGATCGATACTTTGTTGAAAAACAGAAATAGATTTACCGCACCTCCAATTTGGAACGAAGCAAATTTAACTGAAAAGGGATATTTGGTTTTAACCCTTCATCGCCCTGCGAATGTAGACCAAGAGCAGAATTTAAAATTGTTGATGAACGAAATTATCGCGAACAGCAATGGCGTTCCCATTATTTTTCCTGTTCATCCGCGTACAGCTAAAAATCTACAGGGTTTAGGCATTTATGCTCCAAATTTGCATTTTATCGAGCCATTGAGCTACTTAGAATTTAACTATTTGGTTGAACGTGCCAAATTGGTTGTAACTGATTCGGGTGGCATTACAGAAGAAACAACTGTGATGGGCGTACCTTGCGTTACGTTAAGAGATAATACTGAACGACCAGAAACCATAACCGTAGGTACAAACGAATTGATCGGAACAGATCCTAAAGCAATTGCTCCTGCATTTGGTAAACTTTTTAAAGGCGAGTGGAAAAAAGGTGGCATACCCGAATTGTGGGACGGAAATACAGCGGTTAGAATTGTTGCACATTTATTAGAAATTGGAATCAAAGGATAATTGCCGGTAAGGATGATAGCTAAACTTAAGAAAGTTGTTCAATTGATTAATAATATGGGCTGGAGATATATCATCTTTAGAGCAGGTTTTGAACTGAAAAAACGAACAGGACTTCTTAAAAGTAAATTTCCAACAAACCCAACTCCTAAAACTTATTACTCGTTACAAAGCTGGAAAGAAAACCAAGCGAAGTTTTTCTTTGAAAGCAAAGAGACATTGGCCATTGATTTACCATTGTCTGAGAAACTAAAAGCTGATTATAACAAACTCGACCAGTATATCTACCCATTTTTTTCTGGATTGGATTTTGATTTGGGAAAAGATTATGATTGGATTACGAACCCTTCAACAGAGCATAAGTATAATTCAAAACTTCATTGGCTAGATATCAACGATTACGACCCTAAAGTTGGCGATATTAAATTTGTGTGGGAGCCTTCACGCTTTTCGCATCTTTATACCATCATTCGATATGATCAACGGGCAGGAATAGATTGCTCAGCTAGAGTATTTTCTGAAATTGAAAGCTGGATGGATGCAAATCCAATCAACCAAGGACCCAATTATAAATGTAGCCAGGAAATTTCGCTGCGTGTAATGAACTGGACTTTTGCTCTTTATTATTACCAGAATTCAGAAAACCTCACTAACGAACTGTTCGAGCGCATACAACATTATATTTATTGGCAGGTTGAACATGTATACCAAAATATTAATTTTTCAAGAATTGCAGTTAGAAATAATCATGCCATTACCGAAACCTTGTTATTGTACCTGTCAGGATTGCTGTTTCCAAAATTTCCTACTGCTGCGAAATGGAAAACCAATGGTAAAAAATGGTTTGAGCAAGAAATTGCCTATCAAATTTATGAAGACGGTACGTTTTTGCAGTTTTCTATGAATTATCATCGTGTTGTTGTGCAATTATTAACTTGGGCAATCACGATTTCAAAGAATAATGGCGAACAATTTGCTCCTGTTGTTTACAAGCGAGCGGAATCAAGTTTCTACTTCCTGATTAATGCTATCGATATCAAATCTGGCTGGTTGCCAAATTATGGTGCGAACGACGGAGCTTTATTTTTTAAATTGAGCGATCATCATTACAGAGATTATCGACCACAATTAGAGGCCTTGTGCAACGCGCTTTCCTTAAATTGGCCTTTAGATAAATGTGAAGACAGGTTATGGTACGGTATTAAGGATACACGTAATGTAGACTACGTTGATATTAAGATGGGCGTTAATGCCTTCAAAAATGGAGGTTATTTTAGCTATAGATTAGAAGATAGTTTTGCATTTATCAGATGCGGAAATCATAAAGATCGACCCTCTCAGGCAGATAACTTGCATTTCGACCTCTGGCATAATGGTATAAATCTTTTGCATGATGGAGGGAGTTATAAATACAACGCAAGTTCGGATGTTCTAAAATACTTTATGGGATCTGCCTCTCATAACACAGTGATGCTAGAAGATTATGATCAAATGGATAAAGGGGCTAGATTTATTTGGTATAATTGGACCCAAAGTGAAAGTACTTCAATATCTGAAGCAAATGATCAATTTTTTTTCGAAGGCGTGATTAAGGCTTTTTTGCATTTAGGTGAAAATATTAAACATAAAAGAACAATAATTTTCCATAAAAATTTGAAAAAGTGGGAAATTGAAGATGTGATCATCAATAAACCAGCTGGATTGAAGATGAAACAATTGTGGCATACCAGTTATCCTGAATTATTGCATATTGAAGCACATGATGATCAGTATAAAAATCTTGTTCAGCAAAAGGAAATCGGTTACAATTCTATATTTTATGGACAGAAAGAAGAATGCTCCCAACTTACTTTTACCACTTCGGGTAATGTTATAAAAACTATAATATCAATAAATTAGGATAAATGAGAATATTATTACTCCACCAGTATTTTTTAGAAGAGGATGATCCAGGTGGGTCAAGATGGAATGAAATTACAAAAAGCTGGTCGGCTGAGGAACATGAAATTACTGTAATTGCTGGCATGGTGCATCCAAACGGAAGTGAGAAAAGGCCAGAATATAAAGGATCTTATTTTAAGAAAAATAGACAGGGAGATGTAGATGTTTGGCGAGCACATGTTTCAGAAAAATATAACGCAGGATTTATTGGCCGTTTGTGGGGATATTTTTCTTTTGTATTTTCGAGCCTTTGGGTGGGGCTTTTTAAAATAAGTGGGAAATATGATGTTGTAGTTGTAACCTCTCCGCCACTTTTTATAGGTATTTCGGGTTATTTAATATCTCGAATTAAAAGAGTGCCAATGGTTTTTGAGATCAGAGATCTTTGGCCTGAATCTGCTATTGATACTGGAGTTGTAACGAATAAACTTATAATAAAACTAGCTTACGCCTTAGAGGCTTTCATTTATCGAAAGGCGAAGTTAATAAATGTCCTTACCCCTGCTTTCAGAAAAGTTTTGATCGAGCATAAGCATGTCCCTGCTGACAAAATTATATTTATTCCAAATGCTGCAGACTTTAGTTTGTCTGATCATTTAATTAATAATTTTGATGTTAAAAATTTTAGGGTAGAAAGAGGTTGGACGGATAAATTTGTGATTACCTATGTTGGTGCACACGGTGTTGCTAATCATTTGGATCAAATTTTAGAAGCTGCTGATCTGTTAAGGGATACAAATATACAATTTGTATTGATCGGTCAAGGCATGCAAAAGAAGCAATTGATTTCGCTTTCGGAACAAATGAATCTATCGAATGTAACGTTTCTTGATCCTGTTCCAAAGGCAGATGTATTTAAATATATTTTTGCCTCTGATATGGGAGCGTCAGTTTTAAAAAGAGTAGATACATTTAAAACCGTTTACTCTAATAAAACATTTGATTACATGGCTTGCAAAAAACCAATTTTTATGGCTATAGATGGTGTTTCAAGAGAGTTGGTTGAAGAGGCAAATGCAGGTATATTTGTTGAGCCTGAACGCCCTAGAGATTTTGCTGATAAGGTCCTTTATTATCAGAAGAATCAGGAGTTGATAGCGAGACAAGGTGAGGCAGGCTATCAATTTGCTAAAAATAATTTTGATAGAAAAGTTTTAGCTAATAAGTACCTTGTTTACTTAAAAGGAATAAAAAATGTATAAGGCCCTCTTCAAACCGTTAATCGATCTTAGTTTGGCGTTAGTAGGTTTTATTATTTTATCGCCAATTTTTTTAATAGTTTGCTTTCTGCTTTTTATTGCAAATGATGGAAAGCCCTTCTTCTTTCAAAGCCGCCCTGGGAAAAATGGTAGACTTTTTAAGATTATTAAGTTTAAAACAATGAATGATAAACGGGGGAATGACGGAGAACTTTTGGCCGATCATTTACGTTTAACAAAAATTGGCCTATTTGTAAGAAAAACTTCATTAGATGAAATACCTCAACTTTTGAATGTGATCGTTGGGGATATGAGTATTGTTGGCCCTCGACCACTATTACCAGAATATTTACCACTTTATAGTGAGATACAAAATACAAGGCACAATGTGAAACCTGGTATTACCGGATGGGCACAAGTAAATGGTAGGAATGCAATAAGCTGGGGGCAAAAATTTAGCTTAGATGTATGGTATGTAGATCATTTGAATTTTTCATTAGATTTGAAAATTATTTGCTTAACACTTAAAAAGGTAATTGTAAAAGAGGGTATATCTTCAGACACCTCATTAACAATGGAAAAATTTGAGGGAAACTAGATGAATATTATCGGAGCAAGTGGTCACGCAAAAATTATTATTGACATTCTGGAAGAACTCAAAATTTCAATTGAAGCTGTTTGGGACGATGATGTAAATAGAAAGGCAATATTGGGTTATCCTATAAATGGAAAGATTTTTGATTTTAAGAATTATAGCAATAATGATTGCTTAATCGCAATAGGGAATAATGTTGTGAGGAAAAAAATTGCTGATATTTTTTTTGGCACACCTTTCGCTACGATATGCCATCCAAAGGCAAATATTTCTAAATATGTTACCATTGGTAATGGTACCATTATAAACTCAGGAGCGACTATAAATGCAGATGTTGGTATTGGAGTTCATGTTATAGTAAATACTAATGCTTCAATTGATCATGATTGTGTTATAGGGGATTATGTGCACATATCACCTAATGTAGCTCTGGCAGGAAATGTAACTGTTATGGAAGGAGCTCAAATAGGAATTGGCGCAAGTATTATTCAAGGGATAAAAATTGGGAAGTGGGCAACTATCGGCGCTGGTAGTGTAATAATTAGGGATGTTCCAGATTATGGCGTAATTGTTGGAGTTCCCGGTAAACTGATAAAGTATAATAATAATAATGAAGAATAGAATATGGTTGTCTTCTCCTCATATGGGAGGCACAGAACAAAAATATGTTAATGAAGCATTTGAGACTAATTGGATAGCGCCATTAGGGCCAAATGTTGATGGATTTGAAGGTGACCTTTGTCATTATACTGGATCAAAATATGCCGCAGCTTTGAGTTCTGGTACGGGAGCTATTCACTTAGCCTTAGTAATGCTTGGCGTAGAGCCTGGTGATGAAGTAATTTGTCAGTCAATGACATTTGCTGCAAGCGCCAATCCAATTGCCTATGTAGGAGCTACTCCTATTTTTGTTGATAGTGAAAGGGATACCTGGAACATGTGCCCTGATTTACTGAGAGAATGTATTGTTGATCGCTTGGCAAAAGGTAAAAAGCCAAAGGCCATCATTCCGGTCCATTTGTATGGTATGCCTGCAAAAATGATTGAAATAATGGAAATAGCCAATGAATTTGAAATACCAGTTATTGAAGATGCAGCAGAAGCACTTGGGTCTAATATAGAAGGTAAAAAAATGGGGACCTTTGGCCTTTTTGGCATTTTATCATTTAACGGAAATAAAATTATTACAACTTCTGGTGGTGGTGCGTTAATTTCGGATTCGGAAGAATATATCAATGAAGCACGGTTTTTAGCTACTCAGGCAAGAGACAAGGCTCATCACTATGAACATAGTAAAATTGGATACAATTATAGGATGAGTAATATATGTGCGGGCATAGGTCGGGGACAAATGGAAGTTTTGAATGACCGGGTTGAAAAAAGGCGATCGAATTTTGAATATTATAGAAAATCGCTAGCAGGTAATGAAAATATATCTTTTTTAGAAGAGCCTAAAGAGTTTTATTCGAATAGGTGGTTGAGTACAATCTACGTAGATAGGAGTGATAGTAACTTCAGTAAAAAAGACATTTACACCTCACTGTTGTTGGAAAATATAGAAAGCAGACCATTATGGAAACCCATGCATTTGCAACCTGTTTTTAAAGATGCCCCCTATTATGGTAATGGTGTTTCCGAAGATTTATTTAAAAATGGATTATGCCTGCCATCGGGATCAAATCTTGAAGACACCGACTTATTTAAGGTTATTGAGGTAATTAAAAGTATAAATTATTAGCATTACATATAAGTCGGGCATGTTATTTGATAGATAAGAATGGATTTAGCAAATTATCCATACCTTTACTAAAATTTAGCCTATTGTATTTTGTTTACACAAATTAATATTGTTCCCCGCTGGGTCATTTTCTTATTGGATTTGACCATATGCACCTGTTCTTTAATATTTGCTTACTCGCTTAAGCATAATTTAGATTTAACAGCGATCGAATTACCCGAGTTGGCCAGAAATCTTCTGATCATTGGTGCCATAAATATTGCGGTTTTTTTTCATGTTAAGACTTTTACGGGCATTATTCGGTATACCAGTGCCCAGGATTCATTCAGGATTCTGTTATCGGTTATTATTGGTAATGGGACTTTCTTTGTTTTAAATTTAATTTCGATTACTTTTTTTCAATATCCTTTAGTTTCTTTTACTATTCTAATCACAAATGGTTTAGCCAGCTTTTTACTATTGATGACTTATCGTGTGCTGATTAAATACTTTTTCATCTACGTGAAAAACCTTAATTTGGATAAGAAGAAAGTAATTATTTATGGTGCTGGTGAAGCTGGCTTGGCTACGAAGCGAACGTTCGATCATGACGGCAGTGTAAATAAAAATATAGTCGCCTTTGTTGATGATGACCAACGTAAAGTGGGTAAAACTATAGATGGGGTGAAGATTTTAGACGCTGCGAACCTGGCCTATCTGATTGGCGAGCATGAGCTGGATGAAATTATCTTTGCTTCTTACACTATCCCAGATGATAAGAAAGATGCGATTGTAGATTTATGTTTAGAGAACGATATTAAAGTTTTAAATATTCCTCCACTTGATGTCTGGACCAACGGTCAGTTAAAACCTGCACAGATCCAGAAATTAAATATCGAAGATTTATTGAACCGCAAGTCGATCAAAATTGATATTGAGGGGATTGGCGAAATGCTTAATACAAAGCGCATTTTAATTACTGGGGCGGCCGGATCTATCGGTAGTGAAATTGTGCGGCAACTATCTAAATTCGATGTGGGCTTGATTATTCTTTGCGATCAATCTGAAACTGCGTTACACGAGTTGTATCTTGAATTAGAAGAAAACAATAAGAATAAGAATTTTCATGCTTTTGTAGGAGATGTTAGAGATGAGCAGCGCATGGATAAATTGTTTGATACTTATAAGCCACATTATGTTTATCATGCTGCTGCTTATAAACATGTGCCTTTGATGGAGGACAACCCGGCAGAGGCAATTAAGGCTAATGTTTTGGGCACGAAAACTATTGCCGATAAAGCGGTTAAACATGGTGTTCAGAAATTTGTAATGATTTCGACAGATAAGGCTGTAAACCCTACAAATATTATGGGTGCATCAAAAAGGATCGCAGAAATTTATGTTCAATCTTTAAATAATTCGTTAAGTACAGAAGGTTTTATTTTTAGCAATGGGTTGCAATATATAAACGAACTAAATGTTAAACCCATAACCAAATTTATCACCACTAGGTTTGGAAATGTGTTGGGCTCAAATGGATCTGTAATTCCAAGATTCAGGCAACAGATTGAAAAAGGAGGGCCGCTTACGGTTACCCACCCTGAAATTACCCGTTACTTTATGACCATACCAGAGGCGTGCCGTTTGGTATTGGAAGCCGGCTGTATGGGCAAGGGTGGAGAGATTTTCGTTTTCGATATGGGCAAGTCTGTTAAAATTGTGGAACTGGCCAAAAAAATGATCAGATTAGCTGGCTTAGAACCCAATGTGGATGTTAAGATCGAATATTCAGGTTTGCGACCAGGAGAAAAGCTGTATGAAGAACTCCTTAACGATAACGAGAACACGATGCCAACGCACCATGAAAAAATTATGATTGGAAAAGTGAGGGAATATGTATTTGCTGATGTGGAAAAACAGATTTACGAACTGGTTGCATCTGCTAAATCTGGTAATGACCGACAGGTAGTAATTAATATGAAAAAGCTTGTCCCGGAATTCAAAAGTAAAAATTCGGTATTTGAAGAATTAGATCAAATTATTAACGATTAGAAAATGACGAAAAAAATCCTTTTTGTGGCCTGTATGGCCATTTTTGCTTTAAATACGAAAGCACAAAATCCTACTCCAAATAATATTATTCCCTACGATTTTCAGTTTTATCAAAAATTAAATTCTTCTGTTTACGACCGGCAATCAAAATTTCATTCGGCTATTAAAGGATTTTATGCTGACGATATTGCTTTGCAAAAGCAATACGATTCGCTAATGAATGCTGGTGCCGATAGTTTGAACAAAAGAAGCTGGGTGTATCGTAAATTATTTCAAGAGCATCTTTTACAATTTAAGAATGAAGATTATAACATTTATGCCGACTTTTTGCCTGATTTTCAAATTGGCCGCGATGTTGCCGGTGATCGGACAACCTGGTTAAACACTAGGGGCTTTCAGGTTGGTGGTAATGTTGGTAAGCAATTTTCTTTCTATTTAAACGGTTTCGAAAATCAAGGAAAATTTGCTAATTATGTAAATAATTTTATTGTAGCCAACCAAGTTGTGCCGGGGCAAGGTTATGGTAAATTAGGAGCAGACAAACAAGACTGGTCTTACGTAACGGCACTTTTATCTTATGCGCCGAATAAACATTTGAATTTTGCTTTAGGCTACGACAAGAACTTTATAGGTGATGGATACCGTTCGATGTTATTATCGGATGTATCATCTAATTATTCTTTTTTCAGAGTACGTGCAACTTTAGGTAGCGTACAATATCAAACTATATTTGCCTATATGTTGGACCCGGGGGCAGAAAAGCTTACTACAGATAGAAGATTAGGAGATAGAGGAAAGTGGATGGCTGCGCATTATGTGGACTGGAATGCTACAAAACGTTTTTCAGTAGGTTTTTTTCAGGCAATAACCTGGGCAGATGCTGAGGTAGAGGGAAAACGCGGATTTGATTTCAACTATATCCACCCGTTTATGTTCTTGCGTCCTGTTGAAAGCACCAATACTACCTCTCCTGATAAAATGCGGCTTGGTATTAACTTAAAGTATGAGATATTAGATAAAACAGCCTTATATGGACAGTTTATGTTTGATGAATTTACTGCTAAGGAATTTTTTAAAGGAAACGGGTATTGGGCCAATAAATTTGCCGTTCAGTTCGGTGTACGCGGATCGGATTTATTCAAAGTACAAGGTTTAAATTACCTTGCCGAATTTAATACTGCAAGGCCATATACTTATGCGCATTTCGATAGGATATCGAATTATGCTAATTATAATCAATCATTAGCGCACCCTCGCGGCGCAAACTTCAGGGAGTTTTTAGGAATTTTAAATTATAGCTACAAAAGATTTGACTTACAGGGGCAAGCATTGTATTCGCGGTATGGTTTAGATCCTGCTGGTATGAATTATGGTGGAGACATATTTAAAGGTTACAATACCAGATCTGTGCAGTATGGTAGCCATGTTGGACAAGGCATTGGTACCGATTTGTATTATGTAAAGGGGCAGGTAGCTTATTTGCTAAATCCGAAATATAATTTAAGGATAGAAGTTGCCGGTACTTATAGGAGAGAAAGCAACGAATTGGGTTTAAATAAAACTGGTTTGTTAACCATTGGTTTGAGAAGTTCGTTTAGAAATATTTATCACGATTTTTAACCGTGATAAATATTTCGATGAAGTGTTAATTTGATTAGGCCATAGCTAATCTTTTATTTACCTCTAAATTGGTTAACCATGTAACCAACAAAATTGAAAATAAGTTTACTAAATACAATCGTTTTTCTAATAGCAGTCATAATTTAGTTCATTTTATTCGCAAACAAAACCTTGTTTGCGATGTTAAACATATGAAAGATAAAATTGTTTTAAAATTGAAGTGGATTTATCAGGTTTTAAAGTCGATTGCTATTATAGGTGTATAGAAAAAGGTTTGATACCTGCTAAATAAAAAGAAAGCGCTGATTTTTTAAATCAGCGCTTTCTTTTTTAACTATTCAACTGTTACCGATTTAGCCAAATTTCTTGGTTGGTCTACATTACAGCCCCTCATTACCGCAATGTGGTAAGAAAGTAGCTGAAGTGGTATGGTCGCTAATAGTGGTAAGAAAGCTTCGTTGGCATCAGGGATCTCGATACAGTAGTCGGCCATTTTCTTCACTTCAGTATCGCCTTCTGTTACTATTGCAATTACTTTACCTTTACGGGCTTTTACTTCCTGAATGTTGCTGATTACCTTTTCGTAAGATGAATTTTGGGTAGCAATAAATACCACCGGCATTTCTTCGTCAATAAGGGCAATTGGGCCGTGTTTCATTTCGGCCGCGGGATAGCCCTCTGCGTGGATATAGGAAATTTCCTTTAGTTTTAGTGCGCCTTCCAGTGCCACAGGGAAACCACTGCCACGGCCCAGGAATAAGCAGTTTGTTGAATCTTTAATTTTTTCGGCGACTTCTTTGATTAACTCATTCGATTCCAATGCAATCTGAATTTTTTCAGGAATGTGGTCTAGTTCGGTTAATAGCTCAATTAATTTGGAAGTAGTAATTGAGCCTTTTTGCTGTGCCATGTAAAAGGCCATTAAAGTTAGGACAGTTACCTGTGCGGTAAACGCTTTTGTAGAAGCTACACCAATCTCGGGGCCGGCATGTGTATAAACACCAGCATGTGTTAAGCGTGGGATAGATGCGCCAGCTACATTACAGATACCAAAAATGGTTGCTCCACGCTCTTTGGCCATTTCGATAGCGGCCATGGTATCAGCAGTTTCGCCTGATTGTGAGATCGCAATTACCACATCTTTTTCAGTAATAATTGGGTTGCGGTACCTGAACTCTGATGCATACTCTACCTCAACCGGGATACGGGCATATTCTTCAATCAGGTATTCCCCTACCAAACCGGCATGCCATGACGTACCGCAAGCTACAATGATGATCCGATCTATATTTTTTAACTTCTCTGCGAATTCTTTGATTCCGCCCAACTGAACTTTACCTTCTTCGGGGTAGATACGCCCGCGCATACAATCTTTTATCGATCTTGGCTGTTCGTATATTTCTTTTAGCATGAAGTGATCGAAGCCACCTTTCTCCAGCATCTCCAGTTTCAGTTCCAGTTCCTGAATTAATGGGGTTTGCACTACATTATCGAGCTGCTTAATTAAAAGATCATTTTTAGTAATTAATGCAATTTCGCCATCTTTCAGGTAGATTACATTTTTGGTATATTCGATAATGGGCGTAGCATCTGATGCGATAAAATATTCGCCTGCGCCAACGCCAATAACCATCGGGCTTCCTTTACGTGCAGCAATTAAGCGATCGGGATTTTCCCTATCCATAATTACGATGGCATAGGCACCACTCACTTCCTGGAGTGCCAAACGTACAGCTTCCATCAGGTCTATTTGCTCAATCTTCTGGATTTCTTCAATCAGATGGATGAGTACCTCTGTATCGGTATCGCTTTTAAACTCATGGCCACGCTCCAATAATTCTTCTTTTAGGGTGGCGTAGTTTTCGATAATACCGTTGTGTATGATAGAAAGTTTATTGTTGTTTGAGGTATGAGGATGCGAATTCCGGTCAGACGGCACACCATGTGTTGCCCAGCGAGTATGGCCTATTCCGATAGTGCCAGATTTATCCTGTGCTGCTGCAAATTCTTCCAAAACAGCCACTTTACCAGCCTTTTTGTAAATATGCTGCCCATTATCATTCATTAATGCAATGCCAGCGCTATCATAACCGCGATACTCTAATCTTTTAAGACCTTTTAATACAATTGGCCAGGCTTCTCTAAAGCCTATGTAGCCTACTATTCCACACATAATAAATTTAGATTTTAATTAGGCTGCTAATATAATAAATCAAACGTTTGTTTAGTATTGTTTCGTTAATTATGGTAGCGTAATTGTTACGCGCTTCACATGCGTTTACAATATTAGTGAAGCTGATCATACGAGTTAAGTACTTCAATTATCCTCTAAAGCTTTATTTTCTATATAGAAGAAACTATGAGCATAAAAAAATCCCGTTGCATTTTTTGCAATGGGATTTATAATAATATTGAAGTATTTTGCTCTTAACCAGCCATACTATCGGTTGTTCTTTTTACAGCCACTTTTCTTACTGCTTGTACAATTGCATTTTTATCGTAGCCACATTCGGCCCAAAGTTCGGGCTGTTCGCCATGTTCAACAAACTGATCGGGAATACCTAAGCGGATTACGTTGGCATGGTAACCATGATCGGCCATAAATTCTAAAACAGCAGAACCTACACCGCCCTGAAGCGAACCATCTTCTACCGTAATTACATGTTTATATTTAGCAAATACCTCATGCAGCATCTGTTCATCTAAAGGTTTAACAAAACGTAAATCGTAGTGTGCAGGGTAAAATCCTTCGGTATTCAGTTCAGCACGAGCCTCAACTGCGAAGTTGCCCACATGACCAATGGTAAGGAGTGCAACGTCTTCTCCATCACATATTTTACGGCCTTTGCCAATCTCCAATGCTTTAAACGGTCTTTTCCAATCGGGCATTACGCCATTACCGCGTGGGTAGCGAATTACGAAAGGACCGATGTTTTCTTGTTGCGCCGTAAACATCAGATTGCGCAATTCTTCTTCGTTCATAGGCGAAGAAACCACCAGGTTTGGAATACAACGCATATAGGCAATATCGTAAGCGCCATGGTGAGTTGCGCCATCAGCACCCGCTAAACCTGCCCTATCCAGGCAAAAAACAACATTCAGTTTTTGGATGGCGACATCGTGAATTACCTGATCGTACGCCCTTTGCATAAAGCTGGAATAGATGTTACAAAAAGGAACCAACCCTTGTGCTGCTAAACCTGCCGAGAAAGTTACGGCATGCTGTTCGGCTATGCCCACATCAAAGGCGCGCTTTGGCATGGCTTTCATCATGATGTTTAATGATGAGCCTGAAGGCATGGCAGGCGTAATTCCCACAATTTTATCGTTTGCCTCGGCCAGTTCGACCATGGTATGCCCAAAAACATCCTGGTATTTGGGCGGCTGTGGTTTATCTGGAGTACTTTTTTTAATTTCTCCGGTAATCTTATCGAAAAGGCCTGGTGCGTGCCATTTGGTTTGGTCTTTTTCGGCCAATGCAAAACCTTTACCTTTTACTGTAACACAGTGTAACAATTTCGGGCCCGGAATTGCAGAAAGGTCTTTTATAACCTGTGCCAAACGTTTCACATCATGACCATCTACCGGACCAAAATACCTGAAATTTAAAGCTTCGAATAAATTACTCTGTTTAAGCAGGGTACCTTTAATGCTTTTCTCTATTTTCTTTACATACTTGTGTGCATTAGGGCCAAGTTTAGAAAGCCCGGCAAGCACATGTGAAATATCATCGCGAAAGCGGTTGTATGATTTTGAAATGGTGATGCTGGTTAGATACTCTTTCAGTGCACCAACATTCGGGTCGATAGACATACAGTTATCATTTAAGATAACCAATACATTGCTGTTTTCGATCCCCGCATGGTTTAAGCCTTCAAAAGCTAAACCCGCTGTCATTGCGCCATCGCCAATTACAGCAACATGCTGCCTATCGGTTTCGCCTTTTAATTGCGAGGCAACAGCCATACCCAAAGCTGCAGATATAGAGGTAGATGAGTGGCCCACACCAAAGGTATCGTACTCACTTTCAGAAATTTTTGGGAAACCACTAATACCACCGTATACACGGTTGGTGTGGAATAAATCTCTGCGGCCGGTAAGTATTTTATGGCCGTAAGCCTGGTGACCTACGTCCCAAACCAATTTATCATATGGTGTATTTAGTGCGTAATGTAGTGCTACTGTGAGTTCGACAACACCTAAACTGGCACCAAAATGGCCACCATTCACACTCACTACATCGATAATGTATTGTCGTAATTCCTGACTTATTTGTTCTAAGTCAGACTCGTTATATTGCTTTAAATCAGCGGGATAGTTGATTTTTGAAAGCAGGGGGCCAGCTTTTACTTGCATTCGGAATTTATGGTAAAAAACAAGATACAAAGTAAGGTAAATTTGTTTTAATATAGAAGAGAAAAATAACGGTTTATTATTGATGATTAAGCGGTTAGTGCCTAGGTGATTAGCGCTGGTGGGTAAAGGTTTAGCATTTGGCCTTTGATGAAGAGCAGCTAGTACTAAGTGTAGAGCTTTTTGAATTGGGGTTAGACTGTTAGGACCTAAAAATTTTCGTTATGTTTGCCCCTACGCATGCAGGCAGAGAATTTTGAAATAAAACTTCCGGTTTTCGAAGGCCCCTTCGATTTGTTGTTGTTCTTTATTGAACGCGATGAACTCAATATTCAGGATGTGGAGATTGCCAAGATTACTAACGATTTCCTGGCCTATATCCATCAGTTATTGGCGCTAAATGTAGAGGTAGCCAGTGAGTTTATTCTTGTTGCAGCAACTTTAATGCGCATTAAATCGAAAATGCTTTTGCCCAGGATTGAGATTGATGAGGCCGGAAACGAAATTAATGCTGAACAAGACCTGATCGCCCGACTTATAGCTTACAAACAGTTTAAATCGGCTGCCGAAGAAATGAAAGTTTTGGAAGATGGCCGGATGAAACAAGACCAACGGGGCAACATTGCTTTCGACTTAGGCCTGGCGGCTGCATCATCAACTCATCAGGACGAACTCCTCTCACTCGATTTATATAAACTTTTAACTGTTTATCATCGAACCATGCAGAAGTATGAACTGCGGAGCGAAGAGGTTAAACATACCGTAGTTCAATATCCTTATACTATTGAACAGCAAAAACATTTTATCGCCAATCTGTTAGATATCAATAAGCAGATAGATTTTGCCCTGGTGCTTAAAAATTCAGAAAATAAGGTGCATTTCGTGTACAATTTCCTGGCTATTTTAGAAATGTTGCAACAACAAATCGTAGAGATAACCATTGGAAGCGGCTTTAACAACTTTAATGTGAAAGCATTATCGTAATACCGCTTAAATTAGCTTTGAATTTCTTACTTTTGCAAAAAAAATACAAACCTAATATAACGATGACACGCGACAACCAAATTTTTGAACTTATTGATAAGGAGTTAAACCGCCAGGAGCATGGTTTAGAGCTTATTGCATCAGAAAACTTTGTAAGCAAGCAGGTAATGGAAGCTGCTGGTTCGGTATTAACCAATAAATATGCTGAAGGTTTACCAGGGAAACGTTACTATGGTGGTTGCCAGGTAGTAGATGTAGTAGAGCAAATTGCTATCGATAGGGCAAAACAATTATTTGGTGCAGCATGGGTTAACGTTCAGCCACACTCTGGTGCGCAGGCCAATGCGGCGGTTATGCTTGCTATTCTTCAGCCAGGCGATAAAATATTAGGTTTTGATCTTTCTCACGGGGGGCACTTAACTCACGGTTCGCCGGTAAACTTTTCTGGTAAATTATATCAGCCATTATTTTATGGTGTTGAAAAAGAAACCGGATTAATCGATTATAAAAAATTAGAAGAAGTTGCTTTAGCAGAAAAACCAAAATTAATTATCTGCGGTGCATCTGCTTACTCGCGCGAGTGGGATTATGCTTTTATCCGTTCGGTAGCCGATAAAATCGGTGCTTTGGTTTTAGCTGATATTTCTCACCCTGCTGGTTTAATTGCCAAAGGTTTGTTGGCTAACCCACTTCCACATTGCCATATTGTAACTACTACTACCCACAAAACTTTACGTGGCCCACGTGGTGGTATGATTATGATGGGACAGGATTTCGAAAACCCATGGGGATTAAAAACACCTAAAGGCGAAATCCGTATGATGAGCAACTTATTGGATATGGCTGTTTTCCCAGGTACGCAAGGTGGTCCGTTAGAGCACATTATTGCTGCTAAAGCAATCGCTTTTGGTGAGGCTTTGAGTGAGGAGTATGGAACTTATATAAAACAAGTTGCTGCCAATGCACAAGCTATGGCCAAAGCATTTGTGGCTAAAGGATACGGAATTATTTCAGGCGGTACTGATAACCACTTAATGTTAATCGATCTTCGCAATAAAAACATTACCGGTAAAGTTGCTGAAAATGCTTTAGAAAGAGCTGAAATTACGGTAAACAAAAACATGGTGCCATTTGATGATAAATCGCCATTTGTAACCTCAGGTATCCGCGTAGGTACTGCGGCAATCACTACAAGAGGTTTAAAAGAAGCTGAAATGGAGAAAATTGTTGATTTAATTGATCAGGTATTAACAAACCCTGACGATGAAGCCAATATTAATGCTGTAAAAGCTGAGGTAATTAGCCTGGTTAGCGCATTTCCATTGTATAAATAATATAGCGCTTCAAAGCGTTTTTCTAAAAAGAGCCTTGCATAATGTGCAAGGCTCTTTCTTTTTATAGGCAGTGTAGGACTAAATTGTTAAGGGCTTTTTTGTTTTAATGCAAGTAAACTTGAATCTTATTCAAACATAAAAAGCAGTAAAAAGTAAAGGGCCGATATTCTTATGTGAAATATCGACCCTTACCATCTAAATTAACGCTCTCGAATATATAAACGAGAATTTATGCCAAATTGTTTTCTGCGAGGTGAAAAAAAAGTAATTATTTTTCGTAACAGCCTAAGGTTGAGGGGAAAAATCTTGAATTTTCTTTAAGGTCTTTATTCAGATAACTACTGAAGTAGGGATCTGCGTTTAAATCTTTACCCTTTTTTATAGTGGGGCTATTGGCTTGCATTTCAAAATTCTCTAATGCCTTATCAACAAAAAGTGGATCCGTGTTTAAAATGTTGCCGTTATTGTTGTAGCTGATGTTGGTGGTTCTGATTAAATTGTTCCATAAATTAAGCTGTACAACTGCCGAAGTTTTTCTTTGGATATCGAGCTCGTTAGTTAAACTGCCCCAGATGATATTATTGGCTAAATCTAACTGAAGTTTATTATAAGCATTAGTGGATAAATAATCGGAAAAGCTTAAAGCTGCTGTCTTTCGTGGAAAATTGAGGTTATAGCCTGCAAAAGTATTGTGTTTGAGGTTATAATTTCCGCCACCTACGGCATAAATAAGGTAATTGCCGCAATTATATAGGAGGTTGTTAAATGCCAAAAGCTCCGAATGGTAACCTATATATGCTGCAACCTGCATGTTTTTAATAATACTGCTGCTTAAAATCAATTTTGGGTTCGAGTTTAGGGATAAGGAATCGGAGGTGATACCTACCGATGCATTTTTGATAATAGCATGTTTGATTAGGCCATTTCCATTTCTTTTGATAAAAATTCCTTTCCATTGTCCGGGTTCGTCATGATATAATTTTTCCAGCCTATCGCTGCAAAACATTACTGGCTCGTTAACCGTTCCGTTAACAGTGAGTGTGCCTTCTACGTTTAGGTTGGCATCTTTATGAAAATAAATTTTGGTACCGGGTTGGATGGTAAGCGAATTACCGTTTTTAACGGTGAGCGAACCATTAATAATATAAGGCAATGCTTTTGCCCAAATCGTATTGGTGCCAATAACCGCGTTGTTTATAAATATGGCATTCTGGCCGTAAGCCAAAAGCTGTACCACCTGCCTGTTTCCATTGGTGTTTAAAATAATCGAATCCTGCACTAAAAACGCCAGGTTCTGGACATTGGGATTAATGGTAACCTTTACAAAAAGGTTAATCGAATCCTGGCCATTTAAAATCAGGTCATTTTTATTTAACAGGTTTTCCCCATTAATATTAATGCTGAAAGCAGAAGTATTACCTCCCGCTAGTTTTATTTCAGATATTTTAACCGCGTCATTATTTTTATTGGCAATTTTTATTCTTTTCGTTACCGATCCTACCGAAGTAAAAATGGTATCAAATAAAATTTCGAGATTAGAAATGTTTAGTTTGGCGTTTGGATCAGTGGTTATATGTTCTCCTTTGCGGCAGGCCGATACCATGAAAATAACCAATAACGCCAGGCCAATATTAAAACGCATAAATCAAACTTATAAAAATGTTTGAGGAGTTACAACAAGGCTCAAAAATAATAGTTGCCTTTATTAGCCAAAAGCTACAGTAGTAGTCTTTTCCATAGCAGAATTTAAAAGCTCGTTTGCCGTGGCTCATGTTTTTCTGTTAATTACTATGTCCTTTCCAAATGAAATGAGTTTATTCAAAATCTGTTTAGAAATTCTGAGAGTTCATTTTATACATAATAAAATGTGACCGTCATAACCAGTACCCATGTTTTTAGATCCTCTTGGTGTAATTTTATCTCAACTATAAAATAATGATTATACTTCTTGACGCCTGATCTGCATAGCTATTCCACTACTTATAATATTATTTCCTGCTGTAAACC